>NZ_JAQQPT010000014.1:0-206713 GCF_036688725.1 Pseudomonas lactucae | reverse complement strand
CCTCTCTTTGTTTACACAGAATGGGACTGCTGCGCAGTCCAACGGGAGCAAGCTCCCTCGCCACAGGTCACTTTTTATCCCTTCAAAGCCTTAAGTTGCGGTCAGCGTTTACGCAGGATCACGCTGCCGATCGAATAGCCGGCGCCAAACGAGCTGAGTACCGCCACGGCACCCTTGGGCAAGTCATCCTGATAGGTGTGAAACGCAATCACCGAACCCGCCGAGCTGGTGTTGGCGTAAGTGTCGAGGATCACCGGGGCTTCTTCCACTGTCGCTTCGCGGCCCAGCAGTTTCTTCACGATCAGGTGGTTCATGCTCAGGTTGGCCTGGTGCAGCCAGAAGCGTTTCACATCGGCGACCTCCAGCTGGTTTTCCGCCAGGTGCACGCCGATCAGTTCGGCCACCATTGGGCACACATCGCGGAAGACTTTGCGGCCTTCCTGCACGAACAGTTTGTCCGGCGCGCCGATACCCTCTGGCGCCGCGCGGTTGAGGAAGCCGAAGTTGTTGCGGATGGTATTGGAGAACTTGGTCAGCAACTTGGTGCTCACCACGTCGAACTGATGCTCGGAGGTGGCCAGGTCGGCGCGTTCGAGCACGACCGCCGTAGCCGCATCACCAAAGATGAAGTGGCTGTCGCGGTCGCGGAAGTTCAGGTGGCCGGTACAGACCTCGGGGTTGACCATCAGGATCGCCCGCGCCTGGCCCAGCCGGATACTGTTGGCGGCGTTCTGGATGCCGAAGGTGGCCGAGGAGCACGCCACGTTCATGTCAAAACCAAAGCCTTCGATGCCCAGGGCTTCCTGGACTTCGATGGCGATGGCCGGGTAAGCGCGCTGCAGGTTGGAGCAGGCGACGATCACGCCGTCGATGTCGGCGGCGGTCTTGCCGGCGCGCTGCAGGGCTTGTTCGGCAGCGCCGACGGCCATCTGGCAGAGTACCGACCACTCGTCATTGCTGCGCTCGGGCAGGCGCGGGGTCATGCGCTGCGGGTCGAGAATACCGTCCTTGTCCATCACAAAGCGGCTCTTGATGCCCGACGCTTTCTCGATAAAAGCTGCACTGGACTCGGTCAGCGCCTGCACGTCACCGCGCTCGATGGCGGCCGCGTTGTCTTGGTTGAACTGTTGCACATAGGTATTGAAAGACTGCACCAGCTCTTCGTTGGAGATGCTGTTGGCAGGGGTGTACAGGCCAGTGCCGCTGATGACGACGTTATGCACGGTCGTTCCTCTAGATCTGTCAGGCAGATAATATTGGTACCGTCGTACCAAACTGTAAGTAGTCCGATTCCGCGCAGCGGACATCAAACTGGCATCGCTTTATTCCATCGCGCCGCAGCCTTTTGCGACAATCCCGGTATTTATAGCGGCGAAGTTTGCCACAAACCCAGGGATTTGGCGCCCTCTCGCAGATTTGCCCATTTTAATGTGGGGGGGGGGCTTGCTCCTGGCGCTGAAAGGGGTCAGGGCTCTACCTGGCCCCACTGCTTGCTCAAGCGCTTGTCGGAGATCGGTACCTTGGTGCCCAACTGCTGGCCAAACAACGACACCCGATATTCCTCCAGCCACCAGCGGTAGAGTTCCAACTGAGGGTCGCGCTTGCCTTCCTGGGCGTGCTTGTTCAGGCGGTTCTGGTACTGCGCCCATAATCCGCTGAGTTCGCCGCTCCACACCCGGTCCTTTTGCACCTGGCCTGGCAGTTTTTCCAGGCGCAGTTCGATGGCCTTG
Organism: Pseudomonas lactucae; assembly: GCF_036688725.1. Classification (NCBI taxonomy): domain Bacteria; kingdom Pseudomonadati; phylum Pseudomonadota; class Gammaproteobacteria; order Pseudomonadales; family Pseudomonadaceae; genus Pseudomonas; species Pseudomonas lactucae. The sequence continues at coordinate 204,983 of NZ_JAQQPT010000014.1, read as the reverse complement.
AGGTAACGCGGCAGTTCCTTGAACCACTGCGCCGGGGTTTCGCGCACAAACCCTGGGTACACCAGGTTGCTCAATTGCTGCTTGATATCGTTGAGCGCCACGGCCTGGGCCAGGTCGATCTTGCCTTTGAAGCGCTTTTGCAGGCCGTGCCAGAGTTTCAGCACCTCCAGGGTCAGGCGCGCCAGGCGTTCGGCATGCTCGGTCCAACTGCCACGCTTGCGTTCGGCCAACGCGGCCAGGCCCGCGCCGTCACGCGGCAGGCTGGTTTCGCCTTCCAGCACGCAGGTGTCGAGGCTGGCCAGCAGAATGTCTTCCACCAGCGCGTCGATACGCCCCAATTCGCGGTACATCAGGCCCAACTCAGTGAGGCCGGGCAATTTGCCACGCAGGAACTTGGCCGGCTCCGCCAATTGCTGCATCAGCAAGCGTTGCAAGGCACGGCGATGTTGAAACTCAGCCTCGGCGGCAGTAGAGAAACGCCCTTCCTTGACCGTACCGTTTTCTTCCACCAGCGCCGGATACACCGTCATCGACAGACCGGCGATGTTCTGCTGGGTCTTCTCGGCTACCGCCGCGAACGCCTTGGCCTGCACCGGTTGCTGGCTTTTCGCGGTTTGCGGCACGGCCAACGCGGCTTGGCTGGCTTCGGCGAAACGCGCGGTCAGCTCAGCCAGGTCGCGGCCTTCGCCAAGGAACTTGCCTTGGGCGTCGACCACTTCCAGGTTCATCTTCAGATGGTTTTCCACCTGCTGCGCCGCTTCGGCCCAGGCTTCATCGCTGACCCGCGCGCCCGTCATGCGCAGCAATTCGCGGCCCAGCGCCTGGGGCAGCGAGCCCTGGGCGAATTCGATGCGTTGCAGCGCGGCCTTGATGAAGTCCGGCACCGGCACGAAGTTCTTGCGCAGCGCCTTGGGCAGGTTACGCACCAGGGCGATGCACTTGGCTTCGATCAGCCCCGGCACCAGCCACTCCAGGCGCTCCGGCGGCAGGGCCGGCAACAGCGGCGCCGGTACGCGCAGGGTTACGCCATCGCGCGGGTGGTTGGGCTCGAAATGGTAGCTGAGCGCCAGGGCCAGGTCGCCCAGGTGCAGGGTGTCCGGGTAATGCGCGGCGGTGACTTCACTGGCTTCGCGAGCCAGCACGTCTTCCTCGCGCATGATCAGCAACTGCGGGTCTTTCTGGCTGTTGACCTTGTACCAACTGTCGAAGGTCGCGGTCTGGTGGATCTCCGCCGGCAAGCGCGCGTCGTAGAAGGCGTACAGGGTTTCTTCGTCGGCCAGGATGTCGCGGCGGCGCGCCTTGGCTTCCAGTTCGTCGAGCTGTTCCAGCAACTGCTGGTTGGCCGTGAGGCACCTGGCTCGCGATTGGATTTCGCCGCGCACCAGCCCTTCGCGGATAAACAGCTCACGAGACACCACCGGGTCAATCGGCCCGTAATGCACCGGCCGGCGCCCGACCACGATCAGCCCGAACAGGGTGATCTGCTCGAAGGCGACCACTTGGCCGCGCTTCTTTTCCCAATGCGGTTCGAAGTGGTTTTTCTTGATCAGGTGCCCGGCCAGCGGTTCGATCCAGTCGGCATCGATCTTGGCCACCATGCGTGCATACAGCTTGGTGGTCTCCACCAGCTCGGCGGTCATCAGCCATTGCGGGCGTTTTTTGCCGATACCCGATGATGGGTGAATCCAGAAACGCCGCTGACGCGCGCCGAGGTAATCGCCGTCTTCGGTTTTCTGGCCGATCTGGCTGAGCAGGCCCACCAGCACCGCCTTGTGCAGTTTCGGGTAATCCGCCGGTTCTTTGTTGAGGGTCAACTGCATGTCGCGGCAGATCAGGCTCAACTGGCGATGGGAGTCGCGCCACTCGCGCAGGCGCAAGTAGTTGAGGAAATTCTTGCGACACCAATTGCGCAGCGGGCTGGCGGTCAATGCCTGGCGCTGTTCCTCAAAGCCGCGCCACAAGTTGACCAGCCCGGCGAAATCCGAATCCGGGTCCTTCCACTGGGCGTGAGCCTGGTCGGCGGCCTGCTGACGCTCCGGCGGGCGCTCGCGTGGGTCCTGGATCGACATGGCGCTGGCGACGATCAGCACTTCCTGCAAACTGCCGAGCTTGGCGGCTTCGAGCAGCATGCGGCCCATGCGCGGGTCCACCGGCAGGCGCGCCAGTTGGCGGCCCAACGGCGTGAGCTGGCTGTTGCGGTCGACCGCCGAGAGCTCTTGCAGCAGGTTGAAACCGTCGCTGATGGCCTTGCCGTCCGGCGGTTCGATAAACGGGAAATCGGTGATCTCGCCCAGGCGCAGGTGCAGCATCTGCAGGATCACGGCTGCGAGGTTGGTGCGCAGGATCTCCGGGTCGGTAAATTCCGGGCGACCGATAAAGTCTTCTTCGCTGTACAAGCGGATACAGATGCCCGGCTCGACCCGGCCGCAACGGCCTTTACGCTGGTTGGCGCTGGCCTGGGAAATCGCCTCGATCGGCAGGCGCTGCACCTTGGCGCGGTAGCTGTAACGGCTGATGCGCGCGGTGCCGCTGTCGATCACATAGCGAATGCCCGGCACGGTCAGCGAGGTTTCCGCGACGTTGGTCGCCAGCACCACACGGCGGCCCGGGTGGGACTGGAAAATCCGCTGCTGCTCGGCCGGTGACAGGCGCGCGTACAGCGGCAAAATCTCGGTGTGCTTGAGCTGGGCCTTGCGCAGCATCTCGGCGGCGTCACGGATCTCGCGCTCGCCCGGCAAAAACACCAGCACATCGCCGGGGCTGCGTCGCTCACTGCGCTCATAGGCGGCGATTTCGTCGAGGGTGGCAAGGATCGCCTGGTCAACGGTCAAGTCGTCTTCGACGCGGTTGCCCTCCTCGTCCTGTTCCAGGGTCAGCGGGCGGTACCAGGTGTCCACCGGGAAGGTACGGCCAGAGACCTCGACAATCGGCGCATCGTCAAAGTGCTTTGAAAAGCGCTCAAGATCGATGGTCGCCGAGGTGATGATGACTTTCAGGTCCGGACGCCGTGGCAGCAGGGTCTTCAGATAGCCCAGCAGGAAGTCGATGTTCAGGCTGCGTTCGTGGGCTTCGTCGACGATGATCGTGTCGTAGCGTTCCAGGTAACGGTCGTTCTGGGTTTCCGCCAGCAGGATGCCGTCGGTCATCAGCTTGATCAGGGTGTTGGAATCGCTCTGGTCTTCGAAGCGCACTTGATAGCCGACCAGCGCACCGAGCGGTGTGGCCAGCTCTTCGGCCACCCGGCTGGCGACGCTGCGCGCGGCGATTCGGCGTGGCTGGGTGTGACCAATCAGGCCGTACTGGCCGCGGCCGATCTCCAGGCAGATTTTCGGCAACTGGGTGGTTTTACCCGAGCCGGTTTCGCCGGCAATGATCAGCACCTGATGCTTTTGCAGCGCCGCCTTGATCTCGTCGCGCTTGGCCGCAATCGGCAGGCTGTCGTCGTAACGGATCACTGGCAGGCTCGCGCGCCGCGCCGTGACCTGAGCACAGGACGCCTGCATGCGCGTCACCCAGTGCGCCAGCTTCTCCTCGTCGGGTTTCTTGCGCAGCTCAAGCAACTGCCGGCGCAAGCGCTGGCGGTCGGCGAGCATGGCGTGATCGAGGTTTTTGAGCAGTTGGTCGATAGTGGGTGCTTGGTCAGTCATCAGGTACTTTGAAGGTCAGCTGTTTATGCACGGCCGGCAAGTGTGGCAGAAAAGCAGTGGCTAGCGTCAAGCTTCAAGCTGCAAGGAAGATCACCACCGCTTTTACTTGCAGCTTGAAGCTCGACGCTTATCGCTGCTCTTTCCTGCGATACGGGAACACGTCGATCACCTTGCCGGCGCGAATCGCGTCTTGCAGGCTTTTCCAGTAATCGGCGTTGTACAACTCGCCATGCAACTCATCGAACAGCTTGCGCTGGCCGGCATCGGCAAACAGGAACGGCGGGAATTCTTCCGGGAACACGTCCAGCGGGCCAATGGAGTACCAGGGTTCGGAGGCCATTTCGTCCTCCGGAGTACGCGGCGCGGGGATATGGCGGAAGTTGGCTTCGGTGAGAAAACAGATCTCGTCGTAGTCGTAGAACACCACGCGGCCGTGGCGGGTGACGCCGAAGTTCTTGAGCAGCATGTCGCCGGGGAAGATATTCGCCGCCGCCAGTTGCTTGATTGCCAGGCCGTAGTCTTCCAGGGCTTCGCGCACCTGCGCGGGGTTGGCGTTGTCGAGGTAGAGGTTGAGCGGGGTCATGCGCCGCTCCGTCCAGCAGTGGCGAATCAGCACGGTGTCGCCCTCCACTTCGACCGTGCCGGCGGCGACTTCCAGCAACTCGGCCAGGCACTCGGGCTCGAACTTGCTCAAGGGAAAGCGGAAATCGGCGAACTCCTGGGTGTCGGCCATGCGCCCGACGCGGTCGACGCTTTTGACCAGGCGGTACTTCTCGATCACCGTGGCGCGGTTGACGTTTTTCGACGGTGAGAAACGGTCCTTGATGATCTTGAACACGGTGTTGAAGCCCGGCAGGGTAAACACGCTCATGACCATGCCGCGCACGCCGGGGGCCATGATGAATTGATCGTCGGTGGTCGCCAGGTGGTTGATCAGCGCACGGTAGAACTCCGACTTGCCGTGCTTGTAAAAGCCGATGGAGGTGTACAGCTCGGCGATGTGCTTGCCCGGCAGGATGCGTTTGAGAAAGCCGATGAATTCGGCCGGCACAGGCACATCGACCATGAAATAGGAACGGGTGAACGAGAAGATGATCGACACCTCGGCTTCGTCGGTGATCAACGCATCGATCTGGATGCCCTGCCCTTCGCGGTGCAGCAGCGGGATCACCAGGGGCCATTGTTCGTCGCGGGTGTAGATGCGTCCTACGAGGTAGGCGCCCTTGTTGCGGTACAGCACCGAGGCAAACAGCTCGACCTTGAGGTCCGGGTCCTTGCAGACCCAGTCCGGCAGGTTCTCGCGCAGTTGCGCTTCGAGGCGCTGCAGGTCGGCGCTCAAATCGGCATAGGGCTCGCTGAAACTGAAGTCCGCAAAGATCTGCGCCAGCATGCCTGGAATATTGCCGGCCGGCGCATACGTGCGGGTCTGCGCCGCCCGCGCCCGGCGCAGGCTAGGCCGGGTGGTGTGAATGAACATGCAGCCGTCGCTGATCAGGTCATGGCTGAACAGCCCGCAGAAGATCGAGTTGTACCAGGTCTCGGACAGCTCATCGTCAAAGCGCAGGTCGATCAGGCCGATGTAGGCGCTTTTCACCAGCGGCCAGGCATCGATGTCCAGCAACAGCGCGACATCGAAGCCGGCGCGCAGGCGCGTGGTCACCTCAAGGACCTTCTCCTCATACAGGTTGATACGCGCCGCCGATGCCGCCTGCCCCTGCTGCCACTGAGCCTTCTCGAAACGCTCGCGGGCGCCGTCGGTGATCTGGCGGAAGTGCTCACGGTAATCGTCGAAACCATGGAGGATCATCCGGGCAATGGCGAGGGCGGACTGCGGCATGCGGGAAACCTCGAACGGGCATCGGGAAGCCCTGAGCTTAGCCAGTACAGGCATAGGTATCTACACAATTTCTAACAGCTGAAACGCCTCTCTGTGGTGAGCGGGCTTGTCCCGCGCTGGGCTGCGCAGCGGCCCCAATAAGGCCAACGCCGTGTGTCAGGATAAGCCGAGGTGCGGATTTTGGGGCTGCTTCGCAGCCCAGCGCGGGGCAAGCCCGCTCACCACAACAGCCCATTCGCCATAGATTTTTCGTTCACCGGGAATTGTGTAGAGGCCTAAGCCCGTACCGGTGGGCAGGAGAAGGACGATTTTTCGTGGCGTCTTTTACAACATCGCTCAGTTCTTACATTTATTTTCAATTTTGATAAGTCGACCAAGCGGTCAATAAATACGCGCGCCAGTCGCCTCGGCGTTTACCTGTACGCCGCTGGACGCTTGGCCTGGCCGGTTAAACACAGGCAACCACTTGCTCGGTCGAACACCCTCCCCCGCGCGCACTTTGGATCCAACTAAGGGAAACCCTGATTACCACATTAATGGCACTTTGATATACAGCGCGCCCTCTCCCGCCCTGACAAGGTCAAAAGACCGACCCGGGAGCAGGTTCTAATCGCACAAGGAGCATTGAGATGTCATTCAGGAATATGCGGATCGGCCTGCGCGCCAGTCTGAGTTTTGCAGTGTTGGCCAGTCTGCTGGTGATGGTGGGGATGTTTGCCCTGGGCCAGATGGCCAAGCTGCGCGAAAGTGCGCTGATCATTGAAAAGAACTGGATGCCAAGCATCGAGAACATCCACGACAGCGCAGCCCTGGTGGCCACGGTCCGCCTGGAGTCCCTGCGCATGGTGAGCACCGACGAATCGCGGGTGCGTGACACCAGCCGAGGCTTGATCACCCGCACCGGCAGCGAACTGCAAGCCTTGCTCGACCGGCACGAAGCCTTGCTGAGCAACGACGAAGAACGCGAGCTGCTGAAAACCCTCAAGCGCAATGTGGCGACCTACCTCGCCATCGTCGGCCAGATGACCGCGCTGGTGGACAAGGACCAGCAACAGGACGCCCTCGACCTGCTCGTCAGCCGCCTTGCCCCCCAAGGGACGATCCTCAGCCAGAGCCTGGAAGGCCTGATCGCCTTCAATCAGAACGGCGTCGAAACCGCCGCGGATTCAGCCGCGCAGACGTACGCAAACGCGCAGTGGATCGTCGGCCTGATCATCGTTACCGCACTGCTCGCCACCTTGCTGCTGGCCTGGCTGTTGACCCGCAGCATCACCGCGCCCATCGGCCAGGCCCTGAGCGTGGCGCGCACCATCGCCGCCGGTGACTTGAGCCAGCCGATCAAGGTGCAGGGCAACGACGAACCGGCCCAACTGCTCGGCGCCCTGGCCAGCATGCAAGCGCAGTTGCAGAGCACCATCCGTGGCATCAGCGAATCCGCGCAGCAACTGGCCTCGGCCGCCGAAGAGATGAGCTCGGTGATGGACCAGAGCACCCGTGGCCTGCAGGCGCAGAACGATGAAATCGAACAGGCCGCCACCGCCGTCAACCAAATGAGCGCCGCCGTGGACGAGGTGGCAGGCAATGCCGTGTCCAGCGCCGAAGCATCCCAGGCTTCGGACGAAGACAGCAAGCACGGCCATTACCAGATCAGCGAAACCATCAGCTCGATCCAGAACCTGGTGGACGAAGTGCTGGGCGCTTCGAACAAGGCCGAAGGCCTGGCGGTACAGGCACAGGACATCAGCAAGGTGCTGGAAGTGATCCGCGGCATCGCCGGGCAAACCAACCTGCTGGCCCTCAACGCCGCGATTGAAGCCGCCCGCGCAGGCGAAGCCGGACGCGGCTTTGCGGTGGTCGCCGATGAGGTGCGCTCGCTCGCCCAGCGCACCCAGGACTCCACCGAAGAAATCGAACAGATGATCAACGCCATCCAGCAAGGCACCCAGGACACCGTCGACGCCCTCAACAGCAGCGCCGAACACGCCGGCCAAACCCTGCAACGCGCCAACGGCGCCGGCAACGCCCTGGAGAAGATCACCGCCGCCATCTCGCAGATCAGCCAACGCAACCTGGTCATCGCCAGCGCCGCCGAACAACAGGCGCTGGTAGCTCGCGAAGTCGACCGCAGCCTGGTGAACATCCGCGACCTGTCCACCCAGACCGCCGCCGGCGCCACCCAAACCTGCGCCGCCAGCCAGGAACTGTCACGCCTGGCGGTCGACCTCAACGGCCTGGTGACGCGGTTTATCGTGTAAACAGTGATTGTGTCGAGCAGGCCGCTGGGCAACACTCGCGGCCTTATTGACACAGGACTATTCCGTGAGAGCCGTCGACACCCTGTACCTGTTGGGCCTGGCTGCCATCTGGGGCGCAAGTTTCCTGTTCATGCGCATCATCGCGCCAGAAATCGGCAGCGTGCCGACCGCGTTTTTCCGCGTTTCCATCGCCGCCGCCGGGTTGCTGGCGATGTTGGCGGTGATGCGCGTGAAATGGGATTTCCAGGGCAAATTCAAGACCGTCCTGTTGCTGGGCGTGATCAACTCCGGCATCCCCGCGACGATGTACTCCGTGGCCGCCCAGGTCCTGCCGGCCGGCTACTCGGCGATCTTCAACGCCACCACACCGCTGATGGGCGTATTGATCGGCGGGCTGTTCTTCAGCGAACGCCTCACCCCCTCGAAAGTCGCCGGCGTATTCCTGGGCCTGCTCGGCGTCGGCGTACTGACCCGCGCCGGACCGGTGGCGTTTGACCTGGAATTGTTGATGGGCGCACTCGCCTGTTTGCTGGCAACCACCTGCTATGGCTTTGCCGGATTCCTGGCACGGCGTTGGCTGGACCAGCGTGGCGGGCTGGACAGCCGGCTATCGGCGCTGGGCAGCATGCTCGGCGCAACGCTGTTTCTGCTGCCGCTCTTCGCCTACAGCGCCATCAGCCACCCGCCCGCGAGCTGGGGCGGGTGGCAGGTGTGGACGTCGTTACTGGGGTTGGGGTTGGTGTGTACGGCGCTGGCGTACGTGCTGTACTTCCGGCTGCTGACGGCAATCGGACCGGTGAAGTCGATGACCACGACGTTTTTGATCCCACCGTTTGGGGTGTTGTGGGGGGCTTTGTTGTTGGGGGAGCCGTTGTCGATGGCGCATGTGTATGGCGGGGTGTTGATTGGGGGGGCGTTGGGGTTGGTCTTGGGGGTGGGGAAACTGGCCAAGGCGCGGTAGGGGCGTGATGCCCCTACCGCGTTGCAAGCTTCAGCTTTTACGGAAAACAAACACCAGGCCGATGATGATCAAGCCCATCCCCAGCAGGCTCAGCAGCGCAAGCCGGTTGCCGAAGATCAGGTAATCCATCACCGCCGTCACCGCCGGCACCAGGTAAAACAGGCTGGTGACATTCACCAGATTGCCTCGTGCAATCAGGCGGTACAGCAACAGCGTCGCCAGCAAGGACACCACCAACCCCATCCACAACACCGGCAGGTAAAAGCTGGCGGTGTGTTCAAAATGGAAGGGCTGGAACGGCACAAACACCGAGCACAGCAGCAGCCCGGCCAGGTACTGCACCGGTAACGTACCCAAAGGGTTGTCGGTGATACGCTTTTGCATGATCGAGCCGAAGGTCATGCTCGCCAGCGCCAGCAGGCCGAACAGCATGCCGGCCAGGGACATCCCGGACAACCCGATGCCTTGGTAGACCACCATGATCAACCCGGCCAACCCCAGCGCCAGGCCGAACAAACGACTTAACGAACGCTGACGCTCCACCAGCACAACCGTCAGGATCGGCTGCACGCCCATGATGGTTGCCATCACGCCGGGCGTCACTTTGAGGTCCAGGGCCAGCAGATAGAAAATCTGATACGCCCCCAACAGCACCCACCCGGTCGCCGCCGCATACAACATAGGTTTGCCGGGGCGAGGCAGTTTCAGCTTGAGGACCGGTACCAGAATCACCAGGCCTGCCAAAGCGATGGCAAAACGGATCAACAGAAAGGCAAAGGGCGAAGCATGGGCCAGGCCCAACTTGGAGAAAATCGCCCCGCTGCTCCACAGCAGTACAAACAGGCTCGTCGAGGCCGCCGCGGCCACGGATTGTTTCGAAAGAACAGACATGAATACCACCTGTCATCAGGCAAAAAGCCAATTCAGCTCAGTAAGGCTGAAACTCAGTAGGTTTTTTCAGGCGGGCACAGGGGAACAGCGAGTCGCTGATCAGCCCGAAATGCCAACACCCGGCGGTGATACGACTGCGTACACCGGCATGCCACTGACAGGAGGGGGGTAGTGACTGATCTGCGCAGGCTGCTTATTCCCGCACGGCACGACCACAGCGTTAACCGCTGGATCGACTACCGCTATGCGAGGAGAAGCAGGCATGGGCTGATCTTGTGTGAAGGGATGGATAAGCGCCGACTATAACCAGCCTTCGACCTATTGTGCAATCACCCGCGCAGTGGTCCGTTCGCGTGGAGGAGTTTTCATTTTGAGGCAAACACACGGTCGTTATAATGCCGACCGGTTTTGATCCAAGGATTTTACATGCTCGCTCTGCCCTGGCTGTACCTGGCGCTTCTCTCCATTGGCTATGTACTGGCCTTGACCTACGGGCAACTCGGCGCGCTCGCGGCGGTCTCTGTCGCCCTGCTGCTGATTGCCGGCTACGCGGTGCGCCGGCAGCGCACGCCTTGGGCGCGTTACCTCGGCCATGGACTGTTCATCGTATTGGCCCTGGGGCTGGCGATGCACTGGCTGCCGGGTTTCTACAATGGCCGTGCGATTGACCCGCAGCGCTTTACGCCTGACGCCGTACCGTTCTCGATGTACCTGAACCAGGACAAACCGCTGATTGGCTTTTGGCTGCTGCTGGCCTGCCCGTGGATCGTGGCGCGGCGCTCATTGCGCCTGACACTCTGCGTCACGGCGCTGGCTTTGAGCCTCACGGCCATCGTCGCATTGGGCGGTGCCGTATTGCTGGGGATTACCAGCTGGGCCCCGAAATGGCCGGAACAGGCGTGGATCTGGGTGCTCAACAACCTGCTGCTAGTGACGTTGGTGGAGGAGGCGTTGTTTCGTGGCTACATCCAGGGCGGGTTGAGCCGGCGCTTCAAGCAACTGCCTTATGGGGAAAACCTGGCACTGCTATTGGCCTCACTGTTGTTTGGGCTGGTGCATGTCAGCGCTGGGTGGCAGTGGACGTTGTTGGCTGGAATTGCCGGGGTTGGGTACGGGTTGGCGTACCGGTTTGGCGGGCTGGGCGCGGCGGTGATGACGCATTTCGGAGTGAATTTGCTGCATTTTGGCTTGTTTGTGTATCCGATGCTGGCTTGAAAAAAAGTAAGCGCTCCAAGAACTGGCGCAAAGATGTCGCAATTCGCACAAATAACAATAAAAACAAACAAAACCAACAAAAAAATGTATTTTACATAGACATATCGATAATTTCGCAAAATGCGACAAGGCTCAAAAATGTCTAATCCCGGCTTTCTCGGTCTTGATGCGGTCCAGGTATGGGACACGCAGTCGGCTTACCAACATCTTCAAGGGACTCAACAGGCCGATACCAAGCGCACTGCAGAGCGGCGCCTTCATGAGATCGGCCTCTTGCCCCCAGAGTTGACCGTCCACAACCTGGAGGATGAACTGGGACGCCCGCCGACCCACTCCGTCCTCACCTGGGACATCGACAGGGCCCGAGCCAAGCGCAGACTGGTGATATTCGCGCAACTGTGGCGCACAGTTGACGGGCAAGAATTCCTGCACGCCAACGATGCACGAGGTGCGCGCTACTGGCTGCCTCTGGGCACCGAACCGCTCGATGCCGACGGGCTGCTCAACGCCCTTCAACGCTTGCAAACGCATATATCCAAATACATCGTCGTTTTTCCAGGTGGGCGCCTCACCGGCCTCTGCAGGCAACTCGCCGCTCCCGCAAACGTGGAGTTCGGGTTGCTGAGCTATGCGCCTGTGTTGGATGAACCTACAACCAACCCACTGCACACCCACGCGACGCGCCTTGCTCCGCATCTCAAACGGCTTGAATCAGAAAGCGTGCAAATCATCCGTGAAGCGCTGGCCGAATCGGAAAACCCGGCCATGCTTTATTCCATGGGCAAAGACAGCGCAGTCATGCTGCACTTGGCCCGTAAAGCCTTTTATCCCTCGGTGCCGCCCTTCCCGCTACTCCATGTGGACACACGCTGGAAGTTTCAGGAAATGTATATGTTCCGCGACCTCATGGCGCGTGAGAGCGGCATGGACCTGCTGGTGCACGTCAACCCAGAGGCGATCAGTAAAGATATCAACCCCTTCGACCATGGCAGCGCGTTGCACACCGACCTGACCAAGACCGAAGGCCTGAAGCAAGCCCTGGATAAGTACAAATTTGACTTGGTGTTTGGTGGTGCCCGCCGCGATGAAGAGAAATCCCGGGCCAAGGAGCGTGTGTTTTCGTTCCGCAGCAAAACCCATCAATGGGACCCCAAAAACCAGCGCCCCGAGGTATGGAACCTCTACAACACCCATAAAAACCCTGGCGAGAGCATTCGCGTATTTCCGCTGTCCAACTGGACAGAACTCGACATCTGGCAATACATCCACCAGGAAAACATCCCATTGGTCCCTCTGTATTTTGCAAAACAACGGCCCGTCGTCATCCGCAACGGTGTGGCACTCATGGTGAATGACTCACGCATGAAGCTGCTGCCGGACGAAAAAATTGAGGCACGCAACGTCCGCTTTCGTACGCTAGGCTGCTACCCACTGACCGGCGCGGTCGAGTCGAACGCCCTCACCGCCGCCGATGTCATCCTGGAACTGCTGGGCTCCACCCACTCCGAGCGCCAAGGCCGAGCGATTGATAGCGACTGCGCCTCCAGCATGGAAAAGAAAAAAAAGGAGGGCTACTTCTGATGGCACTCGACATACCTATGCTTACCGCCCCTGCAACCATCGACGATTATCTCGCCCTACAGCGTGACCAGGACCTGCTGCGCTTCATTACCTGTGGCAGCGTGGACGACGGCAAAAGCACGCTGATCGGGCGCTTGCTGTGGGATGCCCAACAGCTGACAGACGATCAACTGACGACACTCCAAGCCGATTCGAAAAAACACGGCACCCAGGGCAAGGATCTCGACTTTGCACTCCTCGTCGATGGCCTGTCCGCAGAACGTGAACAAGGCATCACCATCGATGTCGCTTACCGCTTCTTCTCCACCGCCAAACGCAAATTCATCGTCGCCGACACCCCGGGCCACGAGCAGTACACGCGCAATATGGTGACCGGCGCATCCACCGCCGATGTGGCGGTGATTTTGATCGACGCCCGCCAGGGCGTACTCACGCAAACGCGCCGGCACGCCTACCTGGTGTCATTGATGGGCATTCGTCAGGTGGTATTGGCCATAAACAAAATGGACCTGATCGGATTCGACGAAACGGTTTTCCGCCAGATTACCGACGAGTTCCGTGAGTTTTCGCAAAGCCTGGGCTTCGAAACGATCGTCCCGATCCCACTCAGCGCGCTCAAGGGTGACAACATCACCCAACGCTCCACCCATACCCCCTGGTACAGCGGCCCAACCCTGATGGGTTGCCTGGAAACACTGGAGATCCCTTCACCTGAATCCGAGCGCTTGGTATTCCCGGTGCAATGGGTCAATCGACCGGATGCCTCCTTCCGAGGCTTCAGCGGCTCGATTGCCGAAGGAAAGGTCCGCGTCGGCGACAACGTGCGCGCCAGCCTGTCCGGTCAGACATCCACGGTCACCGAGATTATCGGCATGAACGGCTCGATGCCGTCCGCCAGCGCCGGAGACGCCATTACCCTGAAACTGAACAAGGAAATCGACGTCTCGCGCGGCGACATACTTTCCTTGAGCCAGAGCCCGCTGGAAGTCACCGACCAGTTTGAAGCGGTGCTGATCTGGATGGACGAAGAGGCTGGCCTGAACGGCCGCAGTTACGACATCAAGTTGGCGACACAGTGGGCATCCGTCTCCATCACCAACATCAAATACCGCATCGACACCAACACCCTTGCCCGTGACGCCAGCAGGCACCTCTCGCTGAACGACATCAGCGTATGCACCCTGGCCACCAGCAAGCCCTTGGTATTCGACAGCTACCAACACTCCAGAGCCCTGGGAAGCTTCATCCTCGTCGACCGGGTCACCCACGCCACTGTCGCTGCCGGGATGATCACTCACAGCCTGCGCCGAGCGCAGAACGTACACCGACAGGCGCTCTCGATCACACGGGAAGATCGCGAAAAACTGAATGGCCACAAAGGCAAAGTCATCTGGTTCACCGGGCTGTCAGGGTCAGGCAAATCAACCCTGGCCAATGCGCTGGAACTGGAACTGCACGCAAGGGGCCACCGCACCTACATCCTGGACGGCGATAACGTACGCCAAGGCCTGAACAGAGATTTGGGGTTTACCGACGCCGACCGCGTGGAAAACATCCGCCGTATTGCCGAAGTGGCAAAACTGATGATGGATGCAGGGCTTATCGTGTTGACGGCGTTTATCTCGCCTTTCAGGAGAGAACGGCAGATGGCGAAGGAGCTGATTGGCGAGGATCGGTTTGTCGAGGTGTATGTGAGTACGTCACTTGAAGTGTGCGAAGAGCGGGATGTGAAGGGGTTGTATAAGAAGGCAAGGGCTGGGCAGTTGCCTAATCTTTCGGGGGTGGGGAGTCCTTATGAAGCACCCGTTGAAGCGCAGGTGAATATTGACGCCGCAAACACCGACCTGAACCTAGCAGTTATCGAGCTAATGAAGCACATCAACAATTAAGCACACCTTCGACGATTGACAATACATACCTATTGCAAAATAGGTATGTTAAGCTGCGGCAAAATTAGAAATAGGCTAACACGCATCATGTCCTCACTCTATGTCGCACATACCCAAGAATTAATTGCACTACTTTTATTTGCCTTTATATGTGTACTTACACCAATGTTTTTCTTACACAAAGCCATACCTTCACTCATACCGCAAGACCACCCTAAAACACGCTGGATGGATGGATTACGCGGAGTTGCAGCTGCTTTAGTGTCGCTAAACCACGCGCCGCTTGTCTTAATTAACTTAATCATTGTTCCGAAAGTATTTTACTTCGACTTAGTTGACAGTTCCTTCCTTTCATTTTTCGGTGCTATTGGTGTTCAAGTTTTTTTCTGTATCACTGGTTTTCTATTTGCAGGAAAAATATTTTCCTCAAGACCGATCGACTGGACAGACTTTTACGCAAAAAGAGTTCGTAGAATTGTCCCAGCCTTCTTCCTGGCAAGCGTGATTGCCTTGCTGATAGCGCTGTGGTTCTCTTGGCCACTGGTGCAAAAACTCAGCGATATTATCCCGGCATTACCTGCTGTATTTGGTTTCGGCTTACTGCCAATGCCCACTATCAATGGCTTTAACTTTTCTCGATTACTGGGCGTCGCTTGGACACTTGCGATAGAATGGAAATTCTACTTTGTTTTACCTATCGTCTATATCGCGATTATATACAACCGCAAAAAAACACTGGCTGCAATAATTGCCTTTGCCTTTATAGATTTGTATCTTAACGACGCTAGCGCATGGGCATTTTTCATACCCGGTGCTCTCTGTGCACTTTTTAGCGCGAAAGAGTTCAGCCGTTCAACAAGAATAATAGCCGGATTTATCGCGACTGGGATTATTCTCGCCATGTTCTATCGCATCGGCGCCAAATCGAATTATGGCCTTGAACAATGGCTGACCGTCTCTGCCCTATTTGCAGCACTTACAATCTCACGTCCTAGCATTCTTGCGACACGTGTATTTGTCGCACTAGGTACTGTCAGCTACAGTTTTTACTTGCTCCACGCAATGACCTTGTTCGCAGTGTTCGCGTTTATTGACCGGTATATACTTGGGGCTGGAGACCTCACCATGATTCAATTCTATCTTGCTGCAGGGGGAGCCTTGGCTTTGGCATCAATCCTCTCCACCGCATCTTATATACTGGTTGAAAAGCGCTTCATGCACACATCATTACCAATTCGGACGATTAAAACCCATCCGGGCACTGTACAGCCCCCCGTTTAATCAGCGAAAAACTCAACCGTCTCAGCATCTGGCCAATACGCAAGTATAAAAAAACACCTCTAATAGAGGTGTTTTTTTTGCATAACACTTAGCCTTTCGCAGAGTGAAACTTTACTTTTACAGGACTAGTACATACATATTTAGCAGTACCGTCCTGCTGAATAATTTTCACAGTGTAGGTACCAGAAGCCAGTCCACTAACGTCCACTTTCCCTACAAAGCCAGACATTTCAAGCTCAGGCTTGGAAAATGCTTTCGCTACATCAGGACGAGAAGATCGAGTCAGAGGAGCGCTGACAGCAACATCATTTGAAGATGATACGATTTCAATAGAAACATCCTTCGGAACCGTGCCGGCTTTCACGTTATAAGCCCAGCCCCAGGGCTCAAAAGGCTCAGTGGTCTGAAGCTGTGTTGCCGTCACTGGGCTGTCGAAAGAGCAGAAATCATTAGCAACGACACCAGAGGATTTACCTGAGTCGCACGCTGCCAACAGACCAAAAACAGCAAAAGCAGGAAGGTATAAATAACGCATAGAAGCTCCTTTAAATCGAAATGTATACTGTCACTTAAAATTCAGCAGTTTTTTAAGTGCTCGTCTAAGCCCAACAGTTTTTTCGCCTATCATCGCTACGACCTTCGGACGCAATACATCAATATCACCCATCTGCGCCTGAAACCAGCGATCACCAATCTGATAATCCCGTTGCATCACTTCAAAGTGAGCAGGGCTATTCAAAAGTTTATTAAACTTCAACAACCCTATCATTCTGTATGGTGCACCAAGCCATTGATTGTAATTAAACAACAACAATGCACACTCAATATCGCGGTGTTCTTTCGTTGGGACATCTTTAATCACAAGAACATCTTCAAACCCTTCGATCAACACCTCAGCAGAGACATCATCAAAAAAGGATTCGGCCATTAAATAGTGTTCATTTATTGTGCGTATGGAGTTGCTAGCAGTTTGACTGCTCGCATTTTCCCCAGGCATAATCCGAAAATTAATCAATGTCCGATCCGAGATGTGAATGCCATATCGCTTGACCAGCCTTACCCACATTTCAAAGTCAGGGAGCTGACGCAATCTATTGCTATATAAGCCTAGATCTTCGTAGCATGCCTTTCTTATGAGCATCGTAGGGTGACAAATACAGTTACCCAGATCAAAAAATCTACGCAGCCATAATCCCTGGGAGCGATTCTCTTGATCAAAAACAGAGCCCGTTGGGAAGGAGGACTTGTCCATCGGTTCGCCGGACTTGTCGACAAACCGTGCTCGACCAAAGGAAGCGCCAATAGTTGGATTTTCGCGCAGAATTCCGACTTGATAAGCCAGCTTGTCATCCTCGGCCCAAAAATCATCCGAATTTATAAGAGCGATGAACTCACCAGATGCATGATTTATCAACTCATTGGTGACCACGCAAGCGCCACGGTTCACCGTATTAGGGTAAAACCTTATCCGCTCATCCTTGATGGAGGCCACAACATCACGCGTAGCGTCAGTCGACCCATCATCTGAAATGATAAGTTCAAAATCGACTCCACGCTGGGCGAGAACACTGGCGATAGCTTGCTCTACAAATGCAGCATGATTATATGTTGGCATAATCACGGATACAGTAGGCTTCATTACACTCTCCCCCTGTACAGAGCCTTGAGCAGAGCACGCTTAAAACGATCAGGCATCACCGCGCGCAAAAATCTCATCATGAAATTAGGAATATAATCAATGAACCGCGGCAACGCCTGAACCACTGGCTGAACAACAGCATCCACGGCACTTTCAACCTGAGATGAAGCAATAACGTGGCGTAGACGGCTGGCCAACACTTCAAATTCAAGATTAAAGACATTATTCGTCAGCGCGTTATAGGCCGGAATGACTTCAAGTTGAATTTTCAGTTTGTTAATATGCGACGTCTGCGTCCACACGCCGTTTGAATGCAAGCGGTACACCGACATTGGCTCCTCAAGAAAGCCGATTAAGCTTGTTCGTGAGATGCAAATATTGACGATCCAATCATAAGAGCGTATTTCGAACAATCCTGGTGGCAGTTCGTCCAACGCGCTCTTTCTATACATACAAGTGGAAAAGTTACCGACTAAGTTATCGGCAATCAAATCTCGCGCACCAATTATACGGTAAGACGAAGTTACCGGCACTCTAGGCGTAAACTGAGAACGATCTTCTTCGTAAACCCAATAGTTTACCGAGCAAAGGGCACACTCCCAATGCTCTTCAAGAAACTCAAGCTGGCGCGATAGTTTTTTCGGGCTAATCCAATAATCATCGCCTTCCAAGACGGCAATATATTCACTATCACACTGAGCAAAGCCCCGCTGGTAGTTCTTGGTTATGCCCAAATTAACATTATTCACCAAATACTTGAACGTAAATCTCGGATCTCTACCTTCAAACTCTTTAATGATATCCAGCGTACCATCACTTGAGCCGTCATCTGCAATAACGAGCTGTAATTGACCTTCAACCGCCTGTTTAAAAAGAGCCTCAAGTGCCTGACGAATATACTTCTCGTGATTATATGTTACCAGCAGTATAGAAAGTTTAAACGTTATGTCTGTCATTATATTTTCGCCTGCTGGGGAGAGGGACGAGGAATATAAATTTCCGCCTCACCCTCTATCACGACTTTACCTTTTACACTGCACGACGTATTAAAAGACACAATCTTCTTGGCTACATTTATGCTAGTTACGCAGATTTCGGCCACGACTGTATCACCCAAATATACCGGCTTCTTAAATCGAAGATTTTGCGAAAGATAAACACATCCAGGTCCAGGCAAGCGAGTACCAAATAATGCTGAAAAGAAACCCGCTGAATACAGGCCGTGCGCAATGCGTGCCTTGAATCGGGATTTCTCCGCATATTCATCACTCATGTGCACTGGATTGTTATCACCTGACAGACCAGCGTAAGCCTTCACATCCGCATCCGTAACAGTGTGTGAATAAAATGCCTGCATTCCGACTTCAATTTGATCAATCGTCAAGCCGCCGAAATTGTGTCCGAAGGTGCTTGTCACTTCCTCAGCCCCTCTCTTGAAAGTGGGCGCGCGGGGTTTCCCACAACAGTAACTCCAGCTGGAACGCTCTTGGTCACCACCGCTCCCATTCCAACTACAGCACCACGCCCAATAGTCAATGGCTTACCTTTCTTACCTTGAATAATAGAAGCGCCAGTCCCTATGTAAGCGTGATCTTCAATAGTGACATTACCGTTACATTTGACTGATGGAGCGAATGTTACGAAATCACCGATAACGCAGTCATGGGCTACGTAAGCGTAAATATTGGCATGAAAATGTCGACCAATTTTTACATTGGACGTGATTGTTACGAAGGGAGAAAGCACCGCCCCTTCAGCAATTTCATTCGAGTCAAGAATGACAGTATTTTGAGCAATTACCGAAAACGCCTTGGCACCACGATCCTCGCACAAGGTCGCGATCCGCTCCCGCACCGCAGATTGACCAATGGCAATACTAAAATATCGATCGCCAGCAAGTCCAAGAAACTCATCTAAAGAAATAACGGAGTATCCGTTAATCTCAGACTCCTCCACTTCGCCCTCCACAACAAAGTAAAGCTTAGCGCTGCCGGAAGAGAGTTCTTCCTTAAAATGTAAGGCAGCAAGAGGAATTACCTCTCGACCGTAACCACCTGCCCCTACTATCCCGTATATGTTCATTTCACCCCTTCCCTATAAATACTAATCTTTTATAATCCAGCGCAGACTTCTAAGTCATAGTGCTTGTTTCAGCAACACACACACCATATCAACCTCTTCAAGCGAGAGCGAATGATAAAGCGGCAAGCAAATAATACGACGGGATATGTCCTCTGCAATAGGCGAAGACTGGCCTTCTACATAATGCAGTTCAGATAACGAAGGATAAAAATAGCGACGTGGATAGATACTATGGAGATTCAAATATTCAAGAACTGCAAGCACGGCGGCTTCATTTTCCAGTACAACTGGAAAATAAGCATGGTTATACACAGTATCTTCGGCAATCTTTTGGTATTTAAAACCGCAATCCTTCAAATTTAATAGATAGCGCTGCGACAGCAGTTTACGCTGTTCCAAAATGCTATCCACATATTTCAAGTTGCACAGACCCATGGCCGCGTGAACTTCAGAGTTTTTACCATTAATACCGATATCACCAAACTCGGTAGCAGAAGAGTGCCCAAAGTTACGCATCATTGCCAATCGCTTGATCAATTTCGCGTCGTTCGCGACGACCGCCCCACCCTCAATGGTGTGAAACAACTTTGTCGCATGAAAACTGCAGGTGGCAATATCACCATACGCGAGTAAAGAGCGCCCCTTATAGGTAGTACCAAAAGCGTGGGCAGCATCATAAATAACGTGCAAGTTATGTTTTTTTGCTATCGCTTCAATGGCATCCACATCGCAAGGGTTACCAAATACATGGGTCGCAAGAATAGCGGAAGTCTTATCTGTAATTGCAGCTTCGATCTTGGAGGGATCGATATTCAGGCTGTCGGGGCAAATATCCACCATTACCGGTGAACAGTGCTCCCACACGATACTTGACGTGGTCGCCACGTAACTAAATGGCGTGGTAATAATCTCTCCCTTGAGATCCAGCGCACGGATCGCAATTTGCAGAGCGACCGTACCATTACTCAAGAACAACAATTTTTCAACACCGAGACTCTTTTTCAGCTCAATTTCAAGCTCATTAACCAACGGTCCGTTATTGGTCAGCCACTCTCGCGCCCAAATACCAGAGAGATAGCTCTGAAACTCTGCGAATGGCGGGATGAATGGTTTTGTCACGGTGATGTTCATAATTGTCCGATAAATTATTTATGAAATTTTTGCCGAAAAGCCTGAAGTCTGCCGCACCAGGATGCATTCAGTAAATCCAGAGCTTCTTTCATGCGCTGAGCATCAGCGTTCAACTCACTAATACTGGCTTCTTGTGACAGAATTTTATCCTCAAGCACGCGAAGTTTATCGCTCTGCTGGGCTATGGTGAGATCGAGTTCAGCCATGTGGTTGGTTTGCAAGACCGAAGCGGCGATATGCTCTGCTACTCGATCGCCACACAAGAGTAGCTCGGACTCAAGATGCCGAATATGCTGCACTTGATCGTTCAAAGCCTTCTCTAGCACTGCCTTACGCTCGGCACATGCGACAACTTCAGCCTCATACGTTGCAAACTGCTCTGCCCGCACCGCCAACTCAGCCACCAGGTCAGCAATGTACTTGGTCTGATTATCAATGAGTTGATTCAAATTCGAGATATGCTCGCCCCGCGCTGATGACTCGGCAGCCATCTCAGCAATATGCTTGATCTGATCATCAATTAGCTGATTCAGATTCGAAATATGCTTGCCTCGCGCTGACAACTCGGCAGACGTTTCTGACGCCTGATGAATATGAGCTAAGCGATCGGCTTCATGGTCAATTAAAGATTGCGTCAAATCCTCAACTTTTTTGTTCAAGCCTGCAATATGCTCATTGCGAGCGACCAACTCTTGTTCAAACTCTGCAATACGTTGCGCACGCGCTAACAACTCTGACTCGACACTTCGAATATGCACTGACTGGTCATTAATTGTGAGTTCTCGACCCGCCACTGTCTCGGAAAGGCCTACGACCTTTGCCTCCAGCACGCCGATAAACATTTTCACATTATAATTGGCAGACTGTTCTGGAGTCGCTTCATCGACGTTATCAGGAACGTCATAGCCGAATAAGCTCAATGAGTTTTTAATGGGATCAGGAAGGTGCCGAAAGTGAGAAGCTTCATCTTTTTTCCACGCGTAGGCACTGCCCTGAAACGAAGATGACGAGCCTTTATTCTTCTTCCAGTTCAAGTACGCTGAGGATGAAAGATTCTCCATATCGAATCGGCAATAACTGTCGTAATCTATATATCCTGCCGGATCGAGTTGAGCAGGCTCCAAGGCAATACCCAGAAAATCACAGATACGCGAAACTTCGGCGTGGGTATTCGCCACCAGATCTTCATATTTAACAACGAGATAATTTTCCGGGAGCAGTAATGCGGCCGCATCCGTGGCTATCTTTTTGATTTCATTCGCCCAGCGGGCCAGGTTCAACTCCGGCTTCTTGAACCACCAAGGCGTGCGCGCAAACGAAAGCGCCACGTCTCTGCCGTCTCGTACGACATGGACAAACTTGGCATCCGGGAACACCTGCGTCATGATATCCAAGCGTTGCCCGTACCATGGGGTTTGCTCGACTAATACTTCTTTACCATGCGACTTTGCAATCGCCTCATAATAACCGGAAAAAAACGCCTGCATCGAACGCAGCGGGTAGGTTAAACCTTCACAGTACTCACGATAGTTGAAAAATCGTGCAAGATCGTGAGGACAACTACGTTCTAGTAAGTCGGCCGCTGCCTTTGCATCCGCAATCGCGCCTAATGCAATAGTTTCATAAAAACGACTGCCGTTTGTATCGTATTCAAAAACGCATTGCATCTCAGGAGGCACACAAACCTTTGAGTGTGCGTTGAGTATTTGCGCCAAATACGTGGTACCACAACGGCCAGTACCAATTATAAATGCATTATTCATATTCGACATAATCAACGTGCGATGTCATTGGGTTCACGTGAGCAAACAAGCCTTTCAGGCGCGGGCTATTTGGCATATCACACCTCAAACTCATGCAATTTTAGCTGCGAGAATCCGTGCACTTTTGACCAAACCCTGGCCTTTTCCCAACGTCCCATCCTAAACACAACAGCATCACTGACCACATCAATGAATTCAGCAGTTTCATTTTCAACGATCGTCGACGAAATATTTACTCGAAGCGAATAATTACCTTCTTGCAACGGCAACTTCAATGAATATTCCGCTAAATATTTTGCGCCAGCTCTGGTTACCAGGTACGGCTGATCAATATGGGGAAAACCACAACCGATGATATTATTTTTCTTATCATCAAATATGTTGATATTGACTGAAAGCTCCTTCTCGGCATACGCCTCAAAATACACCTTCACCATGACTTCTTGGTTGAATTCAACGAAAACCAAGTCATTGCCATCGGCATCGACCAACTCGACACACGTCGATTTCACTTCTCCACTGCCGAAACGGAATTGAGCGACCCGACTTTCAAACTCATTTGAGCGTTTGAAATTGAGTTCATCCTTCGGTGTGATCTGTTGGCTTGGCTGTACTGCCTGATCATTCAGCAAGCCCGGAACACGTGCCTGCTTGCGATGCTCGGCGTTCATTTCCTCCTGCATCGTCCGAATATAGCGCTCTGCAACGTCTGCCGCAGGCCCGACTGTAATTACCTTACCGCGCTCAAGATACACACCGCGCGAGCAAAGGCTCTTGACCGATCCCACATCGTGACTGACGAACAGGATCGTTGCACCGTTATCTTGGATTCGGGTCAATGCAGTCATGCATTTGGCCTGGAAGTTCATGTCTCCAACGGAGAGCGCCTCGTCGACGATCATGATTTCGGGCTTAGACATAATATTCGACGCAAAAGCCAATCGAACGAACATGCCGCTGGAGTAAGTTTTAACCGGCTGTTCAATGAAGTCGCCAATGTCCGCGAACGAGGCAATTTCTTCGAAGCGTGCATCCACCTGGTCTTCGCTCAAACCCAGGATTGCACCGTTCATATAAACGTTTTCGCGACCGGTAAACTCGGGGTTGAACCCGGCTCCCAACTCAAGCAGCGCGGCGATGCGTCCGTTAGTCAGCACAGTGCCGCTGGTAGGGTTCAACGTACCGCAGATCATCTGCAGCAACGTTGATTTACCGCTGCCGTTACGACCAATAATACCGACCGTCTCACCTTTTTTGATTTCAAATGACACATCACGCAATGCCCAAAACTCTTTGAAGTATTGGCGACGACCACGCATCAGCATTTGCTTCAGACGATCATGGGGCTTGTCATAAATGTGGTAACACTTATTGAGGCCCTCGACTTGAATAGCTATATCAGAGGACATCTGCAAACCCCTTACGCGTCTTTTGGAACCAGGCAAACCCTAGCCATGCAAACAATGCAGACCCGGCCATATACATGGACAGGACCTTCATATCGGGCAGTCGACCCCAGAACAACACGTCCCTGACGCCTTCAACCGCTGGCGTAAGAGGATTGAGCAAAAGAATATGCGCGTACTGTTGGGGTAACGCGCTTGAAGGATAGAAAATCGGCGACAAGAACATCAATACAGTAGTCAAAATCCCAATGAACTGGCTGACGTCGCGCAAGTAAACACCCAAAGAAGCGAGCCCCCAAGAAAGCCCCATCACCAAAAATATTAGTGGCAGCATAATAATTGGCAGCATCAGCGCGGTGAGGTGTGGAACCCCAAACAGGCAAAGGTAGGCAATCAGCCAAACGCTAAGGCTCACCAAGAAATGGAACATCGCAGATCCAAGGTTTACCCAGGGAAGGATCTCCAGTGGGAATACCACCTTTTTTACGTAGTTTGCGTTGGCCAAGATGACACCGGGTGCTCGATTGACGCACTCGGCGAACAGGTTGAACACCATCAGCCCGCCGAAGAGCACTAACGCAAATTCGGTCTTTGAATCAGTACCGCCACTCCAACGTGCTTTGAAAATCACGCTAAAGACAAACGTATAAACCGCCAACATCAGCACGGGGTTAAAAAAAGACCAGAAAATCCCCAGAAAGGAGCCTTTATAACGGCCTATGACTTCGCGCTTGATCATGGCTTTGATCAGACTGCGATTGCTCCAGACACTCTTGACGAGCGCCTTTGGCGATACCGAGTGCGATTGCATCAGGCAAATACCTCTGCATCACTTAACAATGATCCTTGCTGATCTTTGCCAGAGAGTGCCGGCTGCCCATTCACCGGCCAATCGATGCTCAATGCTGGATCGTTCCAGGCGATGCAGCGCTCATGCGCAGGGGCATAATAATCTGTGGTCTTGTAAAGAAACTCTGCAACGTCCGAGAGCACCACAAAGCCGTGAGCAAAACCTTCCGGCACCCACAACTGCCGCTTGTTTTCTGCGGACAACACCTCACCCACCCACTGCCCAAACGTGGGTGAGGATTTGCGGATATCAACCACCACGTCAAATACTTCGCCGACTACAACTCTCACCAACTTACCTTGCGGTTGCTGGATCTGATAATGCAGCCCGCGCAGTACGTTTTTGACAGATCGCGAGTGATTGTCCTGAACAAAAGTGACTTCTTTGCCAACCGCTGCGGAGAATTGCGCATCGTTGAAGCTTTCAAAGAAAAAGCCACGATCATCGCCAAATATCTTCGGCTCAAACAATACGACGTCAGATATGGCTAATGGTGTGGCTTTCATCAGTAAATCTTCTCTCGCAAAATACGTTGTAGGTATTGGCCATAGCCATTTTTAGAAAGCGGAGCTGCCAGCTTTTCCAACTGTTCACCGTCAATCCAGTCTTGTCTGAAAGCGATTTCTTCCGGACATGCCACTTTAAGGCCCTGGCGATGCTCAAGCGTGGCGATGAAGTGACTGGCTTCCAGCAGAGACTCATGAGTCCCCGTATCCAGCCACGCATAACCGCGACCCATGATCTCCACCGACAGCTTGCCCCGCTCCATATAGATACGGTTGAGATCAGTGATCTCCAGCTCGCCACGTGGCGACGGCTTGATGCTCTTGGCGATTTCAACCACGTCCCGGTCATAGAAATACAGACCCGTGACGGCGTAGTTCGACTTGGGTTCGAGCGGTTTCTCTTCCAGGCTTATAGCCTTGCCCTGCGCGTCGAACTCGACGACACCATAACGCTCCGGGTCGTTCACGTGGTAGGCGAACACACTGGCGCCGTCCTCACGGAGCATCGCGCTTTTGAGCAGCTCATTGAAATTATGCCCATGATAAATATTGTCACCCAACACCAGCGCCGACAGATCGTTACCGATAAAGTCTTCACCGATGATGAACGCCTGGGCCAGGCCATCCGGGGACGCCTGCACGGCGTAGGAAATATTCAAGCCCCATTTGCTGCCGTCACCCAACAGCTGTTCAAAACGCGGGGTGTCCTGCGGCGTGGAAATGATCAGGATGTCGCGAATCCCCGCCAGCATCAGCGTGGTCAGCGGATAGTAGATCATCGGCTTGTCGTAAACCGGCAACAACTGCTTGGAAATCGCCAAGGTTGCAGGGTGCAGACGTGTGCCTGAACCGCCGGCCAAAATAATTCCTTTACGTTTAAGCATGTTCATTTCTCTAGAATTTCTATGAGCATCCGTGCCACGCCGTCCTGCCATTCAGGCAGGCGCAGTGAGAAGGCATTCTGCAGTTTTTGAGTGTTAAGTCGGGAGTTGCCGGGGCGCTTGGCGGGCGTCGGGTAGGCTGCGGTGGTGATTGCTCCCACGTTCGCAGGCGTTACCGAAAGCTGCACGCCGGCTGCTTGCGCCTGTTCGAGGACGAAACGAGCGTAGCGATGCCAGGTGGTCTCCCCCGCGGCCGCGAGGTGATAGACCCCGCTCAATTGCGGGTTCAAGTGCAGTTCACGGATCGCATGGGCGGTGATGTCGGCCAGCAGATCCGCGCCGGTCGGCGTGCCGAACTGATCGTCAATCACGTTGAGGCTGTCGCGCTCCCTGGCCAGACGCAGCATGGTCTTGGCGAAGTTGTTGCCACGCGCGGCGTACACCCAGCTGGTGCGAAAGATCAGATGCGCGCAGCCGCTGGCCTGAATGGCCTGCTCGCCTTGCAGCTTGGTCGTACCGTAGACGCTCAGCGGCCCGACTGGATCAGTTTCCTGCCAAGGCGTATCGCCATCGCCCGCAAACACGTAGTCCGTCGAATAATGCACAAGCAGTGCATTGAGCTTGCGCGCTTCTGCCGCCAGTACCGCCGGGGCTTCTGCGTTGACACGCAGCGCTTGGGCGGGCTCGCTTTCGGCTTTATCGACGGCGGTGTATGCGGCTGCGTTGACGATGACGTCGGGCGCAAACCGCTGCACAGTGGCGGCCAGGCCTTGCAGGTCAGTCAGATCACCGCAGTAGTCCTGGCTTTTCGAATCCAACGCAAGCACCTGGCCCAATGGGGCCAGGCTGCGTTGTAATTCCCACCCTACCTGGCCATTTTTGCCAAGTAGAAGGATCTTCATGCCGAGCGCTCGGTGTAGTTCTTTTCTACCCATTCGCGGTACGAACCGGATTGGATATTGCTCACCCAATCCTGGTTGTCCAAGTACCACTCGACAGTCTTGCGGATACCGGTCTCGAAGGTCTCGGCCGGTTTCCAGCCCAACTCACGCTCCAGTTTGCGTGCATCGATGGCGTAGCGGCGGTCATGGCCTGGGCGATCCGTTACGTAAGCGATCTGATCGCTGTACGGCTTGCCGTCGGCTTGCGGGCGCAGCTCATCGAGCAGGGCGCAAACGGTGTGGACGATGTCCAGGTTCGGCTTTTCATTCCAGCCGCCCACGTTATAGACCTCGCCCACGGTACCTGCTTCCAGTACACGGCGGATGGCGCTGCAATGGTCTTTTACGTACAGCCAGTCACGAATTTGCTGACCGTCGCCATACACCGGCAATGCTTTGCCTGCCAACGCGTTGACGATCATCAACGGAATCAGTTTTTCCGGGAAATGGAATGGACCATAGTTGTTCGAGCAGTTGGTGGTCAGTACCGGCAGACCATAGGTGTGGTGGTAGGCACGCACCAAGTGATCACTGGCCGCCTTGCTCGCCGAGTAGGGGCTGTTGGGCTCGTACTGGTGGGTTTCGGTAAATGCCGGATCGTCCTTGGCCAGGGAGCCATAGACCTCGTCAGTCGAAACGTGCAGGAAGCGGAAGGCTTGCTGCGCATCGCTATCCAGCGCCTTCCAGTAGGCGCGCACCGCTTCCAGCAGACGAAAGGTACCGACGACATTGGTCTCGATAAAATCTTCCGGGCCATGGATAGAACGATCAACGTGCGACTCGGCGGCGAAGTTCAAGATCGCGCGCGGCTGGTGTTCAGCGAGCAAGCGCTGGACCAGTTGCGTATCGGCGATATCGCCCTGCACGAATATGTGGCGCTTGTTGCCCTCGAGCGAGCTGAGGTTCTCCAGATTGCCGGCGTACGTCAGCTTATCCAGATTAATGACCGGTTCATCCGCCTGGGCAACCCAGTCCAGTACAAAGTTTGCACCAATAAAGCCAGCACCGCCGGTTACTAAGATAGTCATTGAGTCAGATCTTTTTCAGTAGTGTTGCAAGAATTAGCCCGAGATTTCCCATCAACGTCTGCCGGTATAAACCAGCCGACCGGAACCCCAGCACTCGTCTAAATAATGTTTGACTTCGCGCACGCTTGAAGCGCGCGAGGGTCGTTTGATGCTCTTTGCAAAGACGATGCTGCATGGCTTCGAGCGCACGAATATTCTGATCGTTCCACTCGTAAAAACGTCCTTGAAAAATCATCCATACCCGAGCCAGGCGCGCTGCCCAGCCGGAATTGCTGCCAATCAAATTTTCATCATGCTGGCGGTATTGCATTCTAGGCACAGGGTCGTAGTGAACGACCCCGCCCGCTCCCGTGACGAGCTGATAGGCCCACCAATCATGCGAAGGGACAACGACATCCGCACCCGCCTCGGTGATCAGCTCCCGCGCAGCCTGGTTGAAAACCATGGTATTGCCGCCCGCAATGCTCTGAACAAGAGCGTTGGAGAAGTGCGGAGGCAGGGAGAAAAGCGGAGAGAAACCGAACGCAACACCCGCATCACTGACCAAGCGCGTGCGCCCGCAATACAGGGCAGGTACGTCCGAGGGCTGACTGCGCAGCCAGTCGACGGCCACCTGCAGCTTCTCGTCATCCCAGATATCGTCCTGATCGCACCATGCAAAATAATCCGCCTGGATATCAGTACGGCACGTCAGCGAGAGAAAATTGGCCACGAAGCCTTTTTGCGGTCCGGACACGACGCTCAGCCGGTCGCAGCCCCAACGATCAGCGTACTGGTTAAAAATCGCCAAAGTGCCATCTTTGGAGCCATCATCCGACACAACTAATGTCCAGTCGTGGTGGTTCTGCCGCTCAATGGAGTCGAGCTGCTCCGCAACGAACGTTTCGCCGTTGTACGAACACATCAAAATCGCGACTTTTGCAGGGCGAGCATCGTCCGACAGAGCGCTGGGGAAACTACACGATGCGGAAATAGGCACAATATCCCTTGCGAGCTAACTACGTCCTACGGGAAGGTAGGACATGGACCACGATAATGTGCGAATTATTACAGTATTGGTCTGTAAGTACAATCTCACCCGCGACCAACCGTCGTTCGCCCTCAGTCCTTCAAAGCCTCTACGGCCAGCTGTTGCAGCGATGAAAACTGCGTTCCAGACGGTCTGCCAGCAAAAATCCAGGCACGGCGCCAGAATCCGGGTGCGATCCTGTTCAAGCGCCATCGCCACCAAACAATGCGACTGTGTGCGAAAAGCAACATCCGAATGGGTGTACCGCCAGCGAGACTAATCCAACCATGAAAAGTTCAACTCATATTCAGTTAGAATACTTTGACAACTTCAACCATGAATACAGACTGACCTGCATCAACGAACGCTCAATAGCCCCAGTTGCGTAGTGGATGAAAAACCCGGCCTACTTCATTATCCCGCGCCTACCCAACGCTCGGTCGAACCGACCAACACTTATCATCACCAACTCCAAAAGAGTAAGTACACCACTTTGTCAAATGAAAATATGAGCAGCGTTGAACATGGAGCTGTAATGAATACCAAGACCCTCGCAATCATCGGCGCAGGCTTCTGCGGCTCAACGCTGGCAGTGCACTTGTTGCGCCACCCACCGGTCACACCACTCAAGATCCTACTGATCAACCGACCAGGCAGCATGGCTCGAGGGGTCGCCTACAGCACCCAGGCCCGCGCACATGTGCTCAATGTACCGGCAGCCCGAATGGATGCCCTGATCGGTGAAGACGACAGCTTTTATGCTTACGTAAAACGTAAAATCCCAACCGCCACACCGGGCTCGTTTGTTGAGCGGCGCATCTACGGCGATTACTTGGAAGCGCTGCTTCATGAAGCATCCAACACTGTTGCAACCGGTTGTGAAGTGCAGACAATTATTGGGGAAGTCGTCAAGGTAGTGCCCCTGCCCAATGCAAGGGGCGCCTCTCTCTATCTGGAAAACGGCGAACACTTTCAGGCCGACAATGTCGTTTTAAGCATTGGCAGTTGTGCACGCCAAGAGCCTTCGATTGCAGCAGAACATCGACAGTTCTACGAGAACCCAGGCTATGTGCACGACCCATGGCAACCCGGCGCGCTCGATGATATCGAGGCCAATGACCCGGTCTTCCTTATAGGCAGCGGGCTCACGATGCTGGACGTGGTACTCGACTTACGTGACCGAGGGCACACCGGCACTATCCAGGCAGTCTCACGCCGAGGCCTTCTTCCACAGCCCCACCGCGAGTTGAGCGCACACCCTGCTTACGATGAGGGGTTGTCCGACCACATGTTGACCCGTTGCACTGTGCGCCACTACGTACGCGCGGTTCGTGATGCGGTCCGGCAGCACGCGCAAACCGGAGGAGACTGGCGCGACATCATCGGTGGCCTGAGGTCCGCAACCCAACAATTGTGGCACGCCTTGCCGCTTGATGAACGCCGGCGATTTCTGCGGCATGTACGCCCTTATTGGGATGCCCATCGCCATCGCTGTGCGCCGCAACCGGGAGCGCGCCTGCACGAAGAGCTTGAAAGTGGCGGACTGCAACTCATGGCCGGACGTATCGTCCGTTACGAGCCCACCCCCCACAACATAAGCGTTTACGTACGTCGTCGTGGCGCAAGCACCGAGGACCGTCTGACGGTCAAAGCGGTGATCAATTGCACGACGCCCGCGCTGGACCTTCACCAGTTGGACGACCCTCTGCTCAAATCCCTGCGCGCAGACGGCCTGTTGGTACCTGACGCGCTCGGAACAGGGATGGATATCGCACCGTCGGGCGCGCTGCTCGATTGCAATGCAGTGCCGTCAGACTGGCTATATTACGTAGGCCCCTTCCTCCAGGCGCGTGACTGGGAAGCCACTGCGGTACCTGAACTGCGCGAGTACGTGAAACGCATGGCTCAAACACTGGCCATAACACTCGCTCAAGGCTAGGTCGCCCCCTGATATCGGCCGGCGGATTATTGCAAAAATAAGTTAAATAACCCCCGCCTCCGGCCGATACCCCCTGAAAGCCTTGCGGATTGAACAATCATGCGTAATAACCAGCCCGTTACCCAGCGCGAACGTACCTTCCCCGCTCAGCAACGGTTGATCTCCACCACCGACGCCAAAGGCGTGATCACTTACTGCAACGACGCGTTTGTCGAGATCAGTGGGTTTTCCCGCGAAGAACTGCTGCGCGCGCCGCACAACCTGGTGCGTCACCCGGATGTGCCGGCGGCGGTGTTCGGGCATATGTGGTCCACGCTCAAACAAGGCTTGCCATGGATGGGCATTGTCAAGAACCGCTGCAAGACCGGCGATCACTACTGGGTTAACGCCTATGTGACGCCGGTCTTCGACGGCAATCAGGTGGTCGGCTACGAATCGGTGCGCGTCAAGCCCACCAGCGAGCAGATCCGCCGGGCCGAGGCGCTCTATCAACGCATCAACCAGGGCAAGTCGGCCGTTCCCCAGCGGGACAAGTGGCTGCCGGTGTTGCAGGACTGGGTGCCGTTTATCCTGATCAGCCAGGTGAGTTTCATGATCGGCGCGTCGTTCAATTCCCACTGGGGTTTTGCCCTGGCGGCGGGGTTGTCGGTGCCGTTGGGCCTGCTGGGCCTGAGCTGGCAGCAGCGTGGACTCAAGCGCCTGCTGCGCCTGGCCGAGCAGACCACGTCCGACCCGTTGATCGCGCAGATGTACACCGACAGCCGTGGCGCCCAGGCGCGCCTGGAGATGTCGATTCTCAGCCAGGAGGCGCGTCTGAAGACTTGCCTTACGCGCTTGCAGGACACGGCCGAGCATCTCAACGACCAGGCAGCGCAGTCCAACACCCTGGCGCACAACAGTTCCAGCGGCCTGGAACGCCAGCGCGTCGAAACCGAGCAGGTGGCCACGGCGGTCAATCAGATGGCGGCCACTACCCAGGAAGTGGCCAGCCATGTGCAGCGCACCGCCGATGCGACCCAGGAGGCCAATCGCCTGACCGGCCGCGGTCGTGATATCGCCGGGGAAACCCGCGAGGCGATTCAGCGTTTGTCGGTGGCGGTTGGGGAGACGGGCGTGACCGTGACTCAGTTGGCCAAGGACAGCGATGAGATCGGCGGCGTGGTCGATGTGATCAAGGGCATTGCCGACCAGACCAACCTGCTGGCGTTGAACGCGGCCATTGAAGCGGCGCGTGCCGGTGAGATGGGCCGTGGCTTTGCGGTGGTGGCTGACGAGGTTCGCCAACTGGCGCAGCGCACGGCCGAATCGACCGGGCAGATCCATGCCCTGATCGCCAAGCTGCAGCAAACCGCCGCCGCCGCCGTGCAGACCATGGACGCCGGGCATCGCCAGGCCGAGGAAGGCGTGGCGCGGGTGATGGAAGCGGACCAGGCGCTGGTGGGGATCAGCGAAGCGGTGGCGCATATCACCGACATGACCACGCAGATCGCGGCCGCGACCGAGGAGCAAAGCTCGGTGGCCGAGGAGATCAGCCGCAATATCAGCACCATTGCGCTGTTGGCGGATCAGACCTCGGAGCAGGCGCTGAACTCGGCGCAGTTGAGTGAAGAGCTGACGCATACGGCCAATAGCCAGTACTCGCTGGTGGAGCGTTTTAACCGGTAGACCGCTATCGGGGGCAAGCCCCCTCCCACAGGGGATCTGCGTTTGACTGACCGGCATTGGGACCAGCCACCTCCCCCATTTTGATTTGTGAATACAGTCAAATGTGGGAGGGGGCTTGCCCCCGATAGGGCCCTAAAGGCCGCCGAGAAACCCGACCACCTTCACCGCCGCCGCCTCCAAATGCTGCTCATGGCTAAACCCGGAAGCCTTCAACGGCTTCAAATCATGATCCCCCGCCACCAGCCACATCACTTCGATGCTCGGCGATAAGTCATACCCCTCCACCGCCGCCCGGTTCCCCAGGGCATCGCGCTCGCCCTGCACGATCAGCGTCGGCGTTTTCAACCGGGCCAAATGCTCGACCCTTGGTTTCTCGGGCTTGCCCACCGCATAAAATGGGTACCCCAGGCACACCAGCCCATCAGCCCCCACTTCATCAGCCAATAAACTGGCCATGCGCCCGCCCATGGACTTGCCGCCAATGGCCAGTTTCCCAGCGACATGGCGCCGCACCTCGGCGTACACCTCACGCCAGGCCTCCAGCAGTTTCGGCGCCGGGTTCGGCGGGCGTTTGCCGCCGTCCAGCCGGCGCTGGGCCATGTAGGGAAACTCGAAGCGCAATACGTTCACGCCGTGTGCGGCAAGGCGTGCGGCCATGTCGTTCATGAACGCCGAGTCCATCGGCGCACCGGCGCCGTGGGCCAGGATCAGCGTCGGTGGCGCACCCGCAGCCGCGTCCGAGGCGGCGTCCCACAACCAGCCGTGTTCGCGCGCACACCGCGCCCATTGATCCCCGTCAATACTGGCCTTGTGCTCTTTGCCCATGCTTGCCTCGCTATTCAGTCTGCCTATAACTCCAGCCCAAGTGCCGCTTTGCTTGGGTTGAACCGTGGATGGGGAACCATGAACACTACTTTAAGTACCGCCTATAACTACAAGGTGGTCCGCCAATTCGCCATTATGACGGTGGTGTGGGGCATCGTCGGCATGGGGCTCGGGGTTTTTCTCGCCGCCCAATTGGTCTGGCCTGCGCTCAACTTCGATTTGCCCTGGACCAGTTTCGGCCGCTTGCGCCCGCTGCACACCAACGCGGTGATCTTCGCCTTCGGTGGCTGCGCGCTGTTCGCCAGCTCGTTCTACTCGGTGCAACGCACCTGCCAGACTCAGCTGTTCGCGCCGAAAATCGCCGCGTTCTGCTTCTGGGGCTGGCAGTTGGTCATCCTCCTGGCCGCGATCACCTTGCCGCTGGGCTACACCAGCTCCAAGGAATACGCCGAGCTGGAATGGCCGATCGACATCCTGATCACCATTGTCTGGGTGGCCTACGCCATTGTGTTCTTCGGCACGGTGATGAAGCGCAACACCAAGCATATCTACGTCGGTAACTGGTTCTTCGGTGGGTTCATCATCACCGTGGCGATCCTGCATATCGTCAACAACCTGGAAATCCCGGTCAGCCTGACCAAGTCCTACTCGCTGTACGGCGGTGCGACGGATGCCATGGTGCAGTGGTGGTATGGGCACAACGCGGTAGGCTTTTTCCTCACCGCCGGCTTCCTGGGGATGATGTACTACTTCGTACCCAAGCAGGCCGAGCGTCCGGTGTATTCCTATCGCTTGTCCATCGTGCACTTCTGGGCACTGATCACCCTGTACATCTGGGCCGGCCCTCACCACTTGCACTACACCGCGCTGCCGGACTGGGCACAGTCGCTGGGCATGGTGATGTCTTTGGTCCTGCTGGCACCGAGCTGGGGCGGCATGATCAACGGCATGATGACCCTCTCGGGCGCCTGGCATAAGTTGCGCAGCGACCCGATCCTGCGCTTCCTCGTCGTGTCCCTGGCGTTCTACGGCATGTCGACCTTCGAAGGGCCGATGATGGCGATCAAGACCGTCAACTCGCTGTCCCATTACACCGACTGGACCATCGGCCACGTACACGCCGGGGCGTTGGGCTGGGTGGCGATGATCTCCATCGGTGCGCTGTACCACATGATTCCGAAAATCTTCGGCCGCGAGCAGATGCACAGCATCGGCCTGATCAACGCGCACTTCTGGCTGGCCACGATCGGCACCGTGCTCTACATCGCTTCGATGTGGGTCAACGGCATCGCCCAGGGCCTGATGTGGCGTGCGATCAACGATGACGGCACCCTCACCTACTCCTTCGTCGAAACCCTGGTGGCCAGCCACCCAGGCTTCATCGTGCGGCTGGTGGGCGGTGCGGTGTTCCTCAGCGGCATGCTGCTGATGGCCTACAACACCTGGCGCACCGTGCGTTCGGCGCAGCCTGTCGAAGCCGCCACCGCCACGCAGCTGGCCTGAGGAGTCTGTGATGAAACACGAAACGATTGAAAAGAACGTCGGCCTGCTGATGCTGCTGATGGTGCTCGCCGTGAGTATCGGCGGCCTGACCCAGATCGTCCCGCTGTTCTTCCAGGACGTCACCAACAAGCCGGTCGAAGGCATGAAGCCCTACACCGCGCTGCAACTGGAAGGCCGCGACATCTACATCCGCGAAGGGTGCGTGCAGTGCCACTCGCAGATGATCCGCCCGTTCCGCGCCGAAACCGAGCGCTACGGCCACTACTCGGTCGCCGGCGAAAGCGTGTGGGACCACCCGTTCCTGTGGGGTTCCAAGCGTACCGGGCCGGACCTGGCCCGCGTCGGCGCACGCTACTCGGACGACTGGCACCGCGCGCACTTGTACAACCCGCGCAACGTGGTACCGGAGTCGAAAATGCCGGCCTATCCGTGGCTGGTCACGGCTCAGGTCGACAACAGCCACACCGAGACCAAGTTGAAGGTGATGCGCACCCTCGGCGTGCCGTACACCGACGATGACATCAGTGGCGCTGTCGCCAGCCTCAAGGGCAAGACCGAGATGGACGCGCTGGTTTCGTACCTGCAAGTGCTCGGCACCGCCATCAAGAGCAAGAGGTGAGCCATGGGATTTGAATTCGATGCGGGCACCATCCGCGGCCTTGGCACGCTGGTCGTCGCCATCGCCTTTATCGGCCTGTCGCTGTGGGTGTTCAACAACCGGCGCAATGCGGAATTCGAGCAGGCACGCCTGCTGCCGTTTGCCGATGAACCCACCGCAACCCCATCCGACGCTCAAGAAGAGCCTGCAATAAGGAGCACTCGGCCATGACCCTATTCTGGAGTACATGGATCTGCGTACTGACCCTCGGCAGCCTGATCGGCCTGACCTGGCTGTTGATCGGCACCCGCAAGGGCGAAACCAAGGGCAGCGTCGACCAGACCATGGGCCACGCGTTCGACGGTATCGAGGAATACGACAACCCGCTGCCCCAGTGGTGGTTCATGCTGTTCGCCGGCACCCTGGTGTTCGCGGTCGGCTACCTGATCCTCTACCCGGGCCTGGGCAACTGGAAAGGGGTGTTGCCGGGCTACGAGGACGGTTGGACGTCGGCCAAGGAATGGGAAAAGGAAATGGCCAAGGCCGACACCAAGTTCGGACCGATCTTCGCCAAATTCTCGGCCATGCCGGTGGAAGAAGTGGCCAAGGACCCGCAAGCGCTGAAAATGGGCGGTCGCCTGTTCGCCTCCAACTGCGCGGTGTGCCACGGCTCGGACGCCAAGGGCGCGTACGGTTTCCCTAACCTTGCGGATAACCTCTGGCGCTGGGGCGGTTCGGCCGAAGCGATCAAGACCACCATCCTCAACGGTCGCCACGCGGCGATGCCGGCCTGGGGTGAAATCCTGGGCGAAGACGGTGTGAAGAACGTCGCCGCCTATGTACGCCACGACCTGGCCAAGTTGCCGTTGCCGGCCGACAGCACCGCCGACCTGGCCGCCGGTCAAGCGGCGTTCAACACCACCTGCGTAGCCTGCCACGGCGCGCAAGGCCACGGTACCGAAGCCATGGGCGCGCCGAACCTGACCGAGCCCGCCGGTTTCATCTACGGCACCAGCCTGGCGCAGTTGCAGCAGACTATCCGCCACGGCCGTCAAGGCCAGATGCCGGCGCAGGAAGTGCTGCAAGGCAATGACAAGGTGCACCTGCTGGCGGCTTACGTGTATAGCCTGTCCCATAACGCCAATGGCGCAACGCCAGAAAGCCAACCTCAATAACTGTTACTTGTGGCGAGGGAGCTTGCTCCCGCTGGGCTGCGAAGCGGCCCCAGAATCGTGGGAGCGCTTCGCACTCCAGCGGGAGCAAGCTCCCTCGCCACAGTGACCGAGCCGTGTGACCAAGTGTCACACCCCTCCAAAGCACACCTTTCCCCTCCTGCCATTCGGGTCTACGCTTGCTTTCAAGCGGAGCGATTGCGGCGTACCCAACGACACCCGTTGTGCCCCTGCAATTTTCCTGTCCAATCGATCAGCTTTCCATTTCGGATTTGTCCTTACGCCAAACATGGAAAGGGCGCAGAATCTGGCGTGGAACGCATTGATCCAGGTCAGCCATTGCGTTGCAATGACCCCTCGCTTTCTACATACTTGCGGCCGATTTTACCTATAAAAAAACCTAAACCGTGGAACCTTAGAATGAGCACAGCAATCAGTCCGACTGCTTATAACTATAAGGTAGTCCGCCAGTTCGCCATCATGACGGTGGTCTGGGGGATCCTTGGCATGGGGCTCGGGGTGTTCATCGCCTCGCAACTGGTCTGGCCGGAATTGAATTTCGACTTGCCCTGGACGACCTTCGGCCGTCTGCGCCCACTGCACACCAACCTGGTGATTTTCGCCTTCGGCGGATGCGCACTGTTTGCCACTTCCTACTATGTCGTGCAGCGCACCTGCCAGACGCGACTGATCTCCGACGGCCTCGCCGCCTTTACCTTCTGGGGTTGGCAGGCGGTCATCGTCGGCGCCATCGTCAGCCTGCCGCTGGGCTACACCACCACCAAGGAATACGCTGAGCTGGAATGGCCGATCGCCATTTTGCTGGCGATTGTCTGGGTGACCTACGGCGCGGTGTTCTTCGGCACCATCGTCAAGCGCAAGACCAAGCACATCTATGTGGGCAACTGGTTCTACGGTGCCTTCATCGTGGTCACGGCGATGCTGCACATCGTCAACCACGCGTCGTTGCCGGTCAGCCTGTTCAAGTCCTACTCGGCCTACGCCGGCGCGACGGACGCGATGATCCAGTGGTGGTACGGCCACAACGCCGTGGGGTTCTTCCTCACCACCGGTTTCCTGGGGATGATGTACTACTTCGTGCCCAAACAGGCCGAACGTCCCATTTACTCCTATCGCCTGTCCATCGTGCACTTCTGGGCGCTGATCACCCTGTATATCTGGGCCGGTCCGCACCATTTGCACTACACCGCCCTGCCGGATTGGGCGCAGTCCCTGGGCATGGCGATGTCGATCATCCTGCTGGCGCCCAGCTGGGGCGGCATGATCAACGGCATGATGACGCTCTCGGGCGCCTGGCATAAATTGCGCACCGACCCGATCCTGCGCTTTTTGGTGGTTTCGCTGGCGTTCTACGGCATGTCGACCTTCGAAGGGCCGATGATGGCGATCAAGACCGTCAACTCGCTGTCCCACTACACCGACTGGACCATCGGCCACGTACACGCCGGGGCGCTGGGCTGGGTGGCGATGATCTCCATCGGCGCGCTGTACCACATGATCCCCAAACTGTTCGGCCGTGCGCAGATGCACAGCGTCGGGCTGATCAACACGCACTTCTGGCTGGCCACTATCGGCACCGTGCTCTACATCGCCTCGATGTGGGTCAACGGCATCACCCAGGGCCTGATGTGGCGTGCGATCAACGATGACGGCACCCTCACCTACTCCTTCGTCGAAGCGCTGCAAGCCAGCCACCCGGGCTACATCGTCCGCGCCCTGGGCGGTGCGTTCTTTGCCGCCGGCATGCTGTTCATGGCCTACAACGTCTGGCGCACCGTGCGTGCCTCGGACCCTGCACAAGCCGAAGCCGCCGCCCAGATCGCCGTCGTGGGAGCTCACTGATGAAGCATGAAGTAGTCGAAAAGAATATCGGCCTGCTGGCCTTCTTCATGGTCATCGCCGTGAGTATCGGCGGCCTGACCCAGATCGTTCCGCTGTTCTTCCAGGATGTGACCAACAAGCCGGTCGAAGGCATGAAGCCGCGCACCGCCCTTGAACTGGAAGGCCGCGACGTCTACATCGCCAACGGTTGTGTCGGCTGCCACTCGCAGATGATCCGCCCGTTCCGCGCCGAAACCGAACGCTACGGCCACTACTCGGTCGCCGGTGAAAGCGTGTGGGACCACCCGTTCCTGTGGGGTTCCAAACGCACCGGCCCGGACCTGGCGCGTGTGGGCGGGCGTTACTCCGATGACTGGCAACGCGCGCACTTGTACAACCCGCGCAACGTGGTGCCCGAGTCGAAAATGCCGGCGTATCCGTTCCTCGTGGAACACAAGCTCGACGGCAAGGACACCGCGAAGAAGATGGAAGTCCTGCGTACCCTGGGCGTGCCCTACACCGACGAAGACATCGCCGGTGCAGCCGCCGCCGTCAAGGGCAAGACCGAAATGGACGCATTGGTGGCCTACCTGCAGGGCCTTGGCACCATCATCAAAAGCAAACGGTGATTCTTCATGGATATCGGGATGATTCGTGGCCTGGGCACCGTTGTCGTGATGGTGGCCTTTATCGGCCTGGCGTTGTGGGTGTTCAGCCCCAAGCGCAAGTCGGAGTTTGAAGACGCGACCTTGCTGCCCTTTGCGGATGACCCCGAAGCCATCAAGCACGTCGAGCAAGCTTCTAGGAGTAACAAAGAATGACTACGTTCTGGAGTCTGTACGTCACAGTCCTCAGCCTGGGTACCATCTTCGCCCTGACCTGGCTGCTGCTGTCGACCCGCAAGGGCCAGCGCGCCGAGCAAACCGACGAGACCGTCGGCCACTCGTTCGACGGCATCGAGGAGTACGACAACCCGCTGCCCAAGTGGTGGTTCATGCTGTTCGTCGGCACCATCGTCTTCGCCCTCGGTTACCTGGTGCTGTACCCCGGCCTGGGCAACTGGAAAGGCCTGCTGCCGGGCTACAACTACCTCGACAACGACAAGCAAACCCCCTTCGCCAACGGCCAGACCGGCTGGACCGGCGTGCACGAATGGGAAAAGGAAATGGCCAGGTCGGACGCCAAGTTCGGGCCGATCTTCGCCAAATTCGCGTCGATGCCGATTGAGGAAGTGGCCAAGGACCCGCAAGCCTTGAAGATGGGTGGGCGCCTGTTCGCCTCCAACTGCTCGGTGTGCCACGGTTCCGACGCCAAGGGCGCCTATGGTTTCCCCAACCTGACCGACGCCGACTGGCGCTGGGGGGGCGAGGCGAACACCATCAAGGAAACCATCATGAAGGGCCGCCACGCGGTGATGCCAGGCTGGGCCGAAGTGATCGGCGAGCAAGGCGTGGCTGACGTAGCGGGCTTTGTGGTGACCAAGCTCGACGGCCGCAAACTGCCGGAAGGCGCCAAGGCCGATGTGGCCAACGGCGAAAAACTCTTTGCCGCCAACTGCGTGGCCTGCCACGGCCCCGCCGGCAAAGGCACACCCGCCATGGGCGCGCCCGACCTGACCCACCCCGGCGCGTTCATCTACGGCTCCAGCTTCGCGCAACTGCAGCAGACCATCCGTTACGGCCGCCAGGGCCAGATGCCGGCGCAGGAACAACTGCAGGGCAACGACAAGGTGCACTTGCTGGCGGCGTATGTGTACAGCTTGTCGCAGAAGCAAGAATAAGCTGCAAGCTGCAAGAAAAAAGCCCCGTACAGCGAACGCCGGCGGGGCTTTTTTCGTTAAGGATGCAGCGATAATTGAAACGACGCTCTACCACTTGTGGCTTGCCGCTTGAAGCTTGCAACTGGGCCGTAGTAACGTAGCTACATTCACGCCGATAAGCGGGAGGCCCCCATGACCATCACGACCATTTCCAGCCGCGAATTCAATCAAGACACAAGCGGTGCCAAAAAAGCCGCCCGGCAAGGACCGGTTTTCATCACTGATCGCGGCAAGCCTGCCCATGTACTGCTAAGCATTGAGGACTATCACAAATTGACAGGTCTCAACGCTGACATCGTTGACCTGCTGGTGATGCCGGAAGCGGCCGAAATCGACTTCGAAACCGAACGCGCCGTGATCACTCATCGACCCGTGGACCTCTCTTGATGTATCTACTCGACACCAATGTTATCTCCGAACTTCGTAAACCCCAGGCTGATGCAAAGGTCGTCGCCTGGGCCAAAAGCGTCATTGCCCCCCGCATGTTCATCTCAGCAATTACGTTGAAAGAGCTGGAGACCGGGGTGTTGCGCATGGAGCGTCGAGACCCTGCGCAGGGGAAGGTATTACGTACCTGGCTGAAGCGTCATGTGATGCCCGCTTTCGATGCCAGAATTCTACCGGTGGATGCAGCAGTCGCGTTGCGCTGCGCACACCTGCATGTGCCGGATCAGGCCAATGAAAGCGATGCGTTGATTGCTGCGACTGCTCTGGTTCATGGACTGACCGTTGTTACTCGCAACGTCAGCGATTTCAAATCCAGTGGCGTTCCACTGATAAATCCCTGGGACGAATGACCGGCTTACCGGCAAAAACCGTCCATACTTCCCAAGTCAATTGATCCAGATCACGTACACCATCAATTGATTTCCCCCAACGCGACCAAAGGTCGCACCCTTGGCGTATCCTCGGGGGCGTATCATTAAGCCACTGCAAGACCCTTAATTTGACCGCGGTTGGCACGTACTGGCCGAGGCAAATCTCCACCGCCGTGGGATGCAATGATGAGCAACCAGATACCGGTACATGACGTTACCCCGCCTGCCAAAACCGAGAGTAAAACTGTCGATCTGTACGCTGCGCGCGAGAAGATCTACACCCGTGCCTTCACCGGCCTGTTCCGCAATCTGCGCATGCTCGGCGGCGCCGGTCTGTTCCTGCTCTACTTCGGCACGGTGTGGCTGAACTGGGGCGGTCACCAGGCGGTGTGGTGGAACCTGCCGGAGCGTAAGTTCTTTATTTTTGGCGCGACCTTCTGGCCCCAAGACTTCATCCTGCTGTCGGGCATCCTGATCGTCGCGGCGTTTGGCCTGTTCTTTATCACCGTGTATGCCGGCCGCGTGTGGTGCGGCTATACCTGCCCGCAAAGCGTGTGGACGTGGATCTTCATGTGGTGCGAAAAAGTCACCGAAGGCGACCGCAACCAGCGCATCAAGCTGGACAAGGCGCCGATGGGCGCCAACAAGTTCCTGCGCAAATTCAGCAAGCACAGCCTGTGGCTGTTGATCGGTTTTGTCACCGGCATGACCTTTGTCGGCTACTTCTCGCCGATCCGCGAACTGGTGTTCGACTTCTTCACCGGCCAGGCCGATGGCTGGTCGTATTTCTGGGTGGGCTTCTTCACCCTCGCCACCTACGGCAACGCCGGCTGGCTGCGCGAACAGGTGTGCATCTACATGTGCCCGTACGCACGTTTCCAGAGCGTGATGTTCGACAAGGACACCCTGATCGTCTCGTACGACCCACGCCGTGGCGAACTGCGGGGCCCGCGCAAAAAAGGCGCCGACTACCAGGCCCAGGGCCTGGGCGATTGCATCGACTGCACGATGTGCGTGCAGGTGTGCCCCACCGGGATCGACATCCGCGACGGCCTGCAGATCGAGTGCATCGGCTGTGCCGCCTGCATCGACGCCTGCGACAACATCATGGACAAGATGGAATACCCGCGCGGCCTGATCAGCTACACCACCGAACACAACCTGTCCGGGCAAAAGACCCACAAATTGCGCCCACGCCTGATCGGTTATGCCCTGGTGTTGCTGGCGATGATGAGCCTGTTGGCCAGCGCATTCTTCATGCGTCCGCTGGTGGGTTTCGACGTGAGCAAAGACCGCGTGCTGTTCCGCGAAAACGCCGAAGGCCGTGTCGAAAACGTCTACAGCCTGAAGATCATGAACAAGGACCAGCGCGACCACACCTACGTGCTCGACGCCGCCGGCCTGCCGGACCTCAAGCTGCAAGGCCGACGCGAAATCAAAGTGGCCGCCGGCGACATCGTAAGCATGCCGGTGGAGCTGTCGAGTGCACCGGAACAACTGCCGTCGAGCACCAACGAAGTGACCTTCATCCTCAAGGATGCCGACGACACCAGCATCCAAATTGAAGCCAAGAGCCGATTCATCGGCCCACAAGTTCGTTAAACAGGGAACACGAGAATGCCCGCAACCACTGCCGCAAGCCCTTGGTACAAGCACCTCTGGCCCTGGATCATCATCGGGATCCTCGCCTGCTCGGTGACCCTGACCTTGTCCATGGTGACCATCGCGGTGAATAACCCGGACAACCTGGTCAACGACAATTACTACGAGGCCGGCAAAGGCATCAATCGTTCCCTGGACCGCGAACGCCTGGCCCAGACCCTGCAGTTGCGCGCCAAGCTGCATTTGGATGAGCTGACCGGTGAAGTCGAGCTGAACCTGACCGGCTACAGCAACCCGAATACCCTGGAACTCAACCTGATTTCTCCGACCCAGCCGCAGAAAGATCGCAAGGTCAACCTGACCCGCAGCGACAGCGAACCCGGTCGCTACATCGGCCAGGTCACCGACAAGGTCGAGGGGCGTCGTTTTGTGGAACTGCTGGGGGTGGAAGGCGACAAGACCTGGCGCCTGTTCGAGGAAGAAGAGGTCACCCACGACAAAGACTTGCTGCTGGGGGATGAACCGTTGCAGGGGGCCGAAGACCTTAAGAAGTAAAAGCCGCGCTTTGCGCATCGGGGCAAGTCGAATCGTCGCACCGCCCCGATGAGGCCCTCCCAGCCAGCCAAGACCCCTAACCATGACCACCCCAACCCCCTGCTACCACTGCGCCCTGCCCGTCCCATCCGGCAGCCGGTTCACCGCCGACATCCTCGGCGCACGCCGCGAGTTCTGCTGCCCGGGGTGCCAGGCAGTGGCCGAAGCGATTGTCGCCGGCGGCCTGGAAAGCTACTACCAACACCGCAGCGAAGCGTCGGCCAACCCCGAAACGCTGCCCGTGCAGTTGGTGGACGAACTGGCGCTGTACGACCGCGCCGACGTGCAAAAACCCTTCGTGCGCCACCAGGGCGAACTGGCTGAAACCACCCTGCTGATGGAGGGCATCAG
The DNA here is from genome assembly GCF_036688725.1 of Pseudomonas lactucae. NCBI lineage: Bacteria > Pseudomonadati > Pseudomonadota > Gammaproteobacteria > Pseudomonadales > Pseudomonadaceae > Pseudomonas > Pseudomonas lactucae. Next base: position 161,462 of record NZ_JAQQPT010000014.1, on the reverse strand, counting down.
CTGCGCCGCCTGCGGCTGGCTGATCGAAAAACACCTGCGCAACCTGCCCGCCGTCGCCGAGGCGCGGTTGAACTTGTCCAACCATCGCTTGCAAGTGCGCTGGGCCGACGGGCAACTGCCCCTGAGCCAACTGCTCAGCGAACTGCGCCATATCGGCTACGCCGCCCACCCGTATCAAGCCGATCGCGCCGCCGAGCAACTGGCCGGCGAAAACCGCCTGGCCTTGCGCCAGCTCGGCGTGGCCGGGCTGCTGTGGTTCCAGGCGATGATGGCGACCATGGCCACCTGGCCAGAATTCAATATCGACCTGAGCCCGGAACTGCACGTGATCCTGCGCTGGGTTGCTATGTTTCTGACAACGCCGATTGTGTTCTACAGCTGCGCGCCGTTCTTCAAGGGTGCCATGCGTGACCTGCGCACGCGCCACCTGACCATGGACGTGTCGGTGTCCCTGGCCATTGGCGGGGCCTACCTGGCCGGGATCTGGACCGCGATCACCGGCGTGGGCGAACTGTATTTCGATGCAGTGGGCATGTTTGCGCTGTTCCTGCTGGCCGGACGCTACCTGGAGCGGCGTGCCCGCGAGCGCACGGCGGCCGCCACGGCGCAACTGGTCAACCTGCTGCCCGCTTCGTGCCTGCGCTTGCAAGCCGACGGCCAGAGCGAGCGCATCCTGTTGAGCGAACTGGCGCTGGGCGACCGCGTGCTGGTGCATCCGGGCGCGGTGCTGCCGGCCGATGGCGTGATCCTCGACGGCCAGTCCAGCATCGATGAGTCGCTGCTCACCGGCGAATACCTGCCGCAGCCGCGCCAGGTCGGTGATGCGGTGACTGCCGGCACCCTGAATGTCGAGGGCGCACTGAGCGTCGAAGTGCGCGCCCTGGGTCAGGAGACGCGGTTGTCCGCCATCGTGCGCCTGCTGGAACGGGCCCAGGCCGAGAAGCCGCGCCTGGCGCAAATCGCCGACCGCGCCGCACAGTGGTTCCTGTTGTGTTCGCTGATCGCCGCGGCGCTGATCGGCCTGCTGTGGTGGCAGCTGGATGCATCGCGAGCATTCTGGATTGTACTGGCGATGCTGGTGGCGACCTGCCCGTGCGCCCTGTCCCTGGCCACGCCGACCGCCCTCACCGCCGCCACCGGCACCCTGCACAAACTCGGGCTGTTGCTGACCCGCGGGCATGTGCTGGAAGGCCTGAACCAAATCGACACGGTGATTTTCGACAAGACCGGCACCCTCACCGAGGGCCGCCTGGCACTGCGGGCGATCCGGCCATTGGGCGAGCTGAACAGCGACCGCTGCCTGAGCCTTGCGGCCGCCCTGGAAAACCGTTCCGAACACCCGATTGCTCGCGCCTTCGGCCGCGCGCCGTTGGCCGCCGATGAAGTACTCAGTACCCCTGGTCTTGGCCTGGAAGGGCGTGTGGGCGAGCGTTTGCTACGCATCGGCCAGCCGGGTTTTGTCTGTGAACTCAGTGGTTGCCCGATCCCCGCTGCACCGGACGACGCCGGGCAATGGCTGCTGCTGGGCGACCGCGACGGCGCCCTCGCCTGGTTCGTGCTCGACGACCGCCTGCGCAGCGACGCCCCCGCGCTGCTCGCGGCCTGCAAGGCGCGCGGTTGGCGTACGTTGCTGCTGTCGGGGGACAGCTCGCCGATGGTCGCCAGCGTCGCCGCCGAGTTGGGTATCGACGAGGCCCACGGCGGCCTGCGCCCCGACGACAAGCTGCACGTGCTGCAACAACTGCACAAGGAAGGCCGCAAGGTGTTGATGCTCGGCGATGGCGTCAACGACGTGCCCGTGCTCGCCGCCGCCGACATCAGCGTGGCCATGGGCTCGGCCACCGACCTGGCCAAGACCAGCGCCGATGCGGTGCTGTTGTCCAACCGCCTCGACGCGTTGGTGCAGGCCTTCAGCCTGGCGCGACGCACCCGACGGGTGATTATTGAAAACCTGCTGTGGGCAGGCCTATACAATGGCCTGATGCTGCCGTTTGCCGCCCTCGGCTGGATCACCCCCATCTGGGCGGCGGTCGGCATGTCCATCAGTTCGTTGACCGTGGTGCTCAACGCCCTGCGCCTGACTCGCCTGCCGAGCGCGCCGGCCACCGGTACCCCCTCAATCACCCGCCCGCCGCCGGCGTGAGCCGCACGGGCATGGAGTGCAGATGCCAGCTTTATACGTGATGATTCCGGCGGCGCTGCTGATAGTGGCCATCGCCATTTACATCTTCTTCTGGGCCGTGGACAGCGGCCAGTACGACGACCTCGACGGCCCGGCCCACAGCGTGCTGTTCGACGACCAGGACCCCAACCACCTGGCCGCCGTCGACGAAGCCAACGGCCCGGCGCAACCGCCCACGCCCAAAGACCCGCCCCATGCTTGAACTGGCGCCGTTGCTGGCCTCCGCGCTGATCCTGGGCCTGCTGGGCGGTGGCCATTGCCTGGGCATGTGCGGCGGGCTGATGGGCGCGCTGACCCTGGCAATTCCCAGGGAGCAACGCAGTCGCCGGTTTCGCCTGCTGCTGGCGTACAACCTGGGGCGCATCCTCAGTTACGCCACGGCAGGGCTGTTGATCGGCCTGGCCGGCTGGGCGGTGGCCAATAGCCCGGCGGCCCTGTTCATGCGTGTGTTGGCCGGTGTGCTGTTGATTTGCATGGGCCTGTACCTGGCCGGCTGGTGGAGCGGCCTGACGCGCATCGAACGCCTCGGGCGCGGCCTGTGGCGGCATATCCAGCCCGTCGCCAGCCGTTTGCTGCCGGTGTCCAGCCTGCCGCGCGCCCTGCTGCTGGGCGCGCTGTGGGGCTGGTTGCCGTGCGGGTTGGTCTACAGCACCCTGCTCTGGGCCGCGAGCCAAGGCAATGCGCTGGACAGTGCGCTGCTGATGCTGGCCTTCGGCCTGGGCACCTGGCCGGTACTGCTGGCCACCGGGCTGGCGGCCGAACGCGTGACCACGCTATTGCGCAAACGCAGCGTGCGCATGGCCGGTGGGTTGCTGGTGATGGTGTTTGGCCTATGGACCTTGCCGGGGCCGCATCAGCACTGGCTGATGGGCCATTAAAGGGCCATGTGGCATAGCGCCGCTGCCTGTTGATGCAAATCAAGGTGCCCACCCCGGCCAGCCCCTAGACTCGGCCCACTAGCCTATCCGGGGGACGCCCGCATGCTCGACGCCATTCGTTGGGACACTGATCTGATTCATCGCTACGACCTGGCGGGACCGCGCTACACGTCCTACCCCACCGCCGTACAATTCGACAGCCAGGTCGGCACGTTCGACCTGCTTCACGCCCTGCGCGACAGCCGCAAGGCCGCGCGACCGTTGTCGCTGTATGTGCATGTGCCGTTCTGCGCGAACATTTGCTACTACTGCGCCTGCAACAAGGTGATCACCAAGGACCGTGGCCGCGCCCACGCCTACCTGCAACGCCTGGAGCAGGAGATCCAGTTGGTGGCCTGCCACCTGGACCCGAAACAGCCGGTGGAGCAACTGCATTTCGGCGGCGGAACGCCCACGTTTCTCAGCCACGACGAACTGCGCCAGGTCATGACCTGCCTGCGCCAGCACTTCAATTTGCTCGACGATGACTCCGGTGACTACGGCATCGAGATCGACCCGCGCGAAGCCGACTGGGCCACCATGGGCCTGCTCCGCGAGCTGGGTTTCAATCGTGTCAGCGTGGGCCTGCAAGACCTCGACCCCGAGGTGCAACGGGCGGTCAATCGCCTGCAGAGCCTGGAAGAAACCCGCGCGGTCATCGACGCCGCGCGGACCCTGCAATTTCGCTCGATCAACATCGACCTGATCTACGGCCTGCCCAAGCAAACGCCGATCAACTTCGCGCGCACCGTGGAAGAAGTGATCAAGCTGCAACCGGACCGCCTGTCGGTGTTCAACTACGCGCACCTGCCGGAGCGCTTCATGCCCCAGCGGCGGATCAACACCGACGACCTGCCGTCACCGGCCGAAAAACTGCTGATGCTGCAAACCACCATCGAGCAGTTGACCCAGGCCGGCTATCGCTACATCGGCATGGACCATTTCGCCCTGCCGGATGACGAGCTGGCCATCGCCCAGGAAGAAGGCACCCTGCAACGCAATTTCCAGGGCTACACCACGCACGGTCACTGCGACCTGATCGGGCTCGGTGTGTCGGCGATCAGCCAGATCGGCGACCTCTACTGCCAGAACAGCAGCGATCTCAATGGCTACCAGAACACCCTGGCCGGCGCGCAACTGGCCACCAGCCGTGGCCTGGTCTGCACCACGGACGATCGGTTGCGGCGGGAAGTGATTCAACAGTTGATCTGCAATTTCAACCTGGCTTTCGAACCGATCGAACAGACCTTCAACATTGATTTTCGCGGGTATTTCGACGACATCTGGCCGCAACTGGAGGCGATGGCCACCGACGGCCTGATCGAGCTCGACGCCAAGGGCATTCGTGTATTGCCTGCCGGGCGGTTGCTGGTGCGATCGGTGTGCATGGTGTTCGACGCCTACCTTGAGCACCAGAACCGGCAGCGGTTCTCGCGGGTGATCTAGGCGTTACTTCATTGCCAGGCCGGCCGCCTTGATCGCATCACCGGCACTCATGCCTTTCATGGCTTTGGCCAGGGAGGTTTGAGCCGTGATCAAGCCGGCCTGCAGCCCGCCCAAGGCCGCTTGCAGGCCGGACAGCTTGGCCCTGGCCTGCTCAGGGCTGAGGCTCTGGTCCGCCATCACGGCAGCCATTTCAGCCTGTTTCTCGGCGATCTGTTTTTTAATCTCACGAATCATCTTCAGCAGTTGCTTGACGTTATCCGAGAGGCCACTGTCGTCGATGTCGCTGTTGGAGGTTTTTTGCGCCGTCTGCGCTTGCATCGCCGCACCGGAGATCGTGACCGAAACGCCAGGTTTGGCCTTTTCGTCAACACCGCTGCCATCATCGTTCGGCGTCACCGCCTTGTCTTGGGTCGCCTGCGCCGCGGGTATGTTGACACTGGCCGTCAGATTGCTGGTTAACGAGAGCATGAGCGATGCCTGATGATAGAGAGTCGATAGCAGACTATCGGCGCTTTTATCAGTTTCTTTATACCGCGTCGGCTTTTTTGTACAGGCTGGCCTCACCGCCCCCGAGTGCTGTACCCTTACGTCTTATGTGTGTTTTCCCACAAGGATTTAAGAAATGTCCGAGCCAGCCAAACTGCGCGCTCACGGCCAGGCCCACTGCAAGGATTGCAGCCTGGCTCCCCTCTGCTTGCCACTTTCGTTGAATCTGGAAGACATGGATGCGCTGGACGACATCGTTAAACGCGGTCGCCCGCTCAAGAAAGGCGAGTTTCTGTTTCGCCAGGGCGACACGTTCGATTCCGTCTATGCAGTACGTTCAGGCGCCTTGAAGACCTTCAGCCTGAGCGACGGCGGCGAAGAACAGATCACCGGCTTCCACCTGCCCAGCGAGCTGGTCGGGTTGTCGGGCATGGACACCGAGATTCACCCGGTGTCGGCCCAGGCGCTGGAGACCACGTCGGTGTGCGAAATCCCCTTCGAACGCCTGGATGAACTGGCCCTGCAATTGCCGCAACTGCGTCGCCAGTTGATGCGCGTGATGAGTCGCGAAATTCGTGACGACCAGCAAATGATGTTGCTGCTGTCGAAGAAAACCGCCGATGAGCGCATCGCCACCTTCCTGGTCAACCTGTCGGCGCGCTTCCGTGCCCGTGGTTTCTCGGCCAACCAGTTCCGCCTGAGCATGTCGCGCAACGAAATCGGCAACTACCTGGGCCTGGCGGTGGAAACCGTTTCCCGCGTATTCACGCGCTTCCAGCAGAACGAACTGCTGGCCGCCGAAGGCAAGGAAGTGCATATCCTCGATCCGATCCAGTTGTGCGCGCTGGCCGGCGGTTCTCTGGAAGGCTGAAGCAGACGCCCGCGGCCGCGCCAACCGGCGAGGCCGCAGGTATACTCCGGGTCCGTTTTCCTCCCAGGACTCTTCGACGATGACCTTCGATTCGTTCGACATCAAATCCCTGATCCGCCCCGTCATCGATTTCCCCAAGCCTGGGGTGATCTTCCGTGACATCACGCCGCTGTTCCAATCCCCCAAGGCCCTGCGCCTGGTGGCCGACAGCTTTGCCCAGCGCTACGTCGAAGCCGATTTCAGCCATATCGGCGCCATGGATGCGCGTGGTTTCCTGATCGGCTCGATCATCGCCTACCAACTGAACAAGCCGCTGATTCTGTTCCGCAAGCAGGGCAAGCTGCCGGCCGACGTGCTGGCCGAGGGTTACCAGACCGAATACGGCGAAGCCTTCCTGGAAGTGCACGCCGACAGCCTGTGTGAAGGTGATTCGGTGCTGATATTCGATGACCTGATCGCCACCGGCGGCACCTTGATCGCGGCGGCGAACCTGGTGCGGCGCATGGGCGCCAAGGTCTTTGAAGCGGCGGCGATTATCGACCTGCCGGAACTGGGCGGCTCGCAGCGCTTGGAAGATATGGGTATTCCGACTTTTTGCCTGACACAGTTTGCGCTGACTGAACGTTAACGCTTGGCCTGACTGACGCCATCGCGGGCAAGCCCCAATGCCAGTCAGTCAAGGCTTTGAAGGGGTAAAAAGTGACCTGTGGCGAGGAGCTTGCTCCCTCGCCACAGATACAGTGTTGTCCCTTAACTGACTGGCAGTAGGGCAAGTCGAATCGTCGCACCGCCCCTCCCACATTGGGTACTGCGGTGTTCTTTAGAGTGCGATCGGCTTGCGACCGGCGAACGAGTGCGCCAGGGTGCCGCCGTCCACCAGCTCCAGCTCGCCCCCCAACGGCACGCCATGGGCGATACGCGAGGTGATCAAGCCCTTGTTGCTCAGCAATTGGGCGATGTAGTGGGCAGTGGCTTCACCTTCCACCGTCGGGTTGGTGGCCAGGATCACTTCGCTAAAGGTGCCCTGCTCTTCAATCCGCGCCACCAGTTGCGGTATGCCGATGGCTTCGGGGCCCAGGCCGTCCAGTGGCGACAGGTGGCCCTTGAGCACGAAGTAGCGCCCGCGATAACCGGTCTGCTCCACCGCGTACACGTCCATCGGTCCTTCGACCACGCACAGCAGCGTGTCGTCGCGGCGCGGGTCGGCGCATTGCGGGCAGAGTTCTTCTTCGGTGAGGGTGCGGCACTGGCGGCAGTGGCCGACACCTTCCATGGCCTGGCTCAGGGCCTGGGCCAACCGGGTGCCGCCGCTGCGATCACGCTCCAGCAGTTGCAGCGCCATGCGCTGGGCGGTTTTCTGGCCGACGCCCGGCAACGTGCGCAGGGCGTCGATCAGTTGACGAATCAGGGGGCTGAAGCTCATGGGCGAAAGGTCCGACAAAACAACGAGACGCGGTTTATACCCGCGCCTCGGATTAGCGTCAAATGCTCAATCCTGCGCGACCCGTACCACCAACTTGCCGAAGTTGCGCCCTTCGAGCAAACCGATAAAGGCTTCGGGGGCCTGCTCCAGGCCATCGACCACGTCTTCGCGGAACTTGATCTTGCCTTCGCGCACCCAGGGCGCCATGGCGCTGAGAAACTCGGGTTGGCGATCACCGTAGTCGTCGAACACGATAAAGCCCTGGATGCGCACACGCTTGGTCAGCAAGGTGCGTTGCAACGCCGGCAAGCGATCAGGGCCGCTGGGCGCCTCATGGGCGTTGTAGCCGGCAATCAGCCCGCACAGGGGGACGCGCGCCTTGGGGTTGAGCAATGGCACGACGGCGTCGAACACCTTGCCACCGACGTTCTCGAAGTAGATGTCCACACCCTTGAAGCAGGCCTGCGCCAGCTCATGGGCAAATTCGGCGCTCTTGTGGTCGATACAGGCATCGAAGCCCAGCTCCTCCACCACATAGCGGCACTTCTCGGCGCCGCCAGCGATCCCGACTACACGCAAGCCCTTGAGCTTGGCCACCTGGCCTACCACCGAGCCCACCGCGCCGGATGCCGCCGCGACCACCAGGGTTTCGCCGGCCTTGGGTTGTCCGATGTCCGTCAGGCCCATGTAGGCGGTCATGCCCGGCATGCCCAGCACCCCCAGGGCCATGGAAGGACTGGCCAGGCCCTGGGGCACCGGCATCAGGTTGCGGCCATCGGAAATGCTGTGGCTCTGCCAGCCGGTGGCCGCGACCACCAGGTCGCCCACTTCGAATTTCGGATTACGCGATTGTTCGATACGGCTGACAGCGCCACCGGTCATCACCTCGCCGATTTCCACCGGTGCCGCGTAGGACGGTGCATCGCTCATGCGTCCGCGCATGTAGGGGTCGAGAGACAGGTAAAGGGTCTTGAGCAGCACCTCGCCGTCCGCCAGTTCCGGCAGAGTGACGCGCTCCAGGCGGAAGTTCTCCGGGGTGGGTGCGCCCTGGGGGCGTGAGACCAGCACGATGCGTTGGTTCAGGGTCAATTCTTGAGGCATCACGGGGCTCCTTTAACAATGATCGAAATTTCAATAGCCTCAAGTGCAGACACCGCCAAAGACGCACAGGTTCGACTTGGCAGCTGCTACGGGGGGGAGCGGTGATAAAAAAAATGCCAGGCGCTGGGCCTGGCATTGGAGTCTAGCTGACGCTGCTCGATCAGAACGGCAGCTTCATCCCCGGCGGCAGTTGCATGCCGGCGGTCACGCCGCCCATTTTTTCCTGGCTGTTGGCTTCGATCTTGCGCACGGCGTCGTTGACGGCCGCGGCGAACAGCGCCTCGAGCATTTCCAGGTCATCTTCACCCACGCCTGGCAGCACGCTTGGGTCGATGCTCACGCGCTTGATGTCGTGACGACCGGTCATCACCACGCTGACCATATCGCCACCAGCCTTACCGGTAACTTCAGCGTTGGCCAGTTCTTCCTGCATCTTGGCCATCTTTTCCTGCATCTGCTGTGCCTGCTTCATCAGGCCGGCCATGCCACCTTTCATCATGGGAATCACCTCAAAGTACGTGGATCAAGTAAGTAGCCCGGTGTCAGGACGCCTGAGGCACCGGGGCTTCGACAGGTTCAATTGTATCCGGGCGCACGACCGCGCCGAACTGTTGCATCATTTGCTGGATGAGCGGATCGCCATGGATCGAATCCTCAGCCTCGCGCTGACGGTTGATACGCCGGCGCGTGGCGGCCTGGGCCGGGGTTTCCTGCTCAGGCTTGATCAGCTCGATGGCGATGGTCAACGTACGCCCGTGGTACTGGTTCAAGGCATCGTTGAGGCGACGTTGCTGGGTCGCGTTGAACAAGGCGCTATGGGCCGGGTCCAGGTGCAGCAACCAATGGTCGCCCTCGATGGAGATCAGCGTGCAGTTGGCGGCAATGCTGCCGGTCATGCCGGAAATCGGCAGTTTCGGGAACAGTTCCAGCCACTGCAACGCCAAACCGGTGGCCGGGGCCGCGGCGGGTTCAGGCTCGGGCTCGGGCGCAGGCTCGGCGGTGTGTTCGCTGGCCAACTCGTCCAGGTAACTGTAGGCCGAATCCATGTCCGGCTCGATGTAGTCTTCGTCCAGCGGCGGCTCGTCGTCATCGAGGTCGATGCCCGGCGTGGCCGCGTCTACCTGGGCCACGGTCGGCTCGGGCAGCGGCGCGGATACCCATTCCGGCGCGGCGGGCACGACACTGTCCGGGGTGGGCGCAGGCATCGGTGTCAGCTCGGGCTGCTCGCCGATGGTTTCCAGCACGGGCTCCACGACGGGTTGCAGCTCGGGTTCGGGCTCGACTTCGGCTTCCACCGGGGCGTTCCATGGCAGGTCCACGACCGGCTCGGGCTCGATAACCGGTTCCGGCGCGGCCACCGGCGCCGCTGCGACAGGCGCAGGCGCAGGCGCAGCGACCACTGGCGCAACCACCGCCGCGCCAGCCACTGGTTTGGCGGAATCAACTGTGGCCTGGCTGATCCCCACTGGCTTTAGCGGCTGCCTCGGTGCATCGGCCGTGTCTGCAGGCCGGAAGGCCAGCATCCGCAACAGCACCATCTCGAAACCACCACGCGGGTCCGGCGCCAGCGGCAGGTCGCGGCGGCCGATCAGGCCCATCTGGTAGTAGAACTGCACGTCTTCGGCCGGCAACGCCTGGGCCAGGGCCAACACGCGGTCGCGGTCGCCATGGCCGTTGTCGACGCCTTCCGGCAGGGCCTGGGCGATGGCGACGCGGTGCAGCACATTGAGGATTTCCGAGAGCACGCCGTTCCAGTCCGGGCCCTGCTCCGACAGGTGGCGCACGGCTTCGAGCAATGCCTTGGCATCACCTTCGATCAGCGCGTGCAGCACGTCGAACACCTGACCGTGGTCGAGGGTGCCGAGCATGGCACGCACATCGGCGGCCATGACCTTGCCTTCACCAAAGGCGATGGCCTGGTCGGTGAGGCTCATGGCGTCACGCATCGAGCCGTCGGCGGCGCGGCCGAGCAACCACAGCGCGTCGTCTTCGAACGGTACGTTCTCGACGCCCAGCACGTGGGTCAAATGCTCGACCACGCGCTCGGGCGTCATGTTTTTCAGGGAGAACTGCAGGCACCGCGACAAAATCGTTGCAGGAAGCTTCTGCGGATCGGTGGTGGCCAGGATGAATTTGACGTAGGGCGGCGGCTCTTCCAGGGTTTTCAACAAGGCGTTGAAGGAATGGCTGGACAGCATGTGCACTTCGTCGATCAGGTAGACCTTGAAGCGGCCGCGACTGGGTGCGTACTGCACGTTGTCGAGCAGTTCGCGGGTGTCTTCGACCTTGGTGCGGCTCGCGGCGTCGATCTCGATCAGGTCGACGAAACGCCCTTCGTCGATCTCCCGGCACACCGAACAGGTGCCGCAAGGCGTCGAAGTGATACCGGTTTCACAATTCAGGCATTTGGCGATGATGCGCGCAATGGTGGTCTTGCCCACCCCGCGCGTACCGGTGAACAGGTAGGCGTGGTGCAGCCGTTGGCTGTCCAAGGCATTGATCAGAGCCTTGAGCACATGGGTCTGGCCGACCATTTCGCGGAACGAGCGCGGGCGCCATTTACGTGCAAGAACCTGATAACTCATCGAAAACCGTCGCAACTGGGAAGCGGAAGCCGGTAATGCTAGCGGAGCAAGGGGGAAATTGCATCCGGCACGCTCGTCTAATCTGACTAAGCTCTGCGCAGTGGCCCGGCAAGGGCCTGAACCCGGAGAGTGTATGCGCGTAGTCCTGGGCGCTTTATGGATGATGACCACGGCAAGCTTCGCGGCGCCCGCGCCGCTGCGTTTCTCGGTTTCCGACAGTTGGGCGATGCCCATGGTGCAGTTGGATAATGGCCGGCCCATCCAAGGTATTTTGTATGACGTGATGTCGAGCCTGGCCACCCACGTGGGCCATCCGGCGCAATTCCATGTGCTCGCACGAGCACGCATCGCTACGGCCATGGCCCATGGCGAAATCGATGTGCGCTGTTATGTCACGCCGTCATGGGTCGATAACCTGTCGGGCGATTACATCTGGAGTGTGCCGCTGATGGTGCAGCGCAACGTGCTGGTCAGTGCCCACAGCCGGCCGGTACAGGGGCTCAAGCTGGCACCCCAGGCGATCGGCACGGTGCTTAACTACCGCTATGCCATCCTCGATCCGCTGTTCGCCAGCGGCCAGTTGAGCCGGGACGATGCGCGCAGCGAAGAACAAGTGCTGCACAAATTGGTGGCCGGGCGTTACACCTACGCGGCGAGCAACGAATGGATCATCGACCGCTTCAACCAGAAAATGCCGGTCGGCCACCGGCTGCACAAAGTGGCCGTGATTGACGAGCAAGACCTCGGCTGCCTCGTGCGCAATGACCCGAGCGTGCCGGTGCAACAGATTCTGCGCACGCTCCTGCAGATGAAGAGGTCCGGAGAAATCGACGACATCATCAAACTGTACACCGGCGAGGATCCGGTGCCGCTGCACACTCCTGACAAGAACTGACAGGGCCGCCTTATAGACTCGGCGCCACTCAACGTCCGTTCCCAAGGAGCCTGCATGAACACCGTCGCCCATTACTTCCTGCTGTATGTCGACAGCCCGGCCACCAGTGCCAACTTCTATAGCCGCCTGCTGGACAAGCCACCCGTGGAGCTCAATCCGACCTTTGCCCTGTTCATACTCGACAACGGCGTGAAGCTGGGCCTGTGGTCGCGCCACACCGTGCAGCCGGCCGCCGAGGCCACCGGCGGTGGGGGCGAAGTGGGCTTTGCCCTGGCTGACGCCGCCGCCGTGCGGACACTGCACGATCAATGGGTTGAGCGCGGCGCGCCGATCCTGCAGTCACCGACCGCTGTGGACTTTGGCTACACTTTCGTCGCCCAGGACCCCGACGGTCACCGCTTGCGTGCGTTCAGCCTGAACGACTGAGCGCCAGCGCCGCTCCAGGCTGATGGCCGCCACGCTGGCCAGCACAATCACCCCGCCGAGCACCACCTGCAGGGCAATGTGCTCTCCCAGCAATGTCGCGGCTATCACCATTGCCACTGGCGGGATCAGGTACATCGCCACTGTCGCGCGACTGACCTCGACATGCTTGAGCACATAGCCCCAGGCCAGGTACGCCAAGGCGCTCGGGAAAATCCCCAGCGCCAGCACCGCCAGGTTATCCGCCAACGGCGCCTGTGCCACAGCGGCAGGCAGGCCCGGCAGGTTGACGCCAAGCATCAGGGTGCCCGACCACACCATGTAGCACGCCATCGTCAGTGGGCTGTAGCGATGGGCGTAGTGCTTCTGGACGGCGAAATACACGCTCCACGAAAACGCCGCCAGCAGGATCAGCAAGCCATGCGGGTCGATATCGCCCACGCCCTGGTCGCCCCACATCACCACCAGCACCCCCAGCAACCCCACCAGCACGCAACTCCAGCGCCAGGCGCTGACGCGTTCCTTCAAGCAGAAAGACGCGATCAGCACACTGAACAGCGGCGCCGACTGCGCCAATACGCTGGACGCCGCCGCCGTTACCCATTGCTGCCCGGCATTGAGGCTCATGTGGTGCAGAAACACGCCGAAAAAACCCAGCACCAATAACCACGGCACATCCCGCAGACACGGACGACCGATGCCCATCACCAGTGCCACCCCGCCCATGAATACCGAGGCGATCAGGAACCGCAGCAACGCCAGTTGGCCGGGGTTGTAGCTGTGCAGGCCCATGTGCACGCCAGTCGGCGAAAAGGCCCAGCAGAGGATCACGCTGGCGATGACTAGCGTAAGCTTCACGGGTGACGGGGTGTTCATCGATGGTGTCCGAAACTGACAAGGAATGCCGTCAGTCTTGGCCCCGGCAGGCAGTAGGACAATTAAGTGTTTCTGACTTCTGAAATCAGCGGAACTGAGCAATGGAACTGGCCCAACTGAAAATGGTGCGAGCCGTGGCGCAAACCGGCAGCGTGGCCCAGGCCGCCCTGCAACTGCACTGCGTACCGTCCAACATCACCACGCGCATCAAGCAGCTGGAAAGCGAGCTGGGCACGCCGCTGTTCATTCGCGCCGGTCGCGGGCTGGCGATCAGCGCGGCCGGAGAGATCTTCCTGGAGTACTGCGAGCGCATCCTCGCGCTGGTGGACGAATCCAAGCGCGCGGTGGACGCCACCGCCATTCCCCGTGGGACCTTGCGCATCGGCGCGGTGGAGTCCAGCGCCAGCGGCCGCCTGCCGCCGCTGCTGGCGGAATATCACCGACGTTACCCCGACGTCAGCCTGGAGCTGGTGACTGGCGCCTGGGCCCAATTGCTCGACGACCTGCAGCATCATCGACTGGATGTCGCGCTGGTGGCCGCCAGCAACAAGCGCGTCAAGCTCGAACACAGTGTGGTCTACAGCGAACGCCTGGTGCTGATCGCCAGCGCCTCCAGCGCACCGATCCGCAGTGCCGAAGACCTCGCCGGCCGCACCCTGCTGGTGTGGCCGCCGGGCTGCCCTTACCGGGCGGCGCTGGAGAACTGGCTCAAGCCCCACGACTTCAAGCCGGCCATCGCCAGCTATGCCAGCTGGGGCACGATCATTGGTTGCGTGAGTGCAGGGATTGGCGTGGCGCTGGCGCCGGAAGGCATTCTGGCCCGCTATGAGCAGGCCGATCAGCTGGCGTCGTACCGGTTTGACGAATTGCAGGCCGTGGACAACCTGCTGTTCTGGCACAAGGACACCCAGCGCCACCTGGCGCGGGATGCATTTGCCGGGCTGTTGCGCGAGACGTTTGGCTAACCTGTAACGGATTATTTCAGTTATCCTCCCGCGAAATTAATTCAAAATGTAAGGGACTACCATGAATTACTTCCGCCTATTGCTGGCGGCAGCCGCGCTGAGCCTGACTGTCGCCCCCGCCTTTGCTGCTTCCGCCCCCGCTACGCCGGTTGAAGCCAGTGCGCCCGCCGAGACCGCCGAGCATTTTCTTGCGTCACTCAAGCAGCAGACCGGCACGGTCACCCTGCCCAGCGGCATTGCAACGCTCAAGCTCAACGATGAGTTCTACTACCTCAACCCCGCCGACACCGAACGCCTGCTCACCGATGGCTGGGGCAACCCGCCGGGCTTCAAGACCCTGGGTATGATCGTGCCCAAAGCGGTCAGCCCGTTGTCCGAGCGCGGCTGGGGCGTGATCGTCAGCTACAAGGCCGACGGGCATATTTCCGACGAAGACGCCGCGAAAATCGACTACGCCGACCTGCTCAAGCAAATGCAGGAAGAAGACGAAGCCGAAAACCAGGAACGCAAGAAACAAGGCTATGCCGGCCTGCACCTGCTGGGCTGGGCCGAACCGCCGCACTATGACGACACCTCCCACAAGATGTACTGGGCGCGCGAGCTCAAAGCCGACGACGCCGACCAGAACACGCTCAACTACAGCATCCGCGTACTGGGTCGTGAAGGCGTGCTGGAACTCAACGCCGTCGCGGCCATGGCCGATTTGCCGACCATCAAGCAGGAACTGCCCAAGGTCCTGGCCTTTACCAACTTCACCGACGGCAACCTCTACACCGACTTCAACCCGAAAACCGACAAGCTGGCCACTTATGGCCTGGCAGCCCTGGTAGCTGGCGGGATTGCCGCCAAAGCCGGGCTGTTCGCCAAGATCGGCATCTTCCTGCTGGCGGCGAAGAAGTTTCTGGTGATTGGCGTGGTCGCGCTGCTCGCTGGGGTGCGCAAGCTGTTCGGCCGTAACAAAGACTGAGTTCGCCTGTAAAAATGCCGCAAGATGCCTGACACTTTGCGGCATAAAGGCTTTGTTCAGTTCTGCGCCGCTGGCTGTGACTGCGTCGCACTCGGGCACGGGTTTACAATCGCAAACTCGTCGACAACAGCCCACCCCGGTTTATAGCCAGGCACGGTCACATAGCGCATGACCCGCTCACCAGTGAACTTCACAAATGAGCCTTCGACGCCGCTGAATACCTTCTGCCGATTACCCAGCAAGTAATCGAAAATCTTGAGTTTCATCGGTATGTTCACTCGACCACCCGGCGTGATGGGGGCCAGCATGAAGGCATCGTCTTTAGTGAACACGTAGAAGATTTCAGGCTTGTCGCGGCCCTCCGTCACTTTTGCGCACGTCACCTCATCGACCCGCAACGTTCTGACCGGAATGTAGGACTTATTCTGGTAGAGGCTGAGAATAAATCCTTTTTTGGTCAGGACACCCAAGCCCTGCGTGGCATGACAGATCTCTGCAACCCCATAGGTGTAAGGGCACCAGTTGGTTTCGGTAATCCCGATTACATCGGCCGGCGCAACGCCCAGGTCATGTTCAATCTTGGCCCGTGCTTCGGGGCTTTCATAAGGAATCATCACGCAACCGGGCAAACCAAGCGCCAGCGCGGATAACAAAAAGATTGAATAAATACGCATGAAGGACATCCGTGTCTGCGGGGGGCACACGCCACCCGACGCGGCCGTTGATAACACGGCCGACATTGAGTAGATACAAGGACTGCGGATCAGCTTTTCGGCGCAGCCAAGCGGCTGTATTGATCCTGACTGATCCAGCCAGTGAACGAACGGTCATCGGCGTTGATGAATTCCACCTGCGCCCAGCCATCCTTGAACGCCAACACACCCACCACGTCATTTTTGACGATGTACGGTCGTTTCGCGACCTTGGCGCCTGGGGTCTTCTGCAGGTACGCCTTGTCGGCCGACACGGTGACCAGGCCGATCCACTGTTTGTTGGCGGTCTGGGTCAGGTCCAGGCCGGTGGCAATCTCCGGCATCAGGACGTTGAGGCAACCGGGATGCTGACGCCCTTCCTGCACGGTCAGGGTCACGCCATCCGACGCAGGCGCCACGCTGCCGGGGTAGGTGCTGTCGAGCCAAGTGGTGAGCGCGCCAGGCTTGCCTTGCAGGTAGAACGTGCAACCGCGGCTGACGCCCTCGCCCATTGATTCCGAATAGAACCCTTCGACCTGATGGTCCGGCGTCACCGCCAGCATCAGCCCTTCATACTTGCCCGAATGCAACGCCGCCGAACCGGCCATGGCCGGTGCCACGGCGCACAACGACAACGCACCTATCGCTAGAAAACGGATCATCCTATTTTTTCCCTTCAAGTTTTTCGTAGGCTTTCTTCATCAGGACGTCGTAGTTGCCGTAGTCCTCACCGTTATAGTTACGCGCCATGCCGGTAAAGTCCTTGGCCTTCATGGCCTTCATCAACGCCGGGCTCTTGCTGCAAAAGCCGAGGAATGCCTTTAGCTGGTTGCCGGCATTCACTTTCAGCGCCGCCGCAAATTCAAACACTGTTTTGTAACCGCACGATGAAAAGTTGAAGCCCATGATCTGGAACATGCCCCACGAAGCCGACATCAATGCCGCCTCCTGGTCCAGGGCAAACGCAGTCGCCATGGTTTCCCAGGCTTTGATCTGGTCCTTGTTATTGGTCTGCCACTGCGGCCCGGCCTTTTTCACGTACGGGTAAGACAACAGAGGGTGCGCCTGGTCGTAGATGTGCTTGGTGTACTTGCGAAACAAGTGCCCTTCAAACGCGATCACCGGCAACTTGGCCGGTCCGAAACCGGAGCGTCCGCCGGATTCCACGGTGGCGAAGGCCTTGATGATATTCACCGGGATACCGTTGCCCAGTTGCGTGGCGGCGTTCTGATAGTCGGTTTCGCTGAGGGTCATGCCCCCGTCGCACGTGGCCTGGAGCATCAGTTGCCGGTTACGCCGTTCGGCCTCGATCATCGCGCGCATACGGTCCAGGTACACATTGACCGTGGCCTGTACCGCATCGCCGTTGTTGTTGCCGAAGGCGTTGAGAAAGGTCGGGATGCGCTGGGTCGGGAAGGCCTTGACCGGCACTTTCACCGCTTCTTCGATCAGGCTGTTGAACGTGCGACCGGTGGGGTCGATCACACCATCGGGGTGCGCGTACTTCAGATGGCGGAACTGGTACTGACTGATGCACTGCACCAACTGACCATCACACTTGCCGTTTTCGGCCAGCGGAAAACCCATCTTGGGAATGATCAAATTGAACAGATACTGGATGCACTGAACATCGGCGGGCAAGTTACGGGCTTTACCCGGCGCGCCTACCGAAGCACTGATAAGACGGGGTAAACCTTGCAGGCTTTTCATCACAGACATCCTTGTTAGTTAAAGAAGTGATAGCACTTCAATATCAAATCGGCGCCCCTGTCATACGCTGAAACAAGTGGCTGGCGGAAACTAACAAGGTGGTTTCACGTTGTCCAGAAGCAGATATAAAACCTGTGAAAGAACCCTCACGGGTAGGTGTGCGAAAGGCAGATTTTTTGATTCAGGCGCAGTATTCAGTCACGCATTGGGCTACTGTCACTCGCGCAAAATGCCCTTTCGCCCCACTTTCAAGGAATGAAATGAAAGCCACACTGCTTGTTCTGTCTGTCTTGGCTCTACTCTGCGGCTGCACATCGCCAGCCCCTGTGCCCCCCGACCTGTCACGCCCTTCGATTGCCCAAACCCAATCGGTAGAGTTCGCCGGCAAGACGTTCGTTTTGAAATTCCACAAAGCGGGTCTCTGGGAGTTTTTCCCTGCGCGGGAAAGTATCGATGCCTGGAGTGAAATGGTGGACTTCACCGTCGTTGCTCCGGAATTTAACCGCTTCAAGCCGCTGGACCTGGCCAAGCGCGCCATCGCGCTGCACCAGCAGGAAAACCCGAACATGCCGGCGATCCTGCTGACGGACAATAAAACCGGAATCGATTATTCGATGATGTTTTTCCCCACGGCACTGCGTAAGGACGGACAGTTCTCTGAAATCAGTTATTTCAAGTACTACAAGGACACTGCCAGCGGCCAAACCATTATTTTTCACTACGCGCGCAATATTCCAAAACCGAGCAACCCGTCTGAAATCGCCATAGAGACAGGCCGCGAAATAGTGCCGGTGATAGAGGCCTTCCCGCTGTACCGCCCGTAATGCGGTTAAGCGCACAGCACACATCCATTCGCGGGCAGCGTTGCCAGCAAAGCGTGTATGAAATTTTGGCTTGGAGGGGGTGAATCAGGGAGAGCGTTATGGAGGCAACCCCACCAGCCACACCCCGGCACACAATGTTCCCGCTGTGGCTGCTGCCTTCCGGCTCTGACCAGGTTCACGGGTAATCGTTGCGGGGGGACCGATGGGGTCACCATAACGACGCTGGCCTCTCGGCAAGCCGCGCCATTGTACCGATCTGATCGGAAGTTACAACCGTTGGTGACGGATTAAAAATATGAAGGGGCTCAAGCACTTGCCACGGCCATCGGCTTCCCCTCCCACATTGGCGCATCACTAAGCCTGCAACACCTCATCTGCCCTTCCGCCCTCTTCCTGGATCACCAGGTGAATAAAGTGCAGCTTGGCGATCACCGCCGGTGGCAGCACGAAGGGATAGAAATCCGGCTGGCCCATGCTGCGCGACAGTTCGTTGAGCATGCCGGCCAGTTCGATCCAGGCGTTGACGAACGACAGGAACGCCGGGCCGCCTGGGTGCTCGGGGTCGTAGAGCGTGGTGAGAGGAAACGGCTGGTAATCCAGGTCCATCTCGCGGGCGCTCATGCCAAAGCCCAATGCGGTGTCGACGGCGTCCATCATGTGCAGGTAATGCGCCCAGGTTTCCGCCCAATCCTCCCAGGGGTGCATGGTGGCGTAGGCGCTGACGCAGGTGTGTTGCCAGTCCGGGCGCGGGCCGTTCTGGTAGTGCTGGTCGAGGGCGTCGGCGTAACTGGCGCGTTCGTCGCCGAATAACTGGCGAAAAGGCTCCAGCCAGTGGCTATTGGCGATCAAGCGGTCCCAGTAGTAATGGCCGACCTCATGGCGAAAATGGCCGAGCAAGGTGCGGTAAGGCTCGCGCATCTGCACGCGGATCTTTTCACGGTGGGCGTCGTCCGCTTCCTTGATGTCCAGAGTGATCAGGCCGTTGGCGTGGCCGGTCATGGGCGCGTTGCCCTCAAGGTCAACGCCGACGAAATCGAATGCCAGGCCAGTGTCTTCGTCAGCGCGCTTGGGCACCACTTGCAGGCCCAGGCTGATCAGTTGTGCCACCAGCCGGCGCTTGGCGGTTTCTACCTTGAGCCAGCGCTCGTGGTTTTCCGGCATCGAGAGATCGGGGATGGTGCGGTTGAGGCTGCAGGCCACGCACAGCGCTGCGGTGCTATGGGCGGGGATCAGCCAATTGCAGGCGGCTGGGGTGTCGAGATTGGCACAGCGACGGAAAGCGCCGGCGTCGAGGTTGTCATCTGGCAGCCAGGTACCTTCGACGGGGCCGGGTTGCAGCGAAGACAAACGACTTTGCTGCGGCTGGTAGCCCAACAGCGCCTGACAGGCCAGGCACTGGCTGTTGCGAAAGAACAGCGATTGCCCGCAACGGCAGTGCCAGACCTTGCTGTTACGCGAGGTGTCGGCCATGAACGGTGCGGCGATGCGCGAACTGAGTTGCTCGAAGTAGCGGAACATGGCGATCTCTCCCTGGGTGACTGAGACTAGATCATTTGGGGGTTGGGATCGTTCCACTTTCTTTGGGGGGCTGCTTTGCAGCCCGGCGCGGGGCAAGCCCGCTCACCACAAAATCAATCAATCGGGATGTTGTGCTTGGCCAGGAAGGCCACGAACGCCTCTTCATCCAGCACTTTCAGGCCTAGTTCGCTGGCCTTGGCCAGTTTTGAACCGGCACCCGGCCCGGCCACGACGCAATGGGTTTTCGCCGACACGGAGCCGGCCACCTTGGCGCCCAGGCTTTCGAGTTTTTCCTTGGCCACGTCGCGGCTCATCAGTTCCAGGGAACCGGTGAGTACCCAGGTGTGGCCGGCTTCCGGCAGGCCTTCGACGACTTTCTTCTCGCTCTGCCAGTGCATGCCGAAGTCCTTGAGCTGCTGCTCGATGGCCAGGGCGCGGTTGGCGTTGTCGGCATTGTCGAAAAAGTCGCGTACGGCCTTGGCCTGCTTCTCGGGCAGGGCCTGGCGCATGTCGAGCCAGTCGGCCTTGATCACGCCTTCGAGGCTGGTGAACTTGTCCGCGAGTTTCTGCGCGGCGCCCGGGCCCACGCTGGGTACGTGCAGTTTGTCGAGCAGACCGCCCAGGGTGGTGCTGGCGGCGAACTCGGCGCTCAGTTCGCCCTGGTCCTGCAATTGCAGGGCGCATTCGTCCGGCGACAGCAGCGCGCCGATCACCTGCTGGTTATGGCTGTCTTCAAAGAAACTGTGGATCTCGTGCGCCACTTCCAGGCCCACGTCAGGCAAGTACGTCAGCACTTCGGGCAAAGCCTTGCGCACCCGCTCCAGGGACGCCAGGGAGCGCGCCAGCACCTTGGCGGTTTCCTCGCCCACATCGGGGATGCCCAGGGCGTAGATAAAACGCGCCAGGGTCGGCGCCTTGCTGTGTTCGATAGCGGTGATCAGCTTTTTGCTGGAAATGTCGGCAAAGCCTTCCAGGTCGATGATCTGCTCGTATTTGAGTTTGTAGAGGTCAGCCGGCGAACCGATGAGCTTTTCATCCACCAGTTGCTCGATGGTCTTGTCGCCCAGGCCGTCGATGTCCATGGCCCGGCGCGAGACAAAATGAATGATCGCCTGCTTGAGCTGCGCGCCACAGGCCAGGCGCCCGACGCACCGGTACACCGCGCCTTCGCTGACGGTTTCCTTGCCTTTGCTGCGCTTGACCAGTTGTGTGCGCTCAACGTGAGAGCCGCACACCGGGCAGCTCTCGGGGATCTGCACGGCGCGGGCGTGTTCCGGGCGGCGCTCGGTGACCACCGACACGACTTGCGGGATCACATCGCCAGCACGACGGATGATCACGGTGTCGCCGATCATCAAGCCCAGGCGCGCGACTTCGTCCATGTTGTGCAAGGTGGCGTTGGACACCGTCACCCCGGCGACCTTGACCGGCTTCAAGCGCGCCACCGGGGTAACGGCGCCGGTGCGGCCGACCTGGAATTCCACGTCGAGCAGCTCGGTGAGTTCTTCCATGGCCGGGAATTTATGCGCGATGGCCCAACGCGGCTCACGCGCGCGGAAACCCAGTTCGCGCTGGGAAGCGATGCTGTTGACCTTGAACACCACACCGTCGATTTCATAGGGCAGGCTGTTACGCCGCGCGCCGATGTCGCGGTAGTAGTCCAGGCACTCCTGGATACCCTTGGCCAGCTTCAACTCGTGGCTGATGGGCATGCCCCACTGCTGCAACTGCTTGAGGTTGCCGATATGGGTGTCGCTGATATCGGCGGTCACCTGGCCGATGCCATAGCAGCAGAACTCCAGCGGGCGGCTGGCGGTGATCTTCGAGTCCAACTGGCGCAGGCTGCCGGCGGCGGCGTTGCGCGGGTTGGCGAAGGTCTTGCCGCCCACATCCAGTTGCGAGGCGTTAAGCCGCTCGAAACCGGCCTTGGACATGAACACTTCACCGCGTACTTCCAGGGTCGCCGGCCAACCGGTGCCGTGCAGCTTCAACGGGATATTGCGCACGGTGCGCACGTTGACGCTGATGTCTTCACCGGTGGTGCCGTCGCCACGGGTGGCGCCGCGCACCAGTTCGCCGTCCTGGTACAGCAGGCTGACCGCCAGGCCGTCCAGCTTGGGCTCGCAGCTGTATTCCACCGCCGCGCCACCACCAAACAGATCGCCCACCGGCAGGTCGAGGCCTTCGGTGACCCGGCGATCAAACTCCAACATGGTGGTTTCATCAAAGGCGTTGCCCAGGCTGAGCATCGGGATCTCATGCCGCACTTGGGTGAACGCCGACAACGCCGCACTGCCGACCCGCTGCGTCGGCGAATCACGCGTCACCAGCTCCGGATGCTCGGCCTCCAGGGCCTTGAGCTCGTGGAACAGGCGGTCGTACTCGGCGTCCGGAATGCTCGGCTCGTCGAGCACGTGGTAACGGTAGTTGTGCTGATCCAGTTCAGCGCGCAGTTCGAGGATGCGGGTGTGGGAGGCGGTCATGGGTGTTCTCTCATAAAGCAAAAGAGCAGCCGAAGCTGCTCAAATGTTGGTGCGCTTATTCTATCGACAACGCTCGAGGCCAAACCTCAGCGTTTCTGTGTCAGGGCGCGACGCTCGAATTCGACGATGCGCTGACGGTAGTGTTCGATGGTCTGGGCGGTAAGGACGCTGCGTTGGTCGTCCTTGAGTTCGCCGTTGAGTTCCTGGGACAGCTTGCGGGCAGCGGCCACCATCACATCGAACGCCTGTTTCGGGTGACGCGGGCCTGGCAGGCCGAGGAAGAAGCTCACCGCCGGGGTGCTGAACAGGTCGATATCGTCCAGGTCGAAGGTGCCCGGCTTGACCGCATTGGCCATGGAAAACAGCACTTCGCCATTACCGGCCATGCTTTCGTGACGGTGGAAGATATCCATCTCGCCGAAACGCAGGCCACTCTCGAGGATGTTCTGCAGCAGTGCAGGACCTTTGAAGCCGGCGGCGTCGCGGCAGATCACGCTGATCACCAGCACTTCTTCGGCGGCCGGCTGATCGTTGACCGATTGGCGCGACGCGCTGGCGGCCTTGCCGACATTTTCATCCGGGAAATCATCGTCGCGGCTGCTGAAGCTCGGGCCATCGTCGACGTCGAGGTTCAGGTCGCCCTGATGCGGCTCGGCCACGCCGGCGGCGGCGCGCTTGCCGCGCTTGGTGGACGGTTCACGGGCTTCACGCACCGGCGCGCTCATCGACGGCAAGTCGTGCTCGTCCAGCTGCGGCTCTTTATGGGTGTCCAGCACACGGGGCGGCCCCAGCAGCTCGGCGCTGCCGTCGTCGTCGGGCAAGTTGGACAGGTTGCGGTCCAGACGGAATTTGAGCTTGCCCTTGCCACCGCGCATGCGGCGCCAGCCATCAAAAAGAATACCGGCAATGACAATAATGCCGATGACGATCAGCCACTCGCGCAGACCGATTTCCATGTAATCCCGTGCCTCTATAAAAAAATGCTGAAAAATAAGGGGTTTAGCACCGTGCAAACCGCTTTAAAACGTGGCGCCAACTCTATGTTCTGACTGACGTTTTGCCCACGCACACGAAAAATTGACATTAAACTAGCACGACCAAAGATAACTTTACACCGTCTGTCAAAATGCCTTGAACAAATATGTCCATTTGCCACTTTCGCCAGACCGGTAAATCGTCCTACAGCATGCCAAGAAAATTCTCTCTCGGCGCGGGTCAGGACTCCACCATCGCCATCGCTTCTTCGACATCCACCGCCACCAAACGCGAACAGCCCGGTTCGTGCATCGTCACGCCCATCAGTTGATCAGCCATTTCCATGGCGATCTTGTTGTGTGTGATATAGATGAACTGCACGGTCTGGGACATCTCTTTGACCAGTCGCGCATAGCGTCCCACGTTCGCGTCATCCAGCGGGGCATCCACTTCGTCGAGCATGCAGAACGGCGCCGGGTTCAACTTGAAGATGGCAAATACCAGGGCCAATGCGGTCAGGGCTTTTTCGCCGCCGGACAACAAATGGATGGTGCTGTTCTTCTTGCCCGGAGGCCGCGCCATGATCGTCACCCCTGTATCGAGTAGATCTTCGCCCGTCAGTTCCAAGTAAGCGCTGCCACCGCCGAAAACTTTTGGAAATAACGCCTGTAAACCGCCATTAATCTGATCAAAGGTATCTTTGAAGCGGTTGCGGGTTTCCTTGTCGATCTTGCGGATCACGTTTTCGAGGGTGTCCAGGGCTTCGACCAGGTCGGCGTCCTGGGCATCCAGATACCGTTTACGTTCGGACTGCTGCTGGTATTCGTCGATGGCGGCGAGGTTGATCGCGCCCAGGCGTTGGATACGCGCGGCAATGCGCTCTAGTTCTTCTTCGGCGTCTTTCTCGTTGGCCTGGGCGGTCAGCGTGTTGAGCACGCCGTGCAGGTCGTAGCCGTCTTCGAGCAACTGGTCCTGCAGGGTTTTGCGGCGCACGGTCAGGGCCTGCCATTCCATGCGCTGTTGTTCGAGCTGGCCGCGAATCAACTGGGATTGCTGCTCGGCCTGGGTCCGACGTTTTTCCGCATCGCGCAGTTCGCGGTCGGCGTCTTCCAGGGCGATTTGCGCGGTCTTGAGTTCTTCGTCGACGGTCATGCGCTTGTCGAGCAATTCTTCGAGCTTGAGGCGCAGCTCTTCCAGCGGCGCTTCGCCCTCCTCCAGGTTGAGGCTCAGTTGCTCGCGCTTTTCGGTGAGGCGTTCGGACTGCATCTCCAGGCGTTCAAGGGCCTGGCGCGTAGAGTCGTGCTGGGCGCGCAGCGAGCCGAGGCGCACCGCCAATTGATGCGCGTGGTCCTTGTGTTGCCGCGCCTCCTGACGCACACGGTCGAGGCGTTCACGCAGGCTGTCGCGCTGGGCCAGCAGCAGTTCGCGCTGCTCGGTGTCCAGGGCCATGCTGTCGAGGGCTTCCTGCAAGTGCAGGCGCGCTTCGCCGATCTGTTCATGCTCCAGGGCACGTTGCTCGCCCATCTCGGCCGCTTCTTCGTCGAGACGCGTACGGCGCAGGGTCAGTTGCTCGGCCTTGGCCTTGCTGGCCGACAGTTGTGCTTTCAATTCGCCCTGCTGGCGCGCTTCGTCCTGCAACAGGCGGCGCAGGTGTTCGCGGCCGGTCTCTTGCTGGCGCTGGGTGGCGCGCAGGGTTTGCAGTTCGGTTTCCAGGCTGTGCAGGGTGGCTTCGCGCTCTTCACGTTCGGCGCTCAGGTTGACGATTTCCTGGCCACGGGCCAGCACACCGCTTTCTGCTTCACTGGCGCGACGCACACGCAGGAAGTGGCGGCCGACCCAGTAACCATCCCGGCTGATCAGGCTTTCACCGGCCGCCAGTTGGCCGCGCTGGGCCAGGGCCTGCTCAAGTGATTCGACCGGTTTGACCTGGCCCAGCCACGGCGACAGATCAATCGCCGCCTCGACCTTGTCCAGCAGGCTGCCCGGCACCCGCGCACCATCGGCGGCGGGGCTGAGCAAACGCAGATCACCCTGGGCAAACCCGGCGAGGTCAAAACCGCCAAAGTCGTCGACCAGTACAGCTTGCAGGTCGGCGCCGAGCACGGTTTCCACCGCCAGCTCCCAGCCGGCCTCGACCTTCAAACCTTCAGCCAGACGCGGGCGCTCGGCCAACTGTTGGTCGCGCAGCCATTCGGCGGTGCCGGTACCGGGGTCCAACGCAGCTTGCTGCAACGCTTCCAGGGAGGCCAAACGACCGTTGAGGCGCTGCAAATCGCCCTGGGCCTGCTGCTGCGCCTGGGTCGCCTGTTGCAATTGTTGACGCAGTTGCTCCAGGCGCTCCACTTGCTGTTCTTCGCTGGCTTCGAGTTCCTCGAGGGTCATTTCGCTTTCGGCGAGTTGCTCGCTCAGCTCCATGATCGCTGCGTCTTCCGGGTCGGCGGCGAGCAACACGCGCTCTTCCTGCAGCCGCCGCTGGCGCTCGGCCAGGCGCTCCATGCTGGTTTCCAGTTGCTGGATGCGCGACTGCTGCACTTCGGCCTGGCGACGCGGCTCGGCCGATTGCAGATTGAATGTGTCCCACTGCTCCTGCCAGCCATGCATGGTGGTTTCGGCTTCTTCCAGGGCAGCGGCGGCTTCTTCGGCGGCGGCGCTGGTGATTTCCTGTTCGGGGGTGAGCATGTCCAGCTCTTCGCCGAGGGTCAGCAGCAAGGTGCGGTCATGACCCAGGTGCGATTCAGTCTCCAGGCGCGCACGCTCGGCTTCCTTGAGATCGTCCTGCAACTGGCGCAAACGCTGCTGGCCGTGCTGGATGCTCTGCTCCACGCGGGCGATATCGCCGCCCACCGAATAGAAGCGGCCCTGCACCAGATTGAAGCGCTCGGACAGGTCATGGTGGCCGTCACGCAGGCGTTCGATGCTGGCGTCGGCATTGCGCTGCTCGGCCACCAGCGCTTCGAAGCTGATTTCCTGGGTGCCGATGATCGCTTCGCGCTGGCCCACTTGATCGTTCAAGGCCTGCCAGCGCAGGGCCGACAGCTGTGCCTTGAGCTGGCGCTCCTCGCCCTTGTATTCCTGGTACTTCTCGGCCGCCTGGGCCTGGCGGTGCAGGCGCTCCAACTGGCGCTCCAGCTCTTCGCGCAGGTCGGTCAGGCGGGCCAGGTTTTCGTGGGTGCGGCGGATGCGGTTTTCGGTCTCGCGGCGGCGTTCCTTGTACTTGGAAATGCCGGCCGCTTCTTCGATAAAGTTGCGCAGGTCTTCGGGCTTGGCTTCGATCAGCTTGGAGATCATGCCCTGCTCGATGATCGAGTAGCTGCGTGGCCCAAGACCCGTGCCAAGGAAGATATCGGTGATGTCGCGTCGCCGGCACTTGGTACCGTTGAGGAAGTAGCTGTTCTGGCTGTCGCGCGTGACTTTGCGGCGAATGGAAATCTCGGCGTAAGCCGCGTATTCGCCGATCAGGGTGCCGTCGGAGTTGTCGAACACCAGTTCGATGCTGGCCTGGCTTACCGGCTTGCGGCTGGTGGAGCCGTTGAAGATGACGTCGGTCATCGACTCGCCACGCAGGTTTTTCGCCGAGCTCTCGCCCATCACCCAACGTACGGCGTCGATGATGTTCGACTTGCCGCACCCATTGGGTCCGACCACCGCCGCCATGTTACTGGGGAAGTTCACCGTGGTCGGGTCGACGAAGGATTTGAACCCCGCCAACTTGATGCACTTGAGCCGCACGCTTAGGCGTCCGCCAGCGCTGCGATCACCAATGAACTGCTGCGCTGGCAATAAGCCGACAGCACCTGGCGGATCTGCGGCAGGTCACGGGCCAGCACGGCGGCGAGCAGTTGCTCGAACAGCGCCAGGTACTCGCTCATGGACGCCTTGCGCTGATCCAGCGCCAGGTAATAGGCGCGGTTCATCGCCGGTTGCAGGTTCTCGACGGTTTCCTGCAAATACGGGTTATTGGCGAAGGGGTACGCGGCGCGCATCACATTGAAGCATTCTTCGACAAAGGCGCGGATGTCCTGGCGCTCGAAATTGCTCACCAGCCGCTGCTGGATCTGCACGAACGGCGCCATGTCGGCCTGGGTCTGCCAACCCAGGGCAACCGCATTGCCGAGCAGGATGTACAGCTCACTCATCAGCGTGCACAGGCTCTGCACCTTATGCGCGGTGAGTTCGGTGACGTGGGCGCCACGGCGCGGCAGGATCGCGATGAGGTGGCGGCGTTCGAGGATCAGCAAGGCTTCGCGCACGGACCCACGACTGACATTGAGTGCCAACGTGACTTTCTGTTCCTGGATCCGTTCCCCAGGCTTGAGATCGCCGCGAATGATGCGTTCGGCGAGGTGGTGAGCGATTTGCTCGGCGAGACTGTCCGGCGCCTTGAACGTCATGTTTTACCTTCAAAATCTTCTATCGGTACAAGCGCGGCAGTGTAGCGCATTGGCCCGCTGATGGCGCTACGCCCACGGGGGCGAATTTGGCATGAAATAAGCAATGTTTCAGGCGTACAAGCCCGCAAAAACACCGGTTCCAGAAGACTGAACCATAATTGAACGTGTTGTGAGCGCATTTTCTTGACCTTTAAGTCAGAAAACAATTGACCGAAAAGTCAGACATGACTAGATTCGGCGCAAAGCGGTTAACAACAATAATGAGTCTGCGAGGCCTTCCGTGATCCAGTTTTTACTCAACCAGGAACTCCGTAGCGAGCACGCCCTGGACCCCAACCTGACCGTGCTCGACTATTTGCGTGAGCACCTGGGCAAATCCGGTACCAAGGAAGGCTGCGCCAGCGGCGATTGTGGTGCGTGCACCGTGGTGATCGGCGAGTTGCATACGGACGATCAAGGCGCCGAGCAGATTCGTTATCGCAGCCTCAATTCGTGCCTCACTTTTGTTTCGTCCCTGCACGGCAAGCAGCTGATCAGCGTCGAAGACCTCAAGCACCAGGGCCAACTGCACAGCGTGCAACAGGCCATGGTCGAGTGCCACGGCTCGCAATGCGGCTTTTGCACTCCGGGTTTTGTGATGTCGTTGTTTGCCCTGCAAAAGAACAGTGACGCCCCCGACAGCGCCAAAGCCCATGAAGCCCTGGCTGGCAACTTGTGCCGCTGCACCGGTTACCGCCCGATCCTCGCCGCCGCCGAACAGGCCTGCTGCAACAAGCCGCAGGATCAATTCGACAACCGCCGGGCCGAGACCATTGCCCGCCTTAAAGCCATCGCCCCCACACAAACCGGCGAACTCAACAGTGGCGACAAGCGTTGCCTGGTGCCGCTCACCGTGGCCGACCTGGCCGATCTCTATGACGCCTACCCACAAGCGCGGCTGCTGGCCGGCGGTACCGACCTGGCGCTGGAAGTCACGCAGTTCCACCGCACGCTGCCGGTGATGATCTACGTGGGCAATATTGAAGAGATGAAGCGCGTCGAAACCTTCGACGACCGCCTGGAAATCGGCGCCGCCACCGCCCTGTCCGATTGCTACGCGGCGCTCAACCGCGAATACCCGGACTTCGGCGAACTGCTGCAGCGTTTTGCGTCCCTGCAAATCCGCAACCAGGGCACCCTGGGCGGCAATATCGGCAACGCCTCGCCGATTGGCGATTCACCGCCGCTGCTGATCGCCCTGGGCGCACGGATCGTGCTGTGCAAGGGCGAGACCCGCCGCACGCTGGCGCTGGAAGACTACTTCATCGACTACCGCGTCACCGCCCGCCAGGACAGTGAATTCATCGAGAAAATCATCGTGCCCAAGGGCCATTCACTGTTCCGTGCCTACAAGGTGTCCAAGCGCCTGGACGATGATATTTCGGCGGTGTGCGCGGCCTTCAACCTCAAGCTCGACAACGGCGTGATCAGCGATGCCCGCGTGGCGTTCGGCGGCATGGCGGCCACGCCAAAACGCGCCAAACACTGCGAAAGCGTACTGATTGGCGCCACCTGGAACGCCGCCACCGTGGAAAAAGCCTGCGCCGCCCTGGCCGAGGATTTCACCCCGCTGTCGGACTTCCGCGCCAGCAAGGAATACCGCCTGCTCAGCGCTCAGAACCTGTTGCGCAAGTACTTCATCGAACTGCAAACGCCGCACATCGAGACTCGGGTGACCGCTTATGTCTAATCATCACGCCGTGGAAAAAACCCAGGCCGAACTCGCCCAATTGTTCGCCCAGGACCTGACCACCGGGGTCGGTCGCAGCGTCAGGCACGACAGCGCCGCCAAGCACGTCAGCGGCGAGGCGCAGTACATCGACGACCGCCTGGAATTTCCCAACCAGTTGCACCTGTATGCGCGCCTGTCCGACCGCGCCCATGCACGCATCATCAGCATCGACACCGCGCCGTGCTACGCCTTCGACGGCGTGCGTATCGTCATTACCCACGAAGATGTACCGGGGCTCAAAGACATCGGCCCACTGCTGCCCGGCGACCCGCTGCTGGCCATCGACACCGTGCAGTTCGTCGGCCAGGTGGTGCTGGCCGTGGCCGCCCGCGACCTGGACACCGCACGCAAGGCCGCCATGGCTGCGGTGATCGAATACGAAGACCTGGAACCTGTGCTGGATGTGGTCGAGGCCTACCGCAACAAACACTTCGTGCTCGACAGCCACACCCACCAGCGCGGGGATTCGGCCGGCGCACTGGCAGCGGCGAAAAACCGTATCCAGGGCACGCTGCACATCGGCGGCCAGGAACACTTCTACCTGGAAACCCAGATCTCCTCGGTGATGCCTACCGAAGACGGCGGCATGATCGTCTACTGCTCCACGCAGAACCCCACCGAGGTGCAGAAACTGGTGGCCGAGGTGCTGGACGTGTCGATGAACAAGATCGTCGTCGACATGCGCCGCATGGGCGGTGGTTTTGGCGGCAAGGAAACCCAGGCCGCCAGCCCCGCGTGCCTGTGTGCGGTGGTCGCGCGCCTCACCGGCCAGCCGACCAAGATGCGCCTGCCGCGTGCGGAAGACATGTTGATGACCGGCAAGCGCCATCCGTTCTACATTGAATACGACGTAGGTTTTGACGACAGCGGGCGCCTGCAGGGCATCAACCTGGAACTGGCGGGCAACTGCGGTTGCTCGCCGGACCTGTCCAACTCGATTGTCGACCGTGCGATGTTCCACGCCGATAACGCGTATTACCTGGGCGACGCCACGGTCAATGGCCACCGCTGCAAGACCAACACCGCGTCGAACACCGCCTACCGTGGTTTCGGCGGCCCGCAAGGCATGGTCGCCATCGAGGAAGTGATGGACGCCATCGCCCGCCACCTGGCGCTGGACCCACTGGCGGTGCGCAAGGCCAACTACTACGGCAAGACCGACCGCAACGTCACCCACTATTACCAGACTGTCGAGCACAACATGCTCGAAGAAATGACCGCCGAGCTTGAGGCCAGCAGCCAATACGCCGAGCGCCGCGAAGCGATTCGCCGGTACAACGCCCACAGCCCGATCCTGAAGAAAGGCCTGGCACTGACCCCGGTAAAATTCGGTATTTCGTTCACCGCCAGCTTTCTCAACCAGGCCGGTGCGCTTATCCATATCTACACCGACGGCAGCATCCACCTTAACCACGGCGGTACCGAAATGGGCCAGGGCCTGAACACCAAGGTCGCCCAGGTAGTGGCCGAAGTGTTTCAGGTCGACATCGACCGGGTGCAGATCACCGCCACCAACACCGACAAGGTACCCAACACCTCGCCGACCGCTGCCTCCAGCGGCGCCGACCTGAACGGCAAGGCCGCCCAGAACGCCGCCGAAACCATCAAACAGCGCCTGGTGGAATTTGCCGCCCGCAAGTACGACGTCAGCGAAGCGGATGTGCAATTCCATAACGGCCACGTGCGTGTGCGCGAGCAGATCCTGACCTTTGAGGCACTGATCCAGCAGGCGTATTTCGCCCAAGTCTCCCTGTCGAGCACGGGTTTCTACAAGACCCCGAAAATCTTCTACGACCGCAGCCAGTCACGCGGGCGACCGTTCTATTACTACGCCTTTGGCGCGGCCTGCTGCGAAGTGCTCGTCGACACCCTGACCGGCGAATACAAGATGCTGCGTACCGACATCCTCCACGATGTCGGCGCCTCGCTGAACCCGGCCATCGACATCGGTCAGGTGGAGGGCGGTTTCATCCAGGGCATGGGTTGGCTGACCATGGAAGAGCTGGTGTGGAACAACAAGGGCAAGCTGATGACCTGCGGCCCGGCCAGCTACAAGATCCCGGCCGTGGCGGACATGCCCTTGGACCTGCGCGTGAAGCTGGTGGAAAACCGCAAGAACCCGGAAGACACGGTGTTCCATTCCAAGGCCGTGGGCGAACCACCGTTCATGCTCGGGATTGCTTCGTGGTGCGCGATCAAGGATGCCGTGGCGAGCCTGGGAAATTATCGTCATCAGCCGCAGATCGATGCGCCGGCGACACCGGAGCGGGTGTTGTGGGGGTGTGAGCAGATGCGGCAGTTGCAGGCGGTTGTGCCTGTTGAAACCGAAACCGAGATGGCTTCGCTCTAGGACCGAGGCGCGGCCATCGGAGGCAAGCCTGCTCCCACATTTTGATCTGTGAATACCAGCAAATGTGGGAGGGAACCTGCTCCCGATAGCGGCCTGACAGACACCACAAGAGGTGACTATGAACAACTGGATCAGCGCCCTCGCCGACCTGCAAAACCAAGGCGAACCCTGCGTACTGGTGACCATCGTCGAAGAACTCGGCTCCACCCCACGCAACGCCGGTTCCAAAATGGTGATCAGCGCCGCCCAGACCTTCGACACCATCGGTGGCGGGCATCTGGAATACAAAGCCATGCAAATCGCCCGAGACATGCTCGCGCGCGGCCAACAGAACACTCACCTGGAGCGTTTCAGCCTGGGGGCGAGCCTGGGCCAGTGTTGCGGCGGCGTGACGGTGCTGCTGTTCGAACCCATGGGTCAGGTGCAGGCGCAGATTGCGGTGTTCGGCGCCGGCCATGTCGGCCGCGCACTGGTGCCGCTGCTGGCAAGCCTGCCATGCCGGGTGCGCTGGATCGATTCGCGTGAGCAGGAGTTTCCGGAGCATATCCCTCAGGGCGTACGTAAAATCGTCAGTGAAGAGCCGGTCGATGAAATCGCCGACCTGCCGGCGGGCAGTTACTGCATTGTCATGACCCACAATCACGCGCTGGACCTGGAACTCACCGCCGCCCTGCTCAAGCGCAATGACTTCGCCTACTTCGGCCTGATCGGTTCGAAGACCAAACGCGTCAAGTTCGAACACCGCCTGCGTGACCGCGGCTTCGACGCCGCGCAACTGCAACGCATGCGCTGCCCCATGGGCCTCGCCGAGGTGAAGGGCAAATTGCCGGTGGAGATCGCCATCTCCATCGCCGGGGAAATCATCGCCACCTATAACGCCCATTTCGGCCAGCACACTGCAGGCGCCGAACCTATTGCCAAACTGCTGCCGGTGTCACGCCGCAGCCACGCCACGCATTGAGATGACCATGCCTTTGACTCGTAAAGCCTACCGCGCCGCCATCCTGCACAGCCTCGCCGACCCCGCCGAAGTGGGCATTGAGGCGTCCTATGAATACTTCGAAGACGGCCTGCTGGTGATCGACAACGGCCAGATCAGCGCCTTGGGTCACGCCAGTGAGCTGCTGCCGACCCTGCCGGCCGATATCGACATTACCCATTACCAGGACGCGCTGATCACCCCTGGCCTGATCGACACGCATATCCACCTGCCGCAAACCGGCATGGTCGGTGCCTATGGCGAGCAGTTGCTGGATTGGCTCAATACCTACACGTTTCCGTGTGAAAGCCAGTTCGCCGACAAGGCCCATGCCGAAGAAGTGGCGGACATCTTTATCAAGGAACTGCTGCGCAACGGCACCACCACCGCGCTGGTATTCGGCAGCGTGCACCCGCAGTCGGTGAATTCGTTTTTTGAAGCAGCCGAGAAACTCGACCTGCGCATGATCGCCGGCAAGGTGATGATGGACCGCAACGCACCGGACTATCTCACCGACACCGCCGAATCCGGCTACCAGGAAAGCAAGGCACTGATCGAGCGCTGGCATGGCAAGGGCCGTCTGCACTATGCGGTCACGCCGCGTTTCGCGCCGACCAGCACACCGGAGCAATTGACGCTGGCCGGGCAACTGCTGGGGGAGTACCCGGACCTGTACATGCAGACCCACATCAGTGAGAACAAGCAGGAAGTCGAATGGGTGAAAGCGCTGTTCCCCGAGCGCAACGGCTACCTGGATGTGTATGACCACTACAAACTGCTCGGTGAGCGTTCGGTGCTCGCTCACGGTGTACATCTGTGCGATGACGAATGCGCGCGGCTGGCGGAGACCGGTTCGGCGATCGCCTTTTGCCCGACGTCGAACTTCTTCCTCGGCAGTGGCCTGTTCAACCTGCCGATGGCGGAGAAACACAAATTGAACGTAGGTCTGGGCACGGATGTGGGCGGTGGTACCAGTTTCTCCCTGCTGCAAACCCTGAACGAAGCCTACAAGGTCATGCAGTTGCAGGGCGCGCGGTTGAGCCCGTTCAAGTCGCTGTACCTGGCGACGCTGGGTGGCGCGCGGGCGCTGCGTTTGGAAGACAAGATCGGTACGTTGCAACCGGGTACCGATGCAGACTTTCTGGTGCTGGACTACAACGCCACGCCGCTGCTGAGCTATCGCTTGAAGCAGGCCAATAACATTGCCGAGACGTTGTTCGTGCTGATGACGCTGGGGGATGATCGGGCGGTGTTGCAGACGTATGCGGCGGGGCAACTCGTGCACCAACGCTGATCTCAACCGCCCCTCCCACATTTTGTGCAGGGTGAGCCAGGGCAATTACAGCTTGACTGAAGAACGCCCCGGCTTCTTGGTCTGCAACAGATGCGAGAACACCGCATGCAAATCATCCGACGCGCTCTCTTCATCGAGGTTGAGCTTGCTGTCGATGTGATCCATGTGATGCATCATCAGGTTCACCGCCAGCGCCGCGTCGCGGGCTTCGATCGCATCGATCAATTGGGTGTGCTCATCGTAGGAACAGTGCGAGCGGTTGCCACTTTCGTACTGGGCGATAATCAACGAGGTCTGGGACACCAGGCTGCGCTGGAAGCTGATCAGCGGCGCGTTCTTCGCCGCTTCGGCCAGCTTGAGGTGGAATTCGCCGGAGAGGCGGATGCCCGCCCCGCGGTCGCCACGGGAAAAACTGTCGCGCTCGTCGTTGACCATCTGGCGCAACTCGGCCAGTTGTTCAGCGGTGGCGTGCTGCACCGCCAACTCGGTTATCGCCCGCTCCACCAGCCGCCGCGCGAGAAACACCTGGCGCGCTTCTTCGACACTGGGGCTGGCCACCACCGCACCGCGATTGGGCCGCAGCAGCACCACGCCCTCATGGGCCAGGCGCGACAGAGCGCGACGAATGATGGTGCGGCTCACGCCGAAGATTTCGCCCAGTGCCTCTTCGCTCAATTTGGTTCCGGGCGCCAGGCGTTGTTCGAGGATGGCCTCGAAGATATGTGCATAGACGATATCGTCCTGGGTCCCGCTGCGACCGGCCTTGCCGGCTCGCGGTTGTTTCTTGAGAGGTTGCAACTGTTCGTTCATGGGCACTCGGGTAGGGAGAACGGCGGCGAATTAACGGTAATACGGTGACTTGTAAGGTAATACGGCAACAATGGGGTCGCTGGCAAGTATCACCTAAAAGCGTGGCACATTGTACACAACCCGATGCGCCAACACACTGTACGGCTGTTTGCGGCCTCGGCTGTATTGCAATGACGGGTTACGTTTGAGTTTAGGCTTGAATCCGCAATTTCTCCGGTAGAAGGAACACCTCCCCATGACCGACGCCACTCAAGCGCCCTTGCGCCCGCTGGCCGACACGTCCCCCTCGGCGATCGTTGCCGGCTTTATCGCCATGATGACCGGCTACACCAGCTCCCTGGTGCTGATGTTCCAGGCCGGTCAGGCCGCCGGTTTGACCACGGCGCAGATTTCTTCATGGATCTGGGCGATTTCCATCGGCATGGCGGTGTGCAGCATCGGCTTGTCCCTGCGCTATCGCACGCCGATCACCATCGCCTGGTCCACCCCCGGCGCAGCGCTGCTGATCACCAGCCTGGGTGGCGTGAGTTATGGCGAGGCCATCGGGGCCTACATCACCTGCGCGGTGCTGGTGACGATCTGCGGGTTGACCGGCAGCTTTGAAAAGCTGGTCAAGCGTATTCCGGCGTCGCTGGCGGCGGCGCTGCTGGCAGGGATCCTGTTCAAGATCGGCAGCGAGATTTTCGTCGCCGCGCAACATCGCACCGGGCTGGTACTGGGGATGTTTTTCACCTACCTGATCATCAAGCGCCTGTCGCCACGCTATGCGGTGTTGGCGGCCCTAATCATCGGCACCCTGCTGTCGGGGCTGATGGGGCTGCTGGACTTCAGCGGTTTTCACCTGGAAGTGGCGACACCGGTTTGGACCACCCCGCACTTCTCGCTGGCCGCGACCATCAGCATTGGCATCCCGCTGTTCGTGGTGGCGATGACCTCGCAAAACATGCCGGGCGTCGCCGTATTGCGGGCTGACGGCTACACCGTGCCCGCCTCGCCGCTGATCACCGCGACCGGCCTGGCCTCGCTGTTGCTGGCGCCGTTCGGCTCCCACGGCATCAACCTGGCGGCGATCAGCGCGGCCATCTGCACCGGGCCCCATGCCCATGAAGACCGTAACAAGCGCTACACGGCGGCCGTGTGGTGCGGGGTGTTCTACGGGATTGCCGGGGTGTTCGGCGCCACCTTGGCGGCACTGTTCGCCGCACTGCCCAAGGAACTGGTGCTGTCGATTGCGGCCCTGGCGTTGTTTGGCTCGATCATCAATGGCTTGAGCATCGCCATGAATGAACCGAAGGAGCGGGAAGCGGCGCTGATCACCTTTATGGTCACGGCGTCCGGCTTGACGTTGTTTTCCATCGGCTCGGCGTTCTGGGGGATTGTGGCGGGGGTGTTGACGCTGTTGATTCTGAATTGGCGCAAGGCATAAAAAAACGGCGACCCTGAGGTCGCCGTCTTTTTCAGTATCACTTAGCCGCGTTGATCGGCTTTTCCGGATACCAAACGTCCAGCAGCGGGCTGACTTCAGCGCTTTTCAGTTCGCTGCGGCCTTTGAGCCAGCCTTCAACAGCTGCGCGCTGTTCTTCGTTGACCGAGCCGCGCTTCTGCAGGCAAACCAGACCGAAGTCATCGCCGCCGACATAGCCCAGGCCGTTGGCTTCCATGGCTTCTTTGATGAATGCTTCGAGGAAAGCATCGGTAGCTTCTTCACTCAGGCCTTCTTTGAAGTCCAGGTTCAGTTCGAAACCCAGCTCTTGAAATTCATCAACGCACAGTTTTTTGCGCAGACGCTGGGAACGGTTAGTCGCCATTGGAACAATCCTCTTAAGTAATAACGGCCGGCACTCTAGCAGTTTAAGGCGGCGATTGCCCGACTCTCTGGGACGGGCGGCACAATGCCGGCAAAAAAAACGCCGATTTGCAGCTATCGTTCAGCCACAAGTGCCGCTGCCTTGGGGCATAATGCCGACACTTTCATGACCATTGAGGGATTTTCATCCATACCCCTCGCCTTTTCACCCGCCTTCAGCAGCAGGGTTTCACTTCTTATGATCAAATCTTTGCGTCCATTATTGCTTGCCGGTTTTCTACTGCCCCTGGCCTTCTGCGCTACCGCCGCCCCGATCAACAACACCTTGCCTCCCAATGTCCAGCAGGCGCTGGCAAAAGCCAAACTGCAAAACACCGCATTATCCCTGGTGATGATCCCACTGAACGGCCCTGGCACCGCCACCGTCTTCAACGCCGACGTGTCGGTCAACCCTGCGTCCACCATGAAGCTGATCACCACCTACGCGGCCCTGGAAATGCTCGGCCCCAACCACCAGTGGAAAACCGAGTTCTACACCGACGGCACCCTCAGCGGTGGCGTGCTGCACGGCAACCTGTACCTCAAGGGCGGCGGCGATCCCAAACTGAACATGGAAAAACTCTGGCTGCTGATGCGCGACCTGCGCGCCAACGGCGTGCAGCAAGTCACCGGTGACCTGGTGCTGGACCGCGGTTTCTTCATCCCGCCGCAATTGCCCGAGTTCAACGACGATGGCAATGACGAGAACAAACCGTTCCTGGTCAAGCCGGACGCACTGCTGGTCAACCTCAAGGCCCTGCGTTTTGTGACGCGCAATGACGCCGGGCGGGTGCTGGTGTCGGTCGAGCCACCGATTGCCAGCATTCGCATCGACAACCAGGTAAAAGTCTCCAACGCCAAGCAATGCACCGGCGACGTACGCTACAGCCCGGTCACGGCCGCCGATGGCAGCGTGACGGTGACCGTCAGCGGCCAGTTGGCCGACGGCTGCAGCTCACAAACCTACCTGTCGCTGCTGGACCACGCCACCTATACGGCCGGTGCCGTACGCGCGATCTGGAAGGAATTGGGCGGCAGCATCCAGGGCCGTGATATCCAGGCGCCGGTGCCCAAGGACGCCAAAGTGCTGGCCCGAGCGTTTTCGCCGGACCTGGCGGAAATCATCCGCGACATCAATAAATACAGTAACAACACCATGGCCCAGCAGCTGTTCCTGAGCCTGGGCGCGCAGTTTCGCAACGATGCCGACGGCGACGATGCCAAGGCTGCGCAACGCGTGGTGCGCCAATGGCTGGCGAAAAAAGGCATCACCGCACCGCACCTGGTGATGGAAAACGGTTCCGGCCTGTCCCGCGCCGAACGGGTCAGTGCCCGCGAGATGGCGGCGATGCTGCAGGCAGCATGGAAAAGCCCCTACGCGGCGGAGTTCATCAGCTCGATGCCGATCGCCGGCACCGACGGCACCATGCGCAAGCGCCTGAAGACCACTGCCATGCGCGGCGAAGCCCACGTCAAGACCGGCACCTTGAACACCGTGCGTGCCATCGCCGGGTTCAGCCGCGATAACAACGGCAATACCTGGGCGGTGGTGGCGATTCTCAACGATCCAAAGCCGTGGGGCGCTTCGTCGGTGCTGGATCAGGTGCTGCTGGACCTGTATCGCCAGCCTAAACTGGCAGCGGCTGCCCCAGTGCTCTAACAAACACCGCCCCCGGGAAGCGACGCCGGACAAATGTGGGAGGGGGCTTGCCCTAATGCCAGTCAGTTAAGGAAGGGGTAAAAAGTGATCTGTGGCGAGGGAGCTTGCTCCCGTTGGACTGCGCAGCAGTCCCATTCTTTGTAAACAAGAGCGGGGCCGCTTCGCGGCCCAACGGGAGCAAGCTCCCTCGCCACAAATACAGTGTTGTCCCTTAACTGACTGGCATCAGGGCAAGCCCCCTTCCCCATTTTCACGCCTGTACTTTCTCTGCCTCCACCCGATCCCTGCCCGCCTGCTTGGCCACGTACACCGCCGAGTCGGCGCGCAACAGCAACCCGTCGATGCCCTCATCGACGCGCCAACTGGCCACGCCGAAGCTGGCGGTCACGATGCCCACCGGCTCCATCGGCGCGTTGCGCAGCACCCGCCACAAATCCTCCGCCAGGCTGTAGGCCTGTTCACCATCGGTGCCGGGACACAGCACCATGAACTCCTCACCGCCCAAACGGCAGAACACATCGGTGCGGCGCAAACGTTGACTGATGCGCTTGCACAGTTCCTGCAATACCCCATCACCGACCGCGTGCCCGTACTTATCGTTGATGCGCTTGAAATGATCGATATCCAGCATGATCACCGACAAGGCCCCGGACGTACGGTTGACCCTTACCATCTCGGCCTTGAGACGATCCTGGAAATACCGACGGTTGTGAATCCCGGTCAGGGAATCGGTGATGGACAGCGCGCGCAGTTCTTCTTCAACACGCTTGAGATCGGAGATATCCGACACGTAACCGTGCCACAGCGTACCGCCGCCCGGTAATTCCTCGGGGGTCGCTTCGCCACGAATCCAGCGTAAACCGCGTTGTGGCAATTGCACGCGGTACTCTTCGCGCCAATGACTCAACTGCAACGCCGACAAACGAATCGACGCGCGCACGCGCTCCACGTCCAGCGGGTGAATACGCTCGAAAGCCTTCTTCGCGTCCTGCTGCAACACGCCTGTCTCGATTTCGTAAATGTCGCGCATCCCATCACTGGCGTAGATAAAGCGCCAGTTTTCCTGAGGTTCCAGGGTGAATTGAAAGATCCCGCCGGGTACGTGGGCGCTGAGTTTCTTGAGCAAGCGATCGCGCGCGGCCAACGCTTCGTAGGCGCGCTTCTGCTCGGTGATGTCGAGGTAAATCGCCAAATGCCCGACCCATAAGCCGTGATCATCCAGCAACACGGTGGCCAGCATGTTCACGGTCAACGGGCTGCCGTCCAAGCGTATCAACGTCCATTCACGGGCTTCATGCAAGGAGTCGGGGCTTTCCACCAGCATCGCCTGGTTCGCGGGAATACGTTTGCCCAGGGTCACACTCAGGCTGGCGGAGCGCGCTTCCAGTTCTGGTGCCAGGTGCAGGCTCTCCAGGGTCAACCGCCCCACCACCTGCTCGGCGCTGAACCCGAGCATCTGCTCGGCACCGGCATTGAAGGTGTTGATGACACCGCGCAGGTCGGTGGCAATGATCGCGACCTGGGTGGCGGCGTTCAGCACGCTGCGCAGTTGACCATGGGCGCCGCGCAACTCCTGTTCGCGCTGGTGCAACTCCGCGGTGCGCTGCTCCACCAGCTTGAGCGCGCGCTGGCGCTGGCTGACCAACACGTAGAGCAAGGCGCTGAACAACAGGCTGAGCAGCCCACCCATGGTCAGGACAGTCGTCAGCGAGGAATGGTTGGCCTGGGCGAACACCTGGCTCGGACGCAGGGTCAGGGCGTAGACGTGGTCACCCAGGGTGAGGCGGCGCGCGCCGACCAGCTCACTGTCCGCCGGGGCATTGCTGGAAGCGTACAGCACGCGTTTTTGCACATCGGAGGTATCGACGATCTGCATCACCAGGTTGTCCCGCGCAGGCTTGGGCAAGCCGTCGGCCACCAGTTGGCGCATGCTGATCACCGCCATCACGTAGCCACGCACCTCAGTCGCCGACTGTTCGGAGGCGACCGGGGCTACGAGCAGCACTCCGGCGGCGTACGCGGGCTCCACGCCCACCAGCTGCATGGGTTGGGACACCGCCAAACCACCGCTCGCCCGCGCACGCTCAAGAGCTGAGCGTCGCAGGGGCTGGGCCATAAGGTCAAAGCCCAGGGGTGAGCCCACCAGGCTTTGTGTCTGAATGTAGAGTACTGGCACGTATTCATCGCGCGCAGGCGCAGGGGCCAACTCACCGGCGGAGTTCAATTCACGGATCGCAAAGGGCTCGCCGCGCAGGCGTGACTCCTCCTGCTCAAACCGGCTGCGCTGCTCGCGAAACACCCGAGGGGCCCAGGCATAGGCGCGGGCACGCAGCAATAAAGGCTGGGCGAAGCCATCGAACTCTTCGCGGGACACATCGCTGGAGTTGACGAAGAACCGTCGCAGGCTGTTCAGGCGTTGCTCCTGGTCTTCGAAGCGCTCCTGCAGGCGGGTATAGCGCTCGTTGACCAGCAACTGAAAGCGCTGGCGCACCTGTTGCTGGTAGAGATCGGAGGCGGCCCAGGCAACGATGACCGTCAAGGCACACCCTGCCAAAAACACCACCAATGCCACCAGCCAGGCCGAGGCCTGTTCACTGATAAAACCTAGGATTTTCGGGCGGACGGCTTGCAACGACATAAGCAACACTCACAACGCCAGCGTGCGGGGGGTGTCACTTTGGCTAGGCCTTAAGTTATAGCTATCACCCCAGGGTTTGACCAGCGCAAAAAAGCCGCAAGCGCGGAATAAACCAGGCTTACGGCTTTTTGGCTACGCCTTATCAGCGAGCGGTGATTTTCCAGGCCCGGTGGATCTTGGCATTGCGCGCAAAATCCGGGTCGATGGTCTTGTCGCTGATTTCCTCGACCGCGTAGCGGGCGCTGAGGTTGTCCTCGAGCGCGAACTTGCGGAAGTTGTTCGAGAAGTACAGCACGCCGCCCGGCGCGAGGCGGGCCATGGCCAGGTCGAGCAACTGTACATGGTCACGCTGCACGTCGAAGATGCCTTCCATGCGCTTGGAGTTGGAGAAGGTTGGCGGGTCGATGAAGATCAGGTCGAACTCATCGCGGCTGGCCTCCAGCCACGCCATCACGTCACCCTGCTCCAGGCGGTTCTTGTCGGAGAACCCGTTGAGGGAGAAGTTGCGACGGGCCCAGTCCAGGTAGGTCTTGGACAGGTCGACGCTGGTGGTGCTGCGCGCCCCGCCCTTGGCGGCGTGCACACTCGCGGTGGCGGTGTAGCAATACAGGTTGAGGAAACGCTTGCCGGCCGCTTCTTTCTGAATACGCATGCGCATCGGGCGGTGGTCGAGGAACAGACCGGTGTCCAGGTAATCGGTGAGGTTGACCAGCAACTTCACGCCGCCTTCGCTGACCTCGGTGAACTTGCCCTGGGCGCTCTGGCGCTCGTACTGCTTGGTGCCGCTCTGACGCTCGCGACGTTTGACCACCACGCGGTTCTTGTCGATGTTCAGCGCCTGGGGAATCGCCGCCAGCGCATCGAACATGCGTGCAGAGGCTTTTTCCGGGTCGATGGACTTGGGCGCGGCATATTCCTGTACATGGACCCAATCGTGGTACAGGTCGATGGCCATGGAGTATTCGGGCATATCGGCGTCATACACGCGGTAGCAATCCACGCCTTCGCGCTTGGCCCACTTGCCCAGCAACTTGAGGTTCTTCTGCAAGCGGTTGGCGAACATCTGCCCGCCTTCGCTCAAGCGTGCCTGCTCGACCACCGGGGCCGGAGCGGGCTTGATCGGGTTACCGTTCTTGTTGTACTGGCGTTCCAGCGGCTCGGTCGGCGCCTGGTCGTAGGCGGCCTGCTCGCGTTCGGCCTGGCGCTGCTCCGGGGTACGCCGCTCGCCGGTGACGAACTGGTCCGGGTTGACCTTGATCAGCAACAACTTGCACGGCAAGGCGCCGTTCCAGAACGAATACTGTTTGTGGCTGCGGATGCCCATGCGCTTGCCCAGGTCCGGCGCGCCGGTGAACACCGCCGCCTCCCAGCCCATGCACGCCTGGCGCAGACGCTCGCCAAGGTTCTGGTAGAGGTACAACAGGCTGGCTTCATCCCCCAGGCGCTCGCCGTAGGGTGGGTTGCAGATCACCAGGCCTTTCTGGTTCTGGTCCGGGCGCGGTTCGAAGGTGCCCACTTCGCCCTGATACACCTTGATCCAGTGGCTCAGGCCTGCGCGCTCGATGTTGTTGCGCGCGGGCTGGATCAGGCGCGGGTCGGCCTCATAGCCACGAATCCACAGCGGCGCTTTGTTCATGCCGACAGCCGCGCGTTCGGCCGCCTCGGTGTGCAGTTTTTTCCACAGTGCCGGGACGTGACCAAGCCAAGTGGTGAAGCCCCACAGTTCGCGGTTCAGGTTGGGGGCCATGTCGGCGGCGATCATCGCGCCTTCGACCAGGAAGGTGCCGACGCCGCACATCGGGTCGGTCAGCGCGCCGCCTTCGGCAGCGATACGCGGCCAGCCGGAACGGATCAGGATCGCGGCCGCCAGGTTTTCCTTCAGCGGCGCCGCACCTTGCTGCAAGCGATAACCGCGTTGGTGCAGACTGTGGCCGGAGAGGTCGAGGGACAGGATGGCTTCGCCACGGTCCAGGCGCAGATGGATGCGCAGGTCCGGGTTGATTTTGTCGATGGACGGACGTTCGCCGGTCGGGGTGCGCAATTTATCGACAATCGCATCCTTGACCTTCAGCGCGCCGAAGTGGGTGTTGTCGATGCCCGAGCCGTGGCCGCTGAATTCCACCGCCAGTGTACCGTCGGGGACCATGTGGTCGGCCCATTCGATATCCAGCACGCCGTGGTACAGGTCCTCGGCATCCTTCATCGGGAAGCGCTTGAGCACCAGCAGCACACGGTTGGCCAAGCGCGACCAGAGGCACAGGCGGTAGGCGGTTTCCATGTCGGCCATGCCGCGCACGGCCGAGGTGTGCTCGCGGGCGTCCTCAAGGCCAAGCCCGACGGCTTCCTCGATCAGCAGGCCTTCGAGGCCCTTGGGGCAGGTGAGGAAGAGTTCAAAACGGTCCGACATGGGCATTCCAGGCTTTTCAGCAATAGATGAACGGGCGACGCATCGCCGGCTCGGTTTTCAATCAAGCACTTTTCTTGAAGAGTGCTCGCGTGGCACGAATGTGCCGCTCCACCCTGTCTGACGGGCCCTTGGGCCTTTATTGACGGGGCAGAAGAAGAATTTGAAGCAACAAAAAGAAATATTCCGACCCTTCGTCGAATAATAACCGACTGCAACAGGCGGGCATTCTCAGCCAGGATTTGAATCTTTTTTCTTGGCAGGGTGCATCATAGCTGGCTTTGACCGACAAATGGGGCGAAAAGCCATCCCAGCTTATGGCTATAGCATCGTTATCGTTACGTGCTTATGACAAAACGATCATTGAATCCATGTGACCTATTGGTTAGAACTCAACACAGGTTGGCGCCGTAACGACGCCGACACATCGGCTCGCCACGCCGGCAGCGAGCCCACCAACGGCAGAAAAACTCTGCCCGGCCCCAGACGAGGCCGAAGGATATCTAGACAGTCAACAAGTGAGGGAAACACCCTATGAGAAGACTTAAGCGTGATCCGTTGGAAAGAGCATTTTTACGCGGATATCAATATGGCGTTCATGGCAAATCCCGTGAGCTTTGCCCATTTACTCTACCGTCGGTACGCCAAGCCTGGATTAACGGCTGGCGAGAAGGACGCGGCGACAACTGGGACGGTATGACAGGCACTGCGGGCATCCACAGACTCAACGAACTTCACGCCGTCGGCTAATCAGGGCACTTAATTCCGACATACCACCTTTGAATCTGTAACGACTTAACCACGCACGTCCTATCCGGGCGGCGGGCTTCGGCCCAGGGGGCTCCTTTATGGAGCCCTTTTTAATGGCCGTCGATCAGGCGCGTTTGGGCAAAGCGGCAATCGCATCCACCGCCTGACGAATCAGCGCAGGCCCTTTATAGATAAACCCGGAGTACAACTGCACCAGGCTGGCACCGGCGCCAATCTTCTCGGCCGCATGCTTGCCTTCGGTGATGCCTCCGACCGCGATGATCGGCAAGCGCCCGCCCAGCTCGGCAGCCAACACCTTGACGATATGGGTGCTCTGGTCGCGTACCGGCGCACCCGACAGCCCGCCCGCTTCGTCGCCATGGGCCAGGCCTTCGACGCCGACACGGCTCAGGGTGGTATTGGTGGCGATTACCGCATCCATACCGGAGTCCACCAGGGCCTGGGCGACCAATACGGTTTCTTCGTCACTCATGTCCGGGGCGATCTTGATGGCCAGCGGCACGCGCTTGCCATGACGCACCGCGAGGTCTTCCTGACGCTGGCGCAAGGCTTCGAGCAACTGCTTGAGCGAGTCACCAAACTGCAGGCTGCGCAGGCCCGGGGTATTAGGCGAGCTGACGTTGACGGTGACATAGCTGGCGTGGGCATAGACCTTGTCCAGGCAGATCAGGTAGTCATCCA
Source organism: Pseudomonas lactucae (assembly GCF_036688725.1). Taxonomy (NCBI): domain Bacteria; kingdom Pseudomonadati; phylum Pseudomonadota; class Gammaproteobacteria; order Pseudomonadales; family Pseudomonadaceae; genus Pseudomonas; species Pseudomonas lactucae. The sequence continues at coordinate 116,528 of NZ_JAQQPT010000014.1, read as the reverse complement.
CCGCACGCTCCACCGGCGTGTCGAAGTTCTTGCCGATATTGATACCCAGGATGCCCTTGTACTTCGCCGCCTGAACCCGCGCCAGCAAGTGATCGACGCCCAGGTTGTTAAAGCCCATGCGGTTGATGATCGCCTCGGCTTCCGGCAGGCGAAAGATGCGTGGCTTGGGATTGCCCGGCTGCGGGCGCGGCGTCACAGTGCCGATTTCGACAAAGCCGAACCCCAGTTGCGCAAAACCGTCGATGGCCGCGCCGTTCTTGTCCAGACCGGCCGCCAGCCCGACCGGGTTGGGGAAGTCCAGGCCCATCACCGACACCGGCATCTTTGCCGGCGCCTTGCATACCAGACCATTGAGCCCCAGGCGGCCACCGGCACCGATCAAGTCCAGGGACAGGTCGTGGGAGGTTTCCGGGGAGAGTTTGAACAACAGCTGGCGGGCCAGGGTATACATGGGCGGGCTAGACTCGGATGGCGACGAAAGGTGGCGGCGATTATAGCCGGGGACACGCCATGCACGCGAGGCGTGCCGTCCAATCGTCAATAACGCCGCTGCACCAGAGCCTCGTAATGCGCCCAGATTTTTTCTGCGTAGCGCCTGCGCAGTGCCTCACGCTGCGGCCCAGTGCCTGGGCCCGCGTTATAGGCACCCACCGCCGTCCAGTTATAGCCAAAACGCTGGATGAATTCGGCCAATATTGACGCCCCCACCTCCACCGACAGACAGGGCTCATTCAATAGCCGCTGCTCGGTAATGCCTGACTGGAGCAGACGGGGCAAGTGGATGCTGTTGATTTGCATCAGGCCGATATCCCGGGTGCCATTACGGTTGGCGGGGTTAATGGCTTCTGGACGATAACCCGATTCCACGGCAGCGATGGCCTGCAACAACTCCGGTTCGATATTGTAGCGACGGGCAGTTTCTTCCCAGCAAAAGGCCAATGCCTGCTGACTGCTCATCAAAATCCCAAACAACAGCACTGCGCGCCAGCAACTACCCATGGCAGACGTGCCCACAGGCTGAGCACACCGTTGCCGCTTCTTCGACAGGGGCCGGCGCACGCATCTCGACCCGCACCGGGCATATAAAGCGATACCCTCGGCCATAGATCGTCTTGATGAACGGTTTGTCGACGCCAAGGTGTTTGCGCAGCGAATAGATGCAGCGTGTCAGCGATTCCTCGGAAACCTCGCCCTGGGGCCACCCCTGCTCCAGCAAGTGATCCTTGGTCATCAGCACACCGCCGGACGTCAGCAGCAACCGCAGCACCTGACCCTCTTTGGGCGGCAGTTGAACATCCAGACTCTCGCCGGTCAGTCGCCCATCGCTGTGCAGCGTCCACTGGGCGAAGACCAGGGAAGTCGTCCCCCCTTCATTCACGACGGCCATAACGACCTCGGCATCCGACTACTGACATTGAAATCCTTAGTTTCAGCACTGGCTAGCGCCCACGTCACGACTATAAGAACCCGCCTCACAAGCCACGCTAAGAGAAAAGCCATACATTCAGCGATTTCAGGAATGCCCCTGTAGGACCTTTCCTTATCCATCCGGCGCCCACTCTTGATAAACCTCGTGCAACTCAACCCCCAGCCGATCTTCCAACTGCACCAGTTCACCCAGGGCAAACAGTTGGCCATTGACCCGTACCTCGACGCCGTGGATGACCGTCGGAGCCAACGGCAATACTTTCCCAGGCGCAAAGGCGGCCAAGCGCTTGCGGCTTACCAGTTGTTCCTGCAGAAGAATTTCCAGGTGCATGGATGAAGGCCTTATTGATGGAGAGAGATCACGAGCCGGTCGCACACACGCAGGTTGCTCGCGGTCGTAGCGCGCCACGGTCAACGGCCTTGGCGCCGAGCCTGCAGGCATCTCCTGTCATTCGCTGCTGACGACCCGGGCCTGAAGCACGAACAGACGAACCTCGGCAAGGCCGTTGCGTGCCGTACCCTCCCCCTGCTCACGCACATCCCGCCTGAACGCTCCGAGCCACAGGCGTCGGCCTTGAGGTACCCGCACCACGGTGCTCACACTCACGCGCCCGACGGCGGTGGGTTTACCGCGTCGTCCGACTTCACGGACCTGGCGGCCATCCTCGACCTTGATCAGCATTTCGATCTGATTCGCCTCGGCAATGCGCGGCAGCACACTCACCTGCGCGCCATAAGGCACAGGTTTCCAGTCGGCGGGGTCGTTATCCGAGGCCGGCAGGTAGAAGGTGTGGTTGTCCTCGAACACGGCCGGTACATTCTCCTGGGTGAGAATCACCGGCAATGTGACCACCCTGGCTCGGCGCCGGCGCTCCAGGGCGGTGATCTGCTCCATCAATTGCTTGTCCTCCAGCGGCTCCAGAATGTGTGCGTTCGAAGCACTGGTTTTTTTCTTCCGGGCCAGGTCCAGCTTCTTCATGTCGTCACGGCTCACATCCACCAGCCACAACGAGACCTCGATGGCCCGTTTGGGCGTATCCAACTGCGCCACCAGTTGCTCGATAAACTTCACCTGCGCAGGTTTGCCCTTGATCAGCAGGCTATTGGTGTCGGTATAGGCAATCACCCCTAGGCTTGAGTCTGCCAATGGGCCCTTGTGCTCACTGACCAGCAGGGCTTCAATCGTCGATGCCATGCCCGGCACCCTGACCTTTTGGTCGCCCAAGACGTACTCGCGGTCGTCCACATGGGTGTTGAGCACTTGAACCACACCAAAGGCCTGGCTGCCTATGCGCAGGTCGGCGCGTTGGCGGTCCATCAATTGAGCCAGGCGCAACACCTGGTCGACATAGTTGGGCGGACCGGACACATAGAATGTCCGCCCCTCGCTCCCGCGCAAGGGATAGCGCGTCTCATCGAGCCCCGAACGCCGCATGAGGTTGCGAAAACGGTCTATGGAAAGATGCCGCAACGCCACCGCCGAGCTTTTCGCCTCGCTGGCGTCATAGAGGTAAAGCGCTTGCCCGTCGCCGTACCAGATCAAGCCATATTGCAGCGCCAGCGACTCCAGGGCCTGCTGCGGCGCGTCGAGTTCCAGCACCCCGGTGAAGCGCTTGCGCGCAACCTCCCGGCTTACGACCACCGGCACGCCCAAGGGCACCGACAAGGCGCTGAAGACACTGTGCAGACTCTCGTCCCGTGCCTCATAGGTCGCGCCACCGACCAGCCTGTTTCCCAACATCAGCGCGACAAACAGCAGCCAGCGGCAAAGCCCGAGGCGAAGCATCAATGCAGTGAAGTCAGCGTACACCTTGGGTTTCCTGAAGCGGACCGGGAGTGGGAAGCGGCCATACTGCGAGGCCGCCCGGTTTCAATCTTGATGGAAAGTTGACGGCCGGCTGACCTATCGATCCGTGGCATGTGCCTTGCTTTGCACTCTGTATCAAAGCACGCGCCAACGGCGGAACGGGCTTACGGACAAAGGCGTCGTTACCCGCAATGGCTTGCAGCGCCATCCGAGGGAGCGACGTTTTTTTTTGAAAGAAAAGGTAGGTGTTGATGAACGATTCGGTTGGCAACAGCCCGATGAACGATCCGCTGGCATGGGTCAACGGCAGTGATGCCCCGGAAAAGAGCAGCCTCGACCTGGGCTTCATGGCCTTGAGCGATTGTGCGTCCCTGGTGGTCGCGGCCACCCAGGGCTTCGCTCAACCCTATGGCCTGACCCTGAACCTCAAGCGCCAGTCCTCATGGGCCAACCTGCGGGACAAGCTGGTCAGCGGCGAACTGGACGCGGCCCACAGCCTGTACGGGCTGATCTACGCCGTACACCTGGGCATCGGCGGCGTCGTGCCCACCGACATGGCCGTGTTGATGGGCCTGAACCAGAACGGTCAAAGCATCAACCTGTCCCACGAATTGCAGCAGCAAGGAGTGGTCACTCCTGAGGCACTGGACCGCCATGTGCACCAAAGCCGAACAAAACTGACCTTCGCTCAGACCTTTCCCACAGGCACCCACGCCATGTGGCTGTATTACTGGCTGGCGAGCCAGGGTATTCATCCGTTGCAGGACGTGGACAGCGTCGTGGTCCCGCCGCCGCAAATGGTCGCGCACCTGCAAGCCGGACGTATTGATGGTTTCTGCGTCGGCGAACCCTGGAGCGCCAGCGCCGTCGTGCAAAAACAGGGCTTTACCCTGGCCACCAGCCAAGCGATCTGGCCCAATCATCCGGAAAAGGTCCTCGGCTGCACCCAGGCTTTCGTCGATCAATACCCCAATACCGCCCGCGTGCTGGTGATGGCCATCCTCGAAGCCAGCCGTTTTATTGAAGAGAGCCGCGAAAACCGTCGCTCCACCGCGCAGTTGCTCAGCGGCCGCGATTACCTCGACACCCCGCTCAACTGCATCGAACCGCGCCTGCTGGGCGCCTATGACGACGGCCTGGGCAACCAATGGCAGGACCCCCACGCCCTGCGCTTTTTTGCCGGTGGCGAGGTAAACCTGCCGTACCTCTGCGACGGCATGTGGTTCATGACCCAGTTTCGTCGCTGGGGCCTGCTGCGCGACGACCCCGACTACCTCGGCGTTGCCCGCCAGGTGCAGCAACTGGCGCTGTATCGCCAGGCCGCCGAGGCGCTGGGCATCACCGCTGCGGACCAGGACATGCGCAGCAGCCAATTGATCGACGGCAAGGTCTGGGACGGCTCCGACCCGGCCGCCTACGCCCGCAGCTTTCGCCTGCACGCGCTGGCCGAACCCGCCAACCGCCAAGCCTCGCGCTGACAGGAGCACGTCCATGCTGCGAATCCTGTTGATCAATGACACCCCACGCAAAGTCGGGCGCCTCAGAACCGCACTGATCGAGGCCGGTTTTGAGGTGATCGATGAGTCCGGCCTGATTATCGATTTGCCGGCGCGCGTCGAAACGGTGCGCCCGGATGTGATCCTGATCGATACCGAGTCACCAGGCCGTGATGTGATGGAGCAAGTGGTGCTGGTCAGCCGCGACCAGCCGCGACCGATTGTGATGTTTACCGACGAACACGACCCGAACGTGATGCGCCAGGCGATCAAGTCCGGCGTCAGCGCCTACATCGTCGAAGGCATCCAGGCCCAGCGCCTGCAACCGATCCTTGACGTGGCCATGGCCCGCTTCGAAAGCGACCAGGCCTTGCGCGCCCAGTTGCAGGCCCGTGACCAGCAACTGGCCGAGCGCAAGCGCATCGAGCTGGCCAAGGGCATGCTGATGAAAATGAAGGACTGCAATGAGGAGCAGGCATACACCCTGATGCGCCGCCAGGCCATGAGCCGCCAGCAGAAACTGATCCAGGTGGCGGAGCAGATTATCGCCATGAGTGAGTTGCTCGGCTGATTTGGCTCATCTCTTGCTAAACAAACATCACAGGTAACCAACGGCGGTTGCCCCTCCACGACAAAGACGTCGCACATCCGGTTTGCCCTCGCGAACCCGGTGGCGGCGTTTTTTCGTTTTGGCCCCGGCAGCACGGGGCCGGTGGGGTGGCCTTCGTCGGCGACTCCATCACAGGCCTTCTTACAAGACTCCCAACCGTTGAGGTGCGTGATGAAATCAAGCTTCTGGAAATCCGGGCACACCCCGACCCTGTTTGCCGCGTTCCTGTATTTCGACCTGAGCTTCATGGTCTGGTATTTGTTGGGCCCCCTGGCGGTGCAGATCGCCGCGGACTTGCAGTTGACCACCCAGCAACGCGGCCTGATGGTGGCTACGCCGATCCTGGCCGGCGCGGTGCTGCGCTTCCTGATGGGCATGCTGGCGGACAGGCTGTCGCCCAAGACCGCCGGGATGATCGGCCAGGTGATTGTGATCGTTGCCTTGTTCGGCGCCTGGAAACTGGGGATCCACAGCTACGAGCAAGCCTTGCTGCTGGGGCTGTTCCTCGGCATGGCCGGGGCCTCGTTCGCCGTGGCCCTGCCGCTGGCATCGCAGTGGTACCCGGCCGAGCATCAAGGCAAGGCCATGGGCATCGCCGGTGCCGGTAACTCGGGCACTGTATTCGCCGCCCTGCTGGCGCCGGTACTGGCGGCGGCATTTGGCTGGAGCAACGTGTTCGGTTTCGCGCTGATTCCGCTGATCCTGACCCTGATCGTCTTTGCCTGGCTCGCGCAAAATGCCCCTGAGCGCCCGAAAGCCAAATCCATGGCTGACTACTTCAAGGCCCTGGGCGACCGCGACAGCTGGTGGTTCATGTTCTTCTACAGCGTGACCTTCGGCGGCTTTATCGGCCTGGCCAGTGCCCTGCCCGGCTACTTCAACGACCAGTACGGCCTGAGCCCGGTGACCGCCGGCTACTACACCGCTGCCTGCGTGTTCGGTGGCAGCCTGATGCGTCCCCTGGGCGGCGCCCTGGCCGATCGCTTCGGCGGGATTCGTACGCTGCTGGGCATGTACAGCGTGGCGGCGATCTGCATCGCGGCGGTGGGTTTCAACCTGCCCAGCTCCTACGCGGCGCTGGCACTGTTCGTCTGCACCATGCTCGGCCTGGGCGCGGGCAATGGCGCGGTATTCCAACTGGTACCGCAGCGCTTTCGTCGTGAGATCGGCGTAATGACCGGCCTGATCGGCATGGCCGGCGGCATCGGTGGTTTCGCCCTCGCGGCGGGCATGGGTGCGATCAAGCAGAGCACCGGCAGCTATCAATTGGCCCTGTGGCTGTTCGCCAGCCTGGGCGTGCTGGCCTGGTTTGGCCTGCATGGCGTCAAGCGTCGCTGGAGAACCACCTGGGGTTCGGCCGCCGTGACCGCCGCGCGCGTCTGATGAGCCTGCAACTGAGCGTTGCCCAGGCCAGCGCCATCGGCCCACGGGCCGAAAACCAGGATGCGCTGCGGGTGGTGACACCCGTGGCGGAACTGGCCGCGAGCAAAGGTTACCTGTGTGCCATGGCCGACGGTGTCAGCCAGTGCGCCGACGGCGGCCTGGCCGCACGCTCAACCTTGCAGGCCCTGGCCCTGGATTACTACGCCACGCCGCAAACCTGGGGCGTGGCCCAGGCGCTGGAGCGCTTGCTGCTTGCACAGAATCGCTGGCTGCAGGCCAATGGCGGTGGGCAGCCCTTGCTGACCACCCTCAGTGCCCTGGTGTTTCGCGGCCAGCGCTTTACCCTGACGCATGTGGGTGACTGCCGGGCCTATCGCTGGCTGGACGGCGAGTTGCAGCGCATCAGCGAAGATCACGTATGGGAGCAGCCGGGCATGCAGCATGTGCTCAAGCGCGCCCTTGGCCTGGATCAGCACCTGGTGGTGGATTTTCTCGATGGCCAGTTGCGCGAAGGCGAGTGTTTCCTGCTGCTCAGCGATGGCGTGTGGGCCACCCTGGGCGATCACAGCATCCGTGCGATCCTGCGCGAACAAGCTGACCTGGACCAGGCAGTCAACACCCTGGTCAACGCTGCGCACCTGGCCGGCAGCCAAGACAATGCCAGCGCCTTGCTGGTACGTATCGATACCCTCGGCGAAGCCACCCTGGGCGATGCCCTGGTGCAATTACAACAATGGCCTCTGCCACCGCCGTTGAAACCCGGCCAACACTTTGAAGGTTGGCAGGTAGATGCGGTGCTGGCCCACAGCCGACAGTCGTTGCTGTACCGGGTGCGCGATGCCCAACAACAATCCTGGCTCCTGAAAACACTGCCCCTGACCCGTGACGACGACAACGACGCCGGCCAGGCACTGCTGTCGGAGGAATGGTTTTTGCGGCGGGTGGCCGGGCGAGCGTTTCCTGAAGTGCATGCGGCCAGTGCACGCCAGCATTTGTACTACGTCATGCGCGAATATTCCGGGCAAACCCTGGCCGAACTGTTCCAGCGCCAGGGCCCATTGCCCCTGGCGCAATGGCAGGCCGTGGCCGAGCGTTTGCTGCGGGCCGTGGGCATGCTGCACCGGCGGCAGATCCTGCACCGCGATATCAAGCCGGAAAACCTGCTGCTGGGGGACGACGGTGAACTGCGTGTGCTGGATTTTGGCCTGGCCTATTGCCCAGGCCTTTCAGAAGACCGCGCCCATATGCTGCCCGGCACCCCAAGCTTTATCGCGCCCGAGGCTTTCAATGGCGAGCGGCCTACGGCCCGGCAGGATTTATACAGCGTGGGCGTCACGCTGTATTACCTGCTCACCGGGCACTACCCCTACGGCGAAATCGAAGCCTTCCAACGCCCCAAATTCGCCCAACCGGTCAACGCGAGTCGTTATCGCCCCGACCTGCCGGATTGGCTGCCACTGAGCCTGGAACGGGCGGTGGCCGCACAACCGGCACAACGCTACGAAACCGCAGAAGAATGGTTGCTGGTCCTGGAACACGCAGACCGCCAAGAGCTGAGCATTCGTCCCAGGCCGTTGCTGGAGCGTGAACCCTTGAAGGTCTGGCGAACCCTGGCACTGCTGTCTCTGCTGATCAACCTGGTGCTGCTGTATTCACTTTTTCACGGCTGATGTCATCTCTACACGAGGGAACCCCCATGAATGCAAAAGTCTGGCTGGTGGGCGCAGGCCCCGGCGACCCGGAGTTGTTGACCCTCAAGGCGGTACGCGCCATGCACGAAGCCGATGTGGTGTTGATCGATGACCTGGTCAACCCGGCGGTACTGGAGCACTGCGCCGAGGCGCGAGTGATCACCGTGGGTAAACGCGGTGGCTGCCGCTCGACCCCGCAGGACTTTATCCACCGCCTGATGCTGCGTTACGCGCGCCAGGGCAAGTGTGTGGTGCGGCTCAAGGGCGGTGATCCATGCATTTTCGGACGCGGTGGCGAAGAGGCTGTGTGGCTGCGCGAACGCGGCGTCGAGGTAGAGTTGGTCAACGGAATTACCGCCGGCTTGGCGGGTGCCACCCATTGCGCGATTCCTTTGACCTTGCGGGGTGTGAGCCGAGGTGTGACCCTGGTCACGGCGCACACGCAAGACGACAGCAGCCTCAATTGGCGCGCGCTGGCCGAAGGCGGGACGACGCTGGTGGTGTACATGGGCGTGGCGAAGCTGGAAGAGATTCGTCGGCAATTGCTCGACGGCGGGATGGCGGCGGATATGCCGGTGGCGATGATCGAAAACGCATCGCTGCCTCAGCAGCGTGAGTGTCGCAGCGAGCTGTCCCGCATGCATGAGGACGCGCAGGCATTTGCCTTGAAGAGCCCGGCGATCCTGGTGATCGGCCGTGTCGCCGGCAGCGAACAGGCCGCATACCTCGCAGCAGCCAGTGCCTGAGGCAAATTTCAGGCGAAAAAAAGCCCGGCCTAAGCCGGGCTTTTTTCTACCACTCAGTAATTACTGAGCTTGAGCTTCAACCGACGCTTCTACGCGACGGTTAACAGCACGACCAGCTTCAGTTGCGTTGTCAGCAACTGGGCGGGATTCGCCGTAACCTACAGCAGTTACACGGCTAGGAGCCACGCCGTCTTTAACCAGGACTTGCTTAACAGCGTCAGCACGACGCTGGGACAGCTTCTGGTTGTAAGCGTCTGGACCTACGGAGTCAGTGTGACCAGCAACTTCTACGTTGGTAGCTGGGTACTGAGCCATGAAGTCGGCCAGGTTTTTCACGTCGCCGTAGCTGTTAGGCTTAACAACGGCCTTGTCGAAGTCGAACTTCACGTCCAGCTCAACACGAACAACCTGAGCAACTGGAGCTTCTGGCTCTGGAGTTGGCTCTGGAGCTGGTGCTGGGGTAGGAGCTGGAGCTGCTGCGCCAGCGTTACCGCCGAAGTTCACGCCCAGGCCGACCAGTGCGGAGTAGTCCCACTTGCCGTTGTCCAGACCGTAGTCAGCTTCAACACCGGCACGAGCGTACAGGTTGTTGGTGAAGTAGTACTTCACGCCAGTACCAACGGTAGCGAAGGTAGTCTGGTCGCGACCGCTGTGGCCGTCAGCTTGAACGTTGGTACGGCTCTGGTGGCCGAAACCGCCTTCTACGTATGGACGCAGGCTGTCTACGCCAGCTTGACCGAAGTGGTATTGGGCAACGAGGCTGCCGGTATCACCTTTGATCTTCTGGTTGCCAGTACCGTCGTTCGAACGGGTGTGGTTGGTCTTGTCGTAGGACAGGTTCAAGGACAGGTCGTCGGTCAGGAAGTAACCGATGCGAGCGCCAGGATTGAAGCCGTCTTCGATGTGCTTGACGCTATCGTTGTACTGCTTCTTGTAGAACAGCTCGCCTTCAACTGCGCCTTGGCCTTGTGCCAGAACGCCGAAAGAAGTAGCGGCAATAAGAGAACCAATGGCCAAGCCCAAGGTGTTTTTCAGTTTCATCCGTTAAATCCCCATCTGGTGATTGTAAAGCAGTCCCACAAACCGGGGGACAACTCGGCGACAAGTCTAACAGAACTTGCCTACACGTAAGAGATATTTGCCAAGCACTAAGTTTCAGTCTCGCCCGCAAATTTCTCACGTAATTTATCTAGAGCACGTTTGTAACGCATTTTTGTAGCACTCAAACCCATGTGCATGATGTCGGCGATTTCCTGAAATTCCAGCTCTGCGACAAAACGTAGCACCAGAATTTCCCGGTCAATCGGGTTCACATACACCAGCCAGCGATCAAGTCCGCCCTTTTCCTCGGGTGCCGGCGCCTTTTCTTCGGACGCCTCCTCAAGGGGGTCGAGACTCAGAGCGTCCATCAAGCGACGCTTTCGCCGTTCCTTACGATACTGCGTGATGCACTCGTTGTACGTGATGCTGTAGAGCCAGGTCTTGAACTTCGATTTGCCCTCGAAGTTCTTGAGGCCGTACAGCACCTTGAGCATCACTTCCTGACAGACATCATCCGCATCTCTATCGTTCCCTAAATACCTTGAACAAACGTTGAACAAAGTGCGTTGATATCTGCGCATCAATTCTTCGTACGCGCGTGTGACGTGAAACAGCTCCGTGTGCGCGCGCGCGACCAACTCCTCATCAGAGAGCTCACGGGGGTCATAGCGCGTGGACAGCGTTTGGGCTTTATTCAAAACAAGTCGTGCCGACAGTCAGGTCAATGTCCGCCACAGCCCGGTCAGCCGGGTTCGCGGCGGCGTACATTAGCAGGGTTTGCCGGGTTAGCGGCTACTGACCTGCTGTTCCAGGAGAATCCGATTGGACAACGACACCAGGTCGCCGTCATCGGTCAGCACGGTCGTCTTGACTGTGCCGATCTCCTCGATTTGCCCTTCGACCTCGCCCACACGTACCTGTTGGCCCACCTGATACAACTCACGCACATAGATTCCCGCAAGAATCTGGCCGGCAATTTCCCGGCTTCCCAAGCCCATGGCCAGCGCAACGGCCAGACCAACGGTAATCAAAACAATCACGATCACGTGGTTGAGCAGGTCAGTCTTGACCTCCAACTGGCTGATCGCGACCGAAATACTGATGATGATCACCAGGCCTTGGGCAATTCGCCCAAGGCCGGCCGCGTAGTCCAGCCCCACGCCTTCCGCGGCGCCACGCACCAGCCCATTGGCCAGTTGCGCCAGCAGAACGCCCACCAGCAATACCAGCGCGCCGCCGAAAACCTTAGGCAAATACAGCGCCAGCATGTCGAGCGTAGCTGAAACTCGCTCAAGTCCAAGGGACTGAGCCGCAGAAACCAGGAAAATCAGCAGGACAAACCAATAGACGATCTTGCCGATCAACGTGGAGATCGGCACCTGCAGCCCTGCACGTCCCAGCAATTTGGTCAGGCCGGTACCCGCCATCAGGCGGTCAAGGCCCAGTTTTGCGAGCAGCTTGGACAGCAAGGTGTCGAGCAGCTTGGCCACGACAAAGCCCAGCAACACCAGGACCAGGGCACCAAACAGGTTGGGAATGAAGTTCGCCACCTTGGTCCACAATGCGGTCATCGCGGTGACCAGGCTCTGGGTCCAGAGATCAAGTTCCATATTCAATCAGCCTTATCAGCAGTGCGAGCAAGAGGTTTACGACGGGAAACCGGTGAGACGTGCGCCGAACCATTGTTCAGGGCCATCATCAACGCCGGCAACCAACGACCGAGCAGACTGAACAGATCACCCGCCCCAACCTGACGGTTGGCGGTTTTCAACACGCGGCCCAGGCAGGCGTCGTCGTCGCGGTTGGACGGCGAGGCATTGAGCATGTCACGCAAAGACTGTTCGAACGGATCGTGCATAAAGACCTCTCGCAAGTGTTTTAAAAGACGAGGGTAAAATTCGTTGGGTCACATGGGACCCTTCCTACGTTCAGGTCATATTCAGCTCAAACCCAGCGCAATCGTCGAAATAGCCACCATTGTCCGAGTGCCACCGACACCATCAACAGGCACGCGATCATGAATCCGTAAGGGCTCGCCGAGAAGGGTATGCCCCCCACATTGATGCCCAGCAAGCCGGTCAAAAAGCTCATCGGCAGGAAGATCCCGGTGATGATCCCGAAGCGGTACATGGTGCGGTTCATGCGTACGCTCAGGCGGCGGTCTTCGGCCTCAAGTACAAGCCCCACGCGCTCCCGGGTCAATTCGAGCTCTTCCAGGTAACGGGTCAGGCTGTTGTTCAATTCGTTCCAGTAATCGGCATCGTCGTCACAGAACCAGGGCAATTTGATCCGCGTCAGTTGGGCAAAAATATCCCGCTGCGGCGCCAGGAATCGCTTGAGCCCAGCGGCTCGTCGACGAATTTGCAAAATGCTGCCGTGCTCGGGGGTATACCGTTCGTCGGTATCGAGCTTTTCTTCCTCGGTATCGACGATTTCGGACAGGTCGGTGACCAGATCCTGCACTTTATTGGTCAAGTACTGCGCCATATAAAGGATGAGTTCCGACGCCGTTTTCGGCCCTTTGCCTTCCGACAGTTGCACCAACAGCTCGTCAGTGGCCCGCAAAGGACGCAAGCGCAGGGAAATCACCCGGCTGGCGGCGGCAAAAATACGCACCGAGACCATGTCTTCCGGCTCGGCTCCTGGGTTGAGATTGACCCCGCGCAGGAACAGCAGCAGTTCGGCATCCGGCAACGGCAACAGACGTGGACGGGTGTTCTCCTCCAGAAGCAGGTCACAGGCGAACTCGCTCAGCCCACTGGACTTGCGCAGCCACGTCTGGGTTTGCGGATGGCTGCGATCCCAGTGCAGCCACAGGCTTTCCTGGGGTTGCAACTGCAACTCGTCGAGCTCAGTCCGGGCAATCGAACGCGCACCGCCTTTACCGTCCAGCACCAGGGCATGCACCAGCCCCCATTGCGCGTTTTCTTCCTCGAACATCCTCCCCCCTATCGGCTATTGCGGTTTATTCAGGCATTTGCAGCGGGCTGGGCGAGACGATCACACCGTTGTTGTCGGCGTAGATGTACTCACCCGGGCGGAACGTCACACCGGCAAACGTGACCACCACGTTCAGGTCGCCGATGCCGCGCTTGTCGGTCTTCATCGGATGGCTGGCCAGGGCCTGAACGCCCAGGTCGGTTTGGGCAATGACATCGACATCACGGATGCAACCGTAGATCACCAGCCCTTCCCAACCGTTTTTCGCGGCTTTTTCGGCAATGATGTCGCCCAGCAACGCGCGGCGCAGCGAACCACCACCGTCGACCACCAGCACCTTGCCAGCTCCCGGCTGGTCGGCTTGTTCCTTGACCAGCGAGTTATCTTCGAAGCACTTGATGGTGACGATTTCGCCACCAAAGGAATCTCGGCCGCCGAAATTGCTGAACATCGGCTCGACCACCTGCACCAGCTCCGGGTAGGCGTCGCACAGGTCTGGGGTCACGTAATGGTTCATTGAAAAATTCCTTTCTGCCAAAGAAGTGTCTTTCGAAAGAAGCGCCAGCGAGGCCGGTGCGCAACATCCCACTCGCTTCGTCGCAACGCAATAGCGACGAAGCGACTGAATATGACCAGAAGCGTTTAACGCGTCATATCTTAGCCGCAACCTCGCAGGAGCGAAACGCCCTTGGCAGCGCTCTGCGTCATACCGTGGCCAGCGCCTCGGCCGGTGCGCCAAGCAACGGTGTAAGCGGGTCTTTCAACCATTGCACCACCAGCGGCCACACTTCCACCTGGGCCGCCTTGCTGACCAGCATCTGTACATGTCCGAAATCTTCGATAAAACCTTGCCGGCGGCCCAGGCACAGGTACTGGCGATGCTCGGCGCCGACTTGTTCGAACAACTTGCGGCAGGCCCAGTCCGGGTCTTGCTGGTCGCCCGCGGCGCTGACAGCCAGCAGCGGCACATCGACGTCCGCCAAGCCCTTCCACCAATCACGCTCGCGCTCGCCGAACCGCCCGAACAGGCCATTCCAGCGCATCGCCTCAATCAGCACTCCGGCCGGCTCATCCTCGGGGCCGCGCTTGAATCGCGGCCCGGACAACTGGGCAAGGCGTTTGAGCACCAAGCGGCTGCCCCACTCCACTGGCGGGATTTTCAACGGCCAATGCGTGCGACTCACCTGGCTGCCAAACAACGCCACCGACGCCACCGCCGGCGGCCCCAGGTATTGCCCGCCCAAGGCGGCAGCCAGGGTTATCCCGCCGAGGGAATGACCGATCCAGTGCGGGATCTGCGTGCTTTGCTCGCGCACAAACGCACCGATGGCCGGCAAGTCGTAGCGCGCATAGTCGGCGACCCGATTTCTCACATAATCGTGATTGCGTTTGGACAGGCCATGGCCGCGCATTTCCGGAATCCACACATCAAAGCCCTGGCGTGCCAGATAGGCGCCCAGGCCGATGCCCTTGGGGGAATACCAGAAGCGCCGATTGGAAAAACTGCCATGCAACAAAATAACCGGAATGCCGCGGTTTTCCGGAACATCGGCCAGGCCCAAACGCGTCACCGCCAGCTCGACGGTACCGTCGGGGCTGTTGCCGGGCTTGAGGCGGTACACATCTTCACTCAGGTCGCCACGACGTTCAGCGCTGATCAGGGCGACAGGAAACAGGTTGCTGCTGCTTTGCATAATGCTCTTGCACAAAAAAGGGCGGCGTCCACAAGGATTCCCGCCCTGTACAGATAAGAATGCCGGTCACCCTCGACGAGTGACCGGCACTTTTTGACGTAGCGGCCTTAGGCGGACGCTTGGCCTTCAGCCAGGAAGAACCAGGTTTCCAGCACGGAATCGGGGTTCAGCGAGACGCTTTCGATGCCCTGTTCCATCAGCCATTTGGCCAGGTCAGGGTGGTCGGATGGGCCCTGGCCGCAGATGCCGATGTACTTGCCGGCCTTGTTACAGGCCTGGATGGCGTTGGCCAGCAGCTTCTTGACCGCAGGATTTCGCTCGTCGAACAGGTGGGCGATGATCCCCGAGTCGCGGTCCAGGCCCAGGGTCAGCTGGGTCAGGTCGTTGGAGCCGATGGAGAAGCCGTCGAAGAACTCCAGGAACTCTTCGGCCAGGATGGCGTTGGATGGCAGTTCGCACATCATGATCACGCGCAGGCCGTTTTCACCACGGGACAGGCCGTTTTCAGCCAACAGGTCCACCACCTGGCTCGCTTCGCCCAGAGTGCGCACGAACGGCACCATGATCTCGACGTTGGTCAGGCCCATCTCGTTGCGCACGCGCTTGAGGGCACGGCATTCGAGCTCGAAACAGTCACGGAACGCTTCGCTGATGTAACGCGAGGCGCCACGGAAGCCCAGCATCGGGTTTTCTTCTTCCGGCTCGTAGAGCTTGCCGCCGATCAGGTTGGCGTATTCGTTGGACTTGAAGTCCGACAGACGCACGATGACCTTTTTCGGATAGAACGCAGCAGCCAGGGTGCTGATGCCTTCCACCAGCTTCTCGACGTAGAAGCCCACCGGGTCGTTGTAGCCGGCGATGCGCTTGTCGACGCTGTCCTTGATATCCAGCGGCAGGCCGTCGTAGTTCAACAGGGCCTTGGGGTGCACCCCGATCATGCGGTTGATGATGAACTCCAGGCGGGCCAGGCCCACACCGGCGTTCGGCAACTGCGCGAAATCGAAGGCACGGTCGGGGTTGCCGACGTTCATCATGATCTTGAACGGCAGGTCCGGCATCGCGTCGATGGAGTTCTGCTTGATGTCGAAGCCCAGCTCACCTTCGAAGATGAAGCCGGTGTCGCCTTCGGCGCAGGAAACGGTTACGCCCTGGCCATCCTTGAGCAGTTGGGTGGCGTTGCCGCAGCCCACTACCGCCGGGATCCCGAGTTCACGAGCAATGATCGCCGCATGGCAGGTACGCCCGCCACGGTTGGTAACGATGGCGCTGGCGCGCTTCATGACCGGTTCCCAGTCCGGGTCGGTCATGTCGGAAACCAGTACGTCGCCGGGCTGGACCTTGTCCATCTCGGACACGTCCTTGATGATCCGCACCTTGCCGGCGCCGATGCGCTGGCCGATGGCACGGCCTTCCACCAGCACGGTGCCGGTTTCTTTCAACAGGTAGCGTTCCATGACGTTGGCCGAAGTGCGGCTCTTCACGGTTTCCGGACGGGCCTGCACGATGTACAGCTTGCCGTCGTCACCGTCCTTGGCCCACTCGATGTCCATCGGGCACTTGTAGTGCTTTTCGATGATCATCGCTTGCTTGGCCAGTTCGCTGACCTCAGCGTCGGTCAGGCAGAAACGTGCGCGCTCGGCCTTGTCGACTTCAACGGTTTTTACCGAACGACCGGCCTTGGCCTCGTCGCCGTAGATCATCTTGATGGCCTTGCTGCCCAGGTTGCGGCGCAGGATGGCCGGGCGGCCGGCCTCAAGGGTGTGCTTGTGAACGTAGAATTCGTCCGGGTTGACCGCGCCTTGTACGACGGTTTCGCCCAGGCCGTAGGCACCGGTGATAAACACCACGTCACGGAAGCCCGATTCGGTATCGAGGGTGAACATTACGCCGGCGGTGCCGGTTTCCGAACGCACCATACGCTGCACGCCGGCAGACAGGGCGACCAGCTTGTGGTCGAAACCCTGGTGCACGCGGTAGGAAATGGCGCGGTCGTTAAAGAGGGAGGCAAACACTTCCTTGGCCGCACGGATCACGTTTTCCACGCCGCGGATGTTCAGGAAGGTCTCTTGCTGGCCGGCGAAGGACGCGTCCGGCAAGTCTTCGGCGGTGGCCGAGGAGCGCACGGCAACGGCCATGTCCGGGTTACCGGCCGACAGTACGGCGAAGGCGGTACGGATTTCTTCGTTGAGCTTCTCGGGGAACTCGGCTTCCATGATCCATTGACGGATCTGGGCACCGGTCCGGGCCAGGGCGTTGACGTCATCGACGTCCAGGGCATCCAGCGCGGCGTGGATCTGAGCGTTGAGGCCGCTCAGCTCGAGGAAATCACGGTAGGCCTGGGCCGTGGTGGCGAAACCACCGGGCACCGACACACCTGCGCCTGCAAGATTACTGATCATCTCGCCGAGGGATGCGTTCTTGCCCCCCACATGCTCTACATCATGGACGCCGAGCTTATCGAGGGAAACTACGTACTCTACCAAGGTGATCTCTCCACTAACTGTGTTGGAAAAGCTCAGGACGCCGGCTGCTCAGTAGGAGCGAATACCGCCGTTTGTGGCCTGGACCTGGAAAATAAGTGAGAATGCGGCCCACCATGGGACGGCAAAATCGCGCCTATCATATCCAAGATTCGTCATCAGCTTAAGGCCCAGGGCTCAAATGAAACGATCTGCTTTCTTTATTTCCGACGGCACCGGCATCACAGCCGAAACATTGGGCCAAAGCCTGCTGGCGCAGTTCGAAAACGTTACCTTCGCCAAATTCACACGGCCTTACATCGACAGCGTGGATAAAGCGCGGGCCATGGTACAACAAATCAATCTGGCGGCTGAAAAAGACGGCTTTCGCCCGATCATTTTCGACACCATCGTCAACCAGGACATCCGTGAGATTCTCGCAACGTCGAATGGTTTCATGATCGACATCTTCTCCACCTTCCTGGCGCCGCTTGAGCAGGAGTTGAGCGAACATTCCTCCTACTCCGTCGGAAAGTCCCATTCCATTGGGCACAACTCCAATTATATGGAGCGTATCGAGGCGGTGAACTTCGCCCTCGATAACGACGATGGCGCCCGCACCCACTACTACGACAAGGCCGACCTGATCCTGGTCGGCGTGTCGCGCTGCGGCAAAACGCCCACTTGTCTGTACATGGCCATGCAATTCGGCATTCGCGCGGCCAACTACCCGCTGACCGAAGACGACATGGAGCACCTGACCCTACCGGCCGCCCTGCGTGCGCATTCGCACAAGCTGTTCGGCCTGACTATCGACCCGGACCGCCTCACGGCCATTCGTAACGAGCGCAAGCCCAATAGCCGCTATTCCAGCTACGCCCAGTGCGAGTTCGAAGTGCGCGAAGTAGAAAATCTGTTCCGGCGCGAGAATATTGCGCACATCAATTCCACGCATTTTTCGGTGGAAGAAATTTCGGCGAAGATTCTGGTGGAGAAGGGTGTCGAGCGGCGGTTCAAATAACCTGTGGGAGGGGCGGTGCGACGATTGACTTGCCCCTCCCACATGTGGGTCGGTGTACATTCAGACCTACAGATGGAACCGTCCGCCTCCCTGCCCCAGCGCCGTCGCCAGCGCATCGAACCCGGCCCGCAACAACTGATCATCGCCCGATGTATTGCAAATACTCGCCCGAATAAATTGCGGCACTGCCGTCTGCCCGACAGCAAACGCCTCGGCGGTGGCGATCAGGTAATTGTGCTGCTTGAGCTCCGCCTCGATTTCCGAGGCGCGCCAGGGCTCCGGTACTTCAATCCAGAAGTGCGGACTATTGAGGTGGGTGCGGTATGCCAGCCCGCCCAGCAGGTCACGCACCAACGCTTTGCGCCGGCTGATCTCGTTGATCTGCTGGCGCAGCAGGTACTGCGCCGTGCCGTTCTCGATCCACTGCGTGGCCAGCTCCAGGGTCACCGGCGTGGCCATCCAACAGGTTGAGCGCAGGGCTGCCGAAATACGGCTGACCAGCGCCGGTGGCGCATGCACGTAACCCACGCGCAACCCGGCGGACACCGCCTTGCTCAGGCTGCTGATCAAAATCGTACGTTCAGGCGCGAAATAGCTGAGGGGTGGCGGACGGTCTTCCACCAGCACACCGTGGGCTTCATCCTCAAGAATCAGCAGATTGTGTTCGCGGCAGACCTTGGCCAACGCTTCGCGGCGCGCCACCGAAAGCACTGCGGTGGTGGGGTTCTGGATCGTCGGTGTGCAGTACAACGCCGAAATCCGGTGGTTGCGACAGACTTCCTCCAACGCGCCTGGCAGCAGGCCTTCTTCATCCATCTCCAGGCCGATCAGGCGTATGCCGAGCATCCGCGCCGCCGTGATCAAGCCTGGGTAAGTGAGTTGCTCGGTGACCACCGTATCACCGGCCCGCAGCAGCGCCATCATCGTGCAGAGCAGGCCGTGCTGGCCGCCGTTGACGCAGATGACCTGCTCGGGAATCGGATGGAAATCACGCTGCACCAGCCACTGTGCTCCCGCCTCGCGATAGCGTGGCAGGCCGGCATCGGGGGTGTAGGCGCTGATGTCCTGGAGAAACTTGGCGTTGGTCGACAGGTTTTGCAGGCTCTGCGCCAGGAAGGCCGTTTCCTGACCCGGAATATGCATGTTGCGACTCATGTCGAAGTACTGGCGTGGCTCTTCGCTGACGTTGCGAAAACCTTCATCACGCTGGCGCTCCATCCCACGCTTGCGTACGAAAGTACCGTCACCTACTCGCGCCACCACCAACCCAAGGCGCTCCAGCTCGCCGTAGGCCCGGCTGATGGTGCCGATGGTCACGCCCAGGTTATCGGAAAGCACTCGATGGGGCGGCAACTTTCTTCCCGGTTCAATCAAGCCTTCGAGGATGCCCCGTTCCATGACATCGGACAGGCGTTTGTATTTCACGCCCTGCCCGCTGGACAAGCCCTCACGCATAATTGACACCATGTCAATATTTGTTTTGACAGCCATCTTTAGCCCTAATAGTGTGCTTTTACGGGTTCAATCGCCGATTTTTACAACTCATTACAAGCTCAATATAGAGTTCAATTCCGGCTCAGGGAAGCAATAAACGATGCCAATGTCCGCCGTTCTCGAAAACACCGCCAAAACCAAAACGCAAAAACAGTGGTTGGCCGGGCTGGTAACCAGTGTGATGTTCCTGGTCGTTTGCCTGAGTTGGGGCACCACCTGGCTGGGCATCAAGATTGCCGTGGAAAGCGTGCCGCCCCTGACATCCGCCGGCCTGCGCTTCCTCATCGCCTTCCCGCTGTTCCTGTGTTTTGCCATGGTGCGCCGCGAGCCGATCCTGTTTCCCCGGGAAAGCCGCTGGTTCTTCGTATTCGTGACCCTGTCCTACTTCAGCGTTCCCTACTACCTGCTCAACTACGGCGAAATGCACGTATCGTCCGGCCTCACCGCCCTGCTGTTCAGCTGCATGCCCGTCTTCATCCTGATCTTTTCCGCGCTGTTCCTGCGCGAGCGTATCTACTTTTCCCAGGTGGTCGGCATCGGCATCGGCTTCGGCAGCCTCTACATGATCATCAGGAGCCAGGGCCTGCACCTGGACCACGCCGAGTTCCTGGGGGTATTGGCGATTCTGAGCGCCGCGATCATGCACGCCTTGTGCTACGTCATTACCAAGCAAAAAGGCAGTGCGATCAGCGTCATCACCTACAACACCCTGCCCATCGGCATTGCCGGGTTGATGCTGTTCGTGGCCGGCCTGTGGTTTGAGACGCCCACCTTCGAAAACATCACCCTGCGCTCCTGGAGCGCACTGTTCTACCTGGGGCTGGTGGCCTCGGTGGGCGGGTTTATCGTGTACTTCATGCTGCTCAAGCGCTTGAGCCCGATCATCCTGTCGTTCGTGTTCATCATCTTCCCGGTGTTCGCGGTGATCATCGGCGCCTGGTACGAAGGCGTGGCGATTTCCCGCGACCTGATGCTGTACTCGGCCATCCTGCTGGCCGGCTTTGCGATCACCAAGTTGCCCGTTGAAAAACTCCTGGCCAAGAAAAATTGACCCTTCATCAACGCGAGAGAAACATGGAAGTCCTCCGCCCCACCGCCCTGGAACAGATCTACGCCCACGCCAGCCGCAGCTACCCCGAGGAATGCTGTGGCTTCGTCTTCGCCGACGGCAGCGTGTACCTGGGCAGCAATATCCAGAATGAGCTGCACCGCAAGAACCCCGAGATGTACCCGCGCAGCGCGGCCAACGGCTACACCTTTTCGGTGGCCGACACGCTGTTGATGAACAAGGCGTTTCGCAGCGACAACCCGGTGGTGGTGATCTACCACTCCCACCCGGACGTCGGCGCCTATTTCAGCGATGAAGACCAGGACAAGGCCCTGTTCATGGGCGAACCGATCTACCCCGTGAGCTACCTGGTAGTCGACGTTCGCCGGGGCCAGGCCCTGGGTTCCAAGCTGTTTGCCTGGGATGGCAAGCAGTTCGCCCTTAAACCTTTCAACGACCTGAACACGGAGTTGTCCATGAACGCTGTCTCTTTCCCCGACATTCTGGTTCGCGTGGCCAAGCTGCCGGAATCGACCCTTGAGGGTTCCGGATCGACATTGCGCGAAGTCATTGAAAACCTCTGCACCCACCACCCGCAGTTGCGCCAGCACCTGTTTCACGACAAGAACAACCAGCTCAAGGAGCACTTCCTGTTCACCGCCGAGGAAGCGCTGATTGAAGCCGATGAACCACTGCCGGAAAAAGCCAGGATCGAAGTGTTGCTCGCGACGTCCGGCGGCATCGACGTCGACGCCCCGAGCAATGAAGCAGCCCTGAGCAATGAAGAGGTACAGCGCTATGTACGCCACATCACCCTGCCGGGCGTCGGTCGCGAAGGCCAGTTGAACCTCAAAAAAGCCAAGGTGCTGATCATCGGCACCGGCGGCCTGGGCTCGCCCATCAGCTTGTACCTGGCGGCAGCCGGCATCGGCACCCTGGGCCTGGTGGATTTCGACGTGGTGGAGAGCAGCAACCTGCAACGCCAGATCGTCCACGGCAACAGCACCCTGGGCATGCCCAAGGTCGAGTCCGCCAAACAGCGTTTGCAGGACCTCAACCGGCATATCCGGATCAACGCGCATAACACCGCCCTGAATGCCGACAACGCCCTGGAACTGGTGGGCGCCTACGACCTGGTGATCGACGGCACCGATAATTTCGACACGCGCTACCTGGTCAACGACGCTTGCGTGCAATTGGGCAAGCCATTGGTGTACGGCGCCATCTACCGTTTCGACGGGCAGATCAGCGTGCTCAACTACAAAGGCGGGCCGTGCTATCGCTGCCTGTTCCCCCAGGCCCCGCCGGCGGAACTGGCACCCAATTGCAGCGCCGGCGGCGTGATCGGCGTGCTGCCCGGCGTGGTCGGGATGATCCAGGCCACAGAAGCAATCAAATTGCTGATCGGCATAGGCGAACCTCTGTCCGGGCGCCTGATGCGCTTTGACGCGCTGGCGATGAAATTCAGCGAGATCCGCTTCAAACGTCGCGCCGACTGCCCTTGCTGCTCGGCACTGCGTCATAGCGAAAACATGGCCCCAGCCGTATGCGCCGACGCCGTACCCAGCGCACCGTCACTGGCCGAAGAGCGCTACATCAAGCCACGGGTACTCAAGCAACTGCTCGAACACCCACGCAGCGCCGACGTGCTGCTGGACGTACGTGACGCCAGCGAACTGGAGGTGTGCAAGTTGCCGGGCGTGGTGCATATCCCCCTGGCCGAGCTGGACGGCCAACTCGACCGCCTCAGCCGCGACAACACCCACTACCTGATCTGCTACGCCGGCACCCGCGCCGAGCAAGCCGCCAGCACACTGCTGGCCGCCGGTTTTGCCAACACCAAGGTCCTGCAAGGCGGCATGAAACACTGGGTTCGCGACGTCGAACCCGACATGCCGTTGTACTGAGCGGAGGACTGACCGATGTTGCATCACTCAATCCTCGACGTCATCGGCCACACGCCGATCGTACGTCTGGCGCAGTTTTCCGAAGACCTCGGCATCGAGGTCTATGCCAAGCTCGAATCCCTCAACCCCGGCGGCAGCCACAAGGCGCGCATTGCCCTGGGCATGATCCTCGACGCCGAACGCCGGGGCGTGCTGATCCGCGATGCAGGGCAAACCATCATCGAACCCAGCGGCGGCAACACCGGCATTGGCCTGGTCATGGCCGGCAACGTGCTCGGCTACAAGGTGGTGCTGGTGATTCCCGACAACTACAGCCCCGAAAAGCAGAAGCTACTGCGCCTGTACGGCGCCAAGGTGGTGCTGTCGGACAGCCGCCTGGGCAACAATTCCCACGGCGAAAAATGCATGGAGCTGCAGTTGGAAAACCCCAGCTACGTGATGCTCAACCAACAACGCAACGGCGCCAACCCGCAGACCCACCGCGACACCACCGCACCGGAGATCCTGCGCGCCTTCGGCGACCGTCGCGTGGACTACTTCGTCAGCGGCATCGGCACCGGCGGCCATATCACCGGTATCGGCGAAACCCTCAAAGCCGCCTGGCCCGGACTTCGGATAATGGGCGTGGAACCCGAGGAGTGCGACCTGCTGAAAAACCAGCACGCGCCGCACCATATCCAGGGCCTGTCGATCGGCCTGATCCCGAGCATCCTCAACCTCGATGTGATCGACGGCATGCTCAAAGTCTCGCACCAGGACTGCCTCGACATGATCAAACGCATCATGCGCACCGACGCCATCAGCCTGGGCCTGTCCTCCGCCGCCAACATGGTGGCCATCGCCAGGCTCGCCCCGGAACTTGCACCCGAAACAGTGGTGTTGACCATGGTCTACGACAATGCCGACAGCTACCTGCCCCACTTCGAATAACCGGGTTTCTTACCATCCAGATTGCGGGGGTGCCTTCATGGGCGGCTTTATCGACATGCAACAACTGCACGATGAGTTGCTCACCCACCTCATCAAGACCCTTACACCCGTGCAGATGAAACAGCTGGAACCGCACCTGGCGCCGCTGGTCCAGAACGCAGCCCAGGCGGTGGCCGAGGACCTGATCGCCTATGCCTATCGCGACCCGGCGTCCCGTGGGCGGGGTGAGCTGATCCTGGAGTCCTACGCCTCGTTCAAGGCCGTGCTGTATTACCGGCTCGCGCATCTGGTGTGGAATTTCCCCGACCAGACCAACGGCGTGTTCTCGCGCATCGCCCTCAAGCTGAGCAATCAGGGCAAGGTTCTGTCGGGGGCCGAGATTCACCCGGCAGCGCGCATCGGCCGGCGCTTTGTGCTGGACCACGGCTACGGCACGGTGATCGGCGAAACCTGCGAGATCGGCAATGACTGCTACATCCTCTGCGGCGTGACCCTGGGTGCCCGCGGTATCGCCAACAACCCCGACGGCAAGCGTCACCCGCGCCTGGGCAACAATGTCGAAGTCGGTTCCGGCGCCCGGGTGCTGGGTTATGTGCAGATCGGCGACAACGTGTTCATCAGCCCGTCCTGCGTGATCACCCAGGATGTGCCGGCCGGCACCAAGGTCAAGGTGGTCAACCAGATCCAACTGCAAAAAAATGATGAATCGGACCACAGCAAGTACCTCGGCGCCTTTGCCCTTGATGAGCGCCTGCATGTGGTCGGCGAGATCAATGCCAGCCACAAGGTCACCGTGCTGGACGCCGACTTCCATCCCTTGCCGGGGTTAATGCTCGAACCCACGGTCAAGGAACGCCACCACCTGCAATTTCGCCTGCACCGCGTGGCGTCTGGCGAACACCTGCCACGCCTGCCGCTGAACCTTAAAGTCTGCGGCCCCGAATTTGAAATCACCCTGCTCTCTCCCCCTGGTTTGAGTGCAATGGTGCGTCACCTGTTACAAGCCAGCCCACTGATCGTCGGAGGTTGAACATGTCCGTGCATACCATGGAAACCCTGGCGCTGTTCGACAGCGCGCCCTATCAAAACGCCTTCAGCGCACGGGTGATTGCCGTCAGCGAACAGGGTATTGCCCTGGAACACACGCTGTTCTATCCCACGGGCGGCGGACAGCCGGGCGACACCGGCCACTTGACCCTGCCTGACGGTACGCGGCTCGACGTGACCGGAACGGTGCGCGACCCGGTGTTGCGTTCGATCATCTGGCACCAGGTGGAACAGTGTCCCGAGCAGCTGATTGCCGGTGTGCAGGTGGACGCCGGCCTGGATTGGGAACGGCGCTACCAGCACATGAAAATGCACACATGCCTGCACCTGTTGTGCTCGATCATCGATGCACCGGTCACCGGTTGCAGCATCAGCGCCGACAAGGGACGCCTGGATTTCGACCTGCCGGAAATGACCCTCGACAAAGACAGCATCACCCGCGACCTCAACGCGCTGATCGAACAGGCTCACCCGGTAAAAACCCTGTCGATGGCCGCCACGGAGTATTCCACCCTGCTGCAGATCACCCGCACTCAGGCGGTGGCGCCGCCGGTGATCCAGGGTTCGGTACGGGTGATTGAAATTGCCGACATTGATATCCAGCCGTGCGGTGGCACGCATGTGATCAACACCGAGGAAATCGGCCGAGTGTTCTGCGAAAAGATCGAGAAGAAGAGCAAGCACAACCGCAGGGTGATACTGCGATTTGAGTAAATGTGATCATAAATGTGGGAGGGGGCTCCCTCCCACACTTTAGTCCTGCACAGGTTTTTAGATCACGAACAGGTCCATGAAGCGATTCACTGGCGTGGCCTCAAGCCGTGCCTGGTCCTTGCACAACGCAAAAATCTCGGCGCTGCGCTGCGCAGTAAACCGTGTGGCCAGGTTGGCCTTGAACTTGTCTTCCAGCAAAGGAATACCGTCCGCCCGACGACGGCGATGGCCGATCGGGTATTCCACCGCCACTTGCTCGGTGCTGGAGCCGTCCTTGAAGAACACCTGTACCGCATTGGCGATGGAACGTTTATCGGCTTCCAGGTATTCACGGCTGTAGCGCGGCTCTTCGACGATGACCATTTTGTCGCGCAGTTCGTCGATGATCGGGTGCGCGGCGTGGAATTCATCCTCGTATTGCTCGGCCACCAGATTGCCGAACGCCAGGGGCACAGCAGTCATGTACTGCAGGCAGTGGTCGCGGTCGGCGGCATTGGCCAGTGGGCCGACCTTGGAGATGATGCGGATCGCCGACTCATGGGTGGTGATCACGATACGTTCGATTTCGTGCAGGCGATGTTTGACTTGCGGGTGCAAGGTCACTGCCGCTTCACAAGCCGTTTGTGCATGGAACTCGGCGGGGAAGCTGATCTTGAACAGCACGTTTTCCATCACATAGGTGCCATAGGTCTGGGACAGGCTGAACCTGCGCTTGTCTTCGGGCTTGAGGGCCAAATCCTTGTTGGTGTGGCTGAACAGCACGTCATAGAACCCCCACTGCGGCGCACTCAATACACCGGGGATGCCCATCTCGCCACGCAATGCGATATCCGCCAGGCGTACGCCACGGCTGGATGCATCCCCCGCCGCCCAGGATTTGCGCGAACCGGCGTTCGGCGCATGCCGGTAAGTGCGCAGCGCCTGCCCATCGACAAACGCGTGGGACAAGGCCGCAAGCATTTGTTCACGGTCGGCGCCCATCAGCTTGGCGGTGACGGCGGTAGAGGCGACTTTCACCAGCAGCACATGATCGAGGCCGACGCGGTTGAATGAGTTTTCCAGCGCAATCACGCCCTGGATTTCATGGGCCATGATCATTGCTTCCAGCACCGCGCGCACGGTCAGCGGAGTGTCGCCATTGGCTACGCGTTTTTGCGACAGGTGATCCGCCACCGCGAGGATGCCGCCCAGGTTGTCCGACGGGTGCCCCCACTCGGCGGCGAGCCAGGTGTCGTTGTAGTCGAGCCAACGCACGAGGCAGCCAATGTCCCAGGCCGCCTTGACCGGGTCCAACCGAAACGACGTGCCCGGCACCCGCGCGCCAAACGGCACCACAGTGCCTTCGACCAGCGGCCCCAAGTGTTTGGTGCACTCGGGAAAACGCAGGGCCAGCAGGCCGCAGCCGAGGGTGTCCATCAGGCAATTGCGTGCGGTGTCCAGCGCGAGCGGGGAGTCGATTCGGTAGCTGAGGACGTAGTCGGCGATGTCCTGCAGGACCTGGTCGTAGTCGGGACGATTGTTCTGGTCGACGTTGGTGCTCATGGCAGTGCTCCAAAAATGCGGTGGGTTAATCCTCGGGCTCACGGTTACTGAAAGCAGGTCTTGGGTGCCTGCCTTGGAATAGAATTCCAATGTGGGAGGGGGCAAACCCCTTCCCACAGAGATTGGTGTTGGGCTTTAGAAAGAGTCGCCGGGAACGCGCACGAAGCCTTCCATCAACACCCGCGCACTGCGGCTCATGATGGCTTTTTTCACGACCCATTCGCCGTTCACCTGGGTGGCTTCAGCCCCCACGCGCAAGGTGCCGGACGGATGCCCGAAGCGCACCGCATTACGTTCCACGCCGCCGGCCGCGAGGTTGACCAACGTGCCGGAAATCGCCGCCGCCGTGCCAATCGCCACCGCCGCCGTGCCCATCATCGCGTGGTGCAGCTTGCCCATGGACAGCGCGCGCACCAGCAGGTCCACATCACCGGCCTTGATCGCCTTGCCGCTGGAGGCCACGTAATCGGCAGGCTTGGCCACAAACGCGACCTTCGGCGTGTGCTGGCGCTGGGCCGCTTCGTCCAGGTGCTTGATCAAGCCCATGCGCAACGCACCGTGGGCACGCACGGTCTCGAACATCGCCAGGGCCTTGGGGTCGCTGTTGATCGCGCCTTGCAGCTCGGTGCCGGTATAACCCAAGTCTTCGGCGTTGATGAAAATTGTCGGGATACCGGCATTGATCAGTGTGGCCTTGAAGGTGCCGACACCGGGCACTTCCAGGTCGTCGACCAGGTTACCGGTAGGGAACATCGAGCCACCGCCGCCCTCTTCTTCCGCCGCCGGGTCCATGAATTCCAGCTGCACTTCGGCGGCCGGGAAGGTCACGCCATCGAGTTCGAAATCGCCGGTTTCCTGTACCGCGCCATCGGTGATCGGCACGTGGGCGATGATGGTCTTGCCGATATTGGCCTGCCACACCCGCACCACGGCCACGCCGTTGCGGGGCACGCGGGCCGGGTCGACCAGGCCGGCGCTGATGGCGAACGAACCCACCGCCGCCGACAGGTTGCCGCAGTTACCGCTCCAGTCGACAAAGGGCTTGTCGATGGAGACCTGGCCAAACAGGTAGTCCACGTCGTGATCGGCGCGGGTGCTTTTGGCGAGGATCACGGTTTTGCTGGTGCTCGACGTGGCGCCGCCCATGCCGTCGATTTGCTTGTCATAGGGATCGGGGCTACCGATCACCCGCAGCAGCAAGGCATCGCGCGCGGCGCCCGGGACCTGCGCCGACGCGGGCAGGTCCCGGAGGCTGAAGAACACGCCCTTACTGGTGCCGCCACGCATATAAGTGGCGGGGATCTTGATTTGCGCTACATGTGCCATGGTTAACCTCTTCAGGCGGTCGCCGCCGATTCCAGGAAGTCCTGGGCAAAGCGTTGCAACACGCCGCCCGCCTCGTAGATCGACACTTCTTCGGCAGTGTCCAGGCGGCAGGTCACCGGCACCTCGACACGTTCGCCGTTCTTGCGGTTGATCACCAGGGTCAACTGCGCACGCGGGGTGCGTTCGCCGACCACGTCATAGGTTTCACTGCCGTCGATGTGCAAGGTGTGACGGTCGGTGCCCGGCAAGAACTCCAGCGGCAACACGCCCATGCCCACCAGGTTGGTGCGGTGGATGCGCTCGAACCCTTCGGCGGCAATCGCTTCCACACCGGCCAGGCGTACGCCCTTGGCGGCCCAGTCGCGGGACGAACCTTGGCCGTAGTCGGCACCGGCGATGATGATCAGCGGTTGCTTGCGTTCCATGTAGGTCTCGATGGCTTCCCACATGCGCGTAACCTTGCCGTCGGGCTCGATGCGCGCCAGGGAACCCTGCTTGACCTTGCCGTTTTCCTGCACCATTTCGTTGAACAGTTTCGGGTTGGCGAAGGTAGCGCGTTGCGCGGTCAGATGGTCGCCACGGTGGGTCGCGTAGGAGTTGAAGTCGACTTCCGGCAGGCCCATTTTCGCCAGGTATTCGCCGGCGGCACTGTCCAGCATGATCGCGTTGGACGGCGACAGGTGGTCGGTCGTGATGTTGTCCGGCAGCACCGCCAGCGGGCGCATACCCTTGAGCGGGCGCGCACCGGCCAATGCGCCTTCCCAGTAGGGCGGACGGCGGATATAGGTGCTTTGCGGGCGCCAGTCGTACAGCGGCGTGACTTTGGGGCCGGTGTCTTCATGGATCGCGAACATCGGAATGTACACCGCGCGGAATTGCTCGGGCTTGACCGAGGCCTTGACCACTGCGTCGATCTCTTCGTCGCTCGGCCAGATGTCCAGCAGGCGGATTTCTTTGCCATCGGCATCAAGGCCAAGCACGTCCTTTTCGATGTCGAAACGGATGGTGCCGGCAATCGCATACGCCACGACCAGCGGCGGCGACGCCAGGAACGCTTGCTTGGCGTACGGGTGAATCCGCCCGTCGAAGTTGCGGTTGCCCGAGAGCACGGCGGTGGCATACAGGTCGCGGTCGATGATCTCCTGCTGAATCACCGGGTCGAGTGCGCCGGACATGCCGTTGCAGGTGGTGCAGGCGAAGGCCACTACGCCAAAACCGAGCTTTTCCAGCTCATGGCCCAGGCCGGCCTCTTCCAGGTACATGGCCACGGTTTTCGAACCGGGCGCCAGGGATGACTTGACCCACGGTTTGCGCGTCAGCCCCAGCCTGTTGGCGTTGCGCGCCAGCAGGCCGGCGGCGATCACGTTGCGCGGGTTGCTGGTGTTGGTGCAACTGGTGATGGCGGCGATGATCACCGCGCCGTCAGGCATTTGCCCCGGCACGTCGTCCCACGGGCCCGAGATACCTTTGGAGGCCAGATCGCGGGTAGCGACACGGGCATGCGGGTTGCTCGGGCCGGCCATGTTGCGCACTACACTGGACAGGTCGAAGGTCAGGCCGCGCTCGTATTGCGCGCCTTTGAGGTCATCCGCCCACAGCCCGGTGTGACGCGCGTATTGCTCGACCAAAGCGACTTGTTCGTCTTCGCGACCGGTGAGTTTCAGGTAGGCAATGGTTTGCTGGTCGATGTAGAACATCGCCGCCGTGGCGCCGTACTCCGGGGCCATGTTGGAGATGGTGGCACGGTCGCCCAACGTCAGTGCCGAGGCCCCTTCGCCGAAGAACTCGAGCCAGGCACCCACGACTTTCTGCTGACGCAGGAATTCGGTAAGGGCCAGCACCATGTCGGTGGCCGTGATCCCTGGCAGCAATTTACCGGTCAGCTCGACGCCAACGCTTTCCGGCAGGCGCATCCACGAAGCGCGACCCAACATCACACTCTCGGCTTCCAGGCCGCCGACGCCGATGGCGATCACGCCCAGCGCGTCGACATGCGGGGTGTGGCTGTCGGTGCCGACGCAAGTGTCGGGAAACGCCACACCGTCACGCACCTGGATCACCGGAGACATTTTTTCCAGGTTGATCTGGTGCATGATGCCGTTGCCGGGCGGGATCACGTCGACGTTCTTGAAGGCTTTTTTGGTCCACTCGATAAAGTGAAAACGGTCTTCGTTGCGGCGGTCTTCAATGGCGCGGTTCTTCTCGAACGCGTCCGGGTCGGACCCACCGGCTTCGACGGCCAGGGAGTGGTCGACAATCAACTGGGTCGGCACTACCGGGTTGACCTGCGCCGGGTCGCCGCCTTGCAGGGCGATGGCATCGCGCAGGCCGGCGAGGTCGACCAGCGCGGTCTGGCCGAGGATGTCATGGCACACCACACGGGCCGGAAACCACGGGAAATCGAGGTCGCGCTTGCGCTCGATCAGTTGGCTCAAGGACGCATTGAGCGTGGCCGGGTCGCAACGGCGAACCAGGTTCTCGGCAAGCACTCGGGAGGTGTAGGGCAAGGTGGCGTAGGCGCCGGGAGTGATGGCTTCGACGGCCGCGCGGGCGTCGAAGTAATCCAGGCGGCTGCCGGGGAGCGGTTTGCGAAATTCAGTGTTCATCGTCAGGACTCGGTCACGGTGGTTGCAAACGGAGCCGGCTGATCCGGGGCTGGAGTGCGATTCAAAGGTGGGAGGGGGCAAGCCCCTCCCACCTTTGATTCGATTTCCACTTCAGGATCGCCGGTCTTCAGCGACGTTCGATTGGCACGAACTTGCGCTGTTCGACGCCGGTGTACTCGGCGCTTGGACGGATGATGCGGTTGTTGGCACGCTGCTCAAACACATGCGCGGCCCAGCCGGTCAGGCGCGAGCAGACGAAGATCGGTGTGAACAGCTTGGTCGGGATGCCCATGAAGTGGTACGCCGAGGCATGGTAGAAATCGGCGTTGGGGAAGAGTTTTTTCTGTTCCCACATGGTCTTGTCGATGGCTTCGGAGACCGGGAACAGCACCGTGTCACCCACTTCGTCGGCGAGTTTTTTCGACCAGCCCTTGATCACTTCATTGCGCGGGTCGTTGTCTTTGTAGATCGCGTGGCCAAAGCCCATGATCTTGTCTTTGCGCGCCAGCATGCCGAGGGTGCCTTGCACCGCGTCTTCGGCCGAGGAGAAACGCTCGATCATCTCCATCGCCGCTTCGTTGGCGCCGCCGTGCAGCGGGCCGCGCAGGGAGCCGATGGCGGCGGTGACGCAGGAATACAGGTCCGACAGGGTCGAGGCACAGACGCGCGCGGTGAAGGTCGACGCGTTGAATTCGTGTTCGGCGTAGAGAATCAGCGACACGTTCATGACCTTCTCATGCAACTCGCTCGGCTTCTTGCCGTGCAACAGGTGCAGGAAGTGGGCGCCGATGCTGGGCTCGTCGGTCACGCAGTCGATGCGCTTGCCGTCATGGCTGAAGCGGTACCAGTAGCACATGATCGCCGGGAACGCGGCGAGCAGGCGGTCGGTCACGTCGCGCTGCACGCTGAAGTCTTGCTCGGGCTCGATATTGCCCAGGAACGAGCAACCGGTGCGCATCACGTCCATCGGGTGGGCGTCGGCGGGAATGCGTTCCAGCACTTCTTTGAGTGCCTGCGGCAGGTCGCGTAGCTTGCTCAGTTTGTTGCGGTAGTCCGTCAGTTCGGCCTGGGTAGGCAATTCGCCGTACAACAGCAGGTAGGCGACTTCTTCAAACTGCGCGTCGGCGGCCAGTTCGCGTACATCGTAGCCGCGGTAGGTCAGGCCGGCACCCGCCTGGCCCACGGTGGACAGCGCGGTCTGCCCGGCGACCTGGCCACGCAGGCCGGCACCACTCAATACTTTTGCTTCAGCCATGTTCGTTCTCCAATTTTGTAGTTATGGGAGGCGCGTTCGTTACTTTTTCGCGGCGAACAGCGCGTCGAGCTTCTGCTCGAAGGTGTGGTAGTCGATGCGATCGTAAAGCTCCATGCGGGTTTGCATGGTGTCGATCACGTTCTGCTGGGTGCCGTCGCGACGGATCGCGGTGTAGACGTTCTCGGCGGCCTTGTTCATGGCGCGGAAAGCCGAGAGCGGGTACAGCACCAGGGAAACATCGGCAGATTTCAACTGTTCGGTGGTGTACAGCGGGGTCGCACCGAACTCGGTGATATTGGCCAGAATCGGCGCTTTGACCCGGGCGGCGAACAGCTTGTACATCTCAAGCTCAGTGATGGCTTCCGGGAACACCATGTCGGCGCCGGCTTCGATGCAGGCCGCGGCGCGTTCCAGGGCGGACTCCAGGCCTTCGACCGCCAGGGCGTCGGTGCGCGCCATGATCACGAAGCTGTCATCGGTGCGCGCATCCACGGCGGCCTTGATACGGTCGACCATTTCCTGCTGGGACACGATTTCTTTGTTCGGACGATGGCCGCAGCGCTTGGCGCCGACCTGGTCTTCGATGTGGATGGCCGCGGCGCCGAACTTGATCATCGACTTGACGGTGCGCGCCACGTTGAATGCCGAGGAGCCGAAACCGGTGTCCACGTCCACCAGCAGCGGCAGGTCGCATACATCGGTGATGCGGCGCACATCGGTGAGTACGTCGTCGAGGCCGGTGATACCCAGGTCCGGCACGCCCAGGGAGCCGGCCGCCACGCCGCCGCCCGACAGATAAATCGCCTTGAAGCCGGCGCGCTTGGCCAACAGTGCGTGGTTGGCATTGATCGCGCCGACCACCTGCAACGGCTGTTCACTGGCGACCGCGTCACGGAAACGCTGGCCTGGGGTGCTGTTGTTGCTGGAGCTCATGACTCACCTCTATTTATTGGGGAGTGCCGTCCGGGAAGTGACGGGCAATATTGCGTTTGGAAGCGCCGATGTGGCGGCGCATCAACAACTCGGCCAATTCACCGTCGCGATCGGCAATCGCGTCAAGGATGCGGTGATGCTCGGCAAAAGCCTGGCGTGGACGATTCGGGGTCGCGGAGAACTGGATGCGGTACATGCGCACCAACTGGTACAGCTCGCCACAAAGCATTTGGGTCAAGGTGCGGTTGCCGGCGCCTTGAATTATCCGGTAATGAAAATCGAAGTCGCCTTCCTGCTGGTAGTAGCCCAGGCCGGCCTGGAACGCTTCGTCGCGTTCATGGGTGTGCAACACCTGGCGCAACTCTTCGATTTCCGCGTCGGTCATGCGCTCGGCCGCCAGGCGACAGGCCATGCCTTCCAGGGATTCGCGGATTTCATACAGCTCGACCAGTTCGGCATGGCTCAAGGACACCACCCGTGCGCCGACGTGGGGCACGCGTACCAGCAGGCGCTGGCCTTCCAAACGGTGGATGGCCTCGCGCAGCGGCCCGCGGCTGATGCCATAGGTGCGCGCCAGCTCCGGCTCGGAAATCTTGCTGCCGGGGGCGATCTCGCCTTTAACGATGGCGGCCTGGATGCGTCGGAAGACGTTCTCGGACATGGTCTGCGAATCGTCTTGCGTCATCACTGGGTTTTCCAGTTGATCCAGCATATTGTCGACACCTTTAAAAGCAATGAGGCAAAAACTAGCCAATAACGCCCATGCAGTCAAAGAATAAATGCATATTGTCGACAATCGTCTAATAGCGCCCTGGTGTATTCCCACAAGGCATGGCCGCCTGCCAGCGCTGGCGCCAAAAAAGCATCATGTTAGAATGCCCGCCGCTTTTGCCTGACATCACTGGATGAAACGGCGCACGAGGGAGTTTGCGCAGCAATGCCAGTCGCCTTGAATTGAACATCGCACTGCACCGCCTCAGGATTTATGAGACTCAAGCCCTTCCCCCTGTTTTGCCTAGTGTGCCTACCGAGCCTTGGCGTTGCCGCCGAGAAGACCGTGTACGGCCTCAACGAATACGCCCAACTCGCCGGTATCGACCTGGAGGTGGCCGCCAAACTGGACACCGGTGCCAAGACCGCCTCCCTCAGCGCCCGTGACATCAAGCGCTTCAAGCGCAACGGCGAATCCTGGGTGCGCTTCTACCTGGCCATCGACACCGCCCATTCCCACCCCATCGAACGTCCCCTGGCCCGCGTCAGCAAGATCAAGCGTCGCGCCGGCGACTACGACCCCGATGAGGACAAGAATTACACCGCGCGCCCAGTGATTGCCCTGGATATCTGCATGGGTACCGCACTGCGCAGCATCGAAGTGAACTTGACTGACCGCAGCGCTTTCCAATACCCGCTGCTGATCGGCTCCGAAGCGCTGAAACGCTTTGATGCGCTGGTCGATCCCAGTCTTAAATACGCAGCAGGCAAACCCGCCTGCGCCGCCGACGCTCATACCGCCGAGTAAACCGAATGCGCTCTCTTACCCTGCACCTGAAAATCCTGATCGCCATCCTGGTGGTGCTGGGTATTTCGGTCACTGCCTATCAGATTTTCGTGCTGGGTATCCCCGTCACCGAGGACGCCACCGACGACTTGTGGAACATCGATGCCAAGGTCGAGTTCGTCGCCAACCCGAAAGACCCGGTCAAGATCCAGATGTTCGTGCCGCCCTTGAGCCGCGACTTCGTCAGCCTCAACGAAAGTTTTATCTCGAACAACTACGGGGTCAGCGTCAACCGCATCGACGGTAACCGCAAAGTCACCTGGTCGGCGCGCCGCGCCAAGGGTAACCAGACCCTGTATTACCGACTGGTGCTGACCAAGCGTTACAGTGGCGAGAAAGCCAAGATCAAGGGTCCGACCTTCCGCGACAGCATCGCCGTGGAAGGCCCGGAAAAAATCGCAGCCGAAGCCCTGCTGGCGCCGATCCGCCAGCATTCGGCCGACGTCGAGACCTTCATTACCGAAGCGATCAAACGCACCAACAACCTCAATGACGACAATGTGAAGCTGCTGCTGGCGGGCGACCCGTCGACACCGCACAAGGCCAAGATCGTCGAGCTGCTGCTGTCCATCGCCCATGTGCCGGTGGAAAAGGTCCACACCATCCGCCTGGTCGCCGACCAGCCGCAAACCCCGGAACTATGGCTGCGCAGCTTCAATGGCAATGACTGGCTGTATTTCAACCCGGAAACCGGCGAACCGGGCCTGCCCGCCGACCGGCTGCTGTGGTGGACCGGCGATGAAAACCTGATCACCGTCGATGGCGGCAAGAAAGCCATGGTCACCTTCAGCCTGAACAACAGCGAAATGAACGCGATTCGCCTGGCCAAGCTGACCGACGAGAACACCGACGCCAACTTCCTCGAATACTCGCTGTATGGCCTGCCGCTGCAAACCCAGCAAACCTTCATGATCATGGTGATGATCCCGATCGGCGTGCTGGTGATCCTGATCCTGCGCAACCTGATCGGCCTGCAGACCCTGGGCACGTTCACGCCGGTGCTGATAGCCCTGGCGTTTCGCGAAACGCAGTTGGGCTTCGGCATCATGCTGTTTACGGTGATCACTGCGCTCGGGCTGTCCCTGAGGTCGTACCTGGAACACTTGAAACTGCAAATGCTGCCGAGGCTGTCGGTGGTGCTGACGTTCGTGGTGGTGCTGATCGCGGCCATCAGCCTGTTCAGCCACAAACTCGGGCTGGAACGCGGCCTGTCGGTGGCACTGTTCCCGATGGTGATCCTGACCATGACCATCGAACGCCTGTCCATTACCTGGGAAGAGCGCGGCGGTGGCCACGCCATGAAAGTGGCGATCGGCACGCTGTTCGCCGCCTCCCTGGCGCACATCATCATGAGCGTGCCGGAGTTGATCTACTTCGTGTTCACCTTCCCGGCGATCCTGCTGATCCTGGTGGGCTTCATGCTGGCCATGGGGCGTTATCGCGGTTACCGCCTGACCGAGCTGGTGCGTTTCAAGGCCTTCCTCAAGGCTGACTCGTAATGTTCGGCTTCTGGAAGACCTGGAAGGCCCTCGAAGCGCGGGGGATCATGGGCATCAACCGGCGTAACGCCGACTACGTGCTCAAGTACAACAAGCGCAGCCTGTACCCGATCGTGGATGACAAGATCATCACCAAGGAACGGGCGATTGCGGCCGGTATCCACGTGCCGCAAATGTACGGGGTGATCTCCACCGAGAAGGAAATCGACAAGCTCGACGAAATCATCGCCGGGCGCAGCGACTTCGTGATCAAACCGGCCCAGGGCGCTGGCGGCGACGGCATCCTGGTCGTGGCGGACCGCTTTGAAGGGCGCTACCGCACGGTGTCCGGCAAGATCATCAGCCATGAAGAGATCGAGCATCAGATCTCCAGCATCCTCACCGGCCTGTATTCCCTGGGCGGCCACCGTGACCGTGCGTTGATTGAGTACCGTGTGGTGCCCGACCAGATCTTCAAGAGCATCAGCTACGAAGGCGTGCCGGATATCCGCATCATCGTGCTGATGGGCTACCCGGTGATGGCCATGCTGCGCTTGCCCACGCGCCAGTCCGGCGGTAAGGCCAACCTGCACCAGGGTGCGATTGGCGTGGGCGTCGACCTGGCTACCGGCCTGACCCTGCGTGGCACCTGGCTGAACAATATCATCACCAAACACCCCGACACCACCAACGCGGTGGATGGTGTGCAGTTGCCCAACTGGGACGGTTTCATGAAGCTCGCCGCGGGTTGCTACGAGCTGTGCGGGCTGGGCTACATCGGCGTGGACATGGTGCTGGACCAGGAAAAAGGCCCGCTGATCCTGGAACTGAACGCGCGGCCAGGACTGAATATCCAGATCGCCAACGACTGCGGGCTGACCTTGCGCACCCATGCGGTGGAGGCCCGGCTGGAAGAGCTGAAAGCCGCCGGCGTGACCGAAACCGTGGAAGAACGGGTGAAGTTCGTACAGGCAATGTTTGGGCATATTCCGCCCGTCGAGGGCTGATCCGGTCGTCGAACTGTCTATCCCCGACATCCCCTCTAGGAGCAAATCCTACAGGGGACTACAATCGCCTCCCCCCGCCTTGGCTGATCCACCCCGCATGTCGACCTGTTCCGTACACCCGCTGCCCTACCGGGCCAACCCCACCGAGTATTTTGCGGCGATTCGCCATGCCCCGGGCGCGGTGCTGCTCGACAGTGGCCGCCCGGTGGCCGAACGCGGGCGTTATGACCTGCTCAGCGCCTGGCCTGAGGCGACCCTGACGGTAGCGCCTGATGAAAGCGGCAGCGATTTCCTGCAGCGTTTGCGCAAAAACCTGACACAGCTGGGTAACGCCACCCTGCCCGACGGCTACACATTGCCGTTTGCCGGCGGTTTGATCGGCTACCTGAGTTATGACTTTGGCCGGCACCTGGAGCAGATGCCGCACTTGGCAGTGGATGATTTGCACCTGCCGGATGCGCGCTTCGGGCTGTACGCCTGGGCACTGGTCAGTGATCACCAGGCGCAGACCAGTCAATTGGTGTTCCACCCGGCGCTGGCCGACAGCGAACGGCAACGATTGGTCGCGTTATTCAGCCAACCGACGGCAGACAGCACCGCCACGTTCACGCTGCAAGGGCCCATGGCACCGGACCTCACGGCTGAAGCGTACCGCCAGGCCATCGTGCGCATCCAGGATTACATTCAGGCGGGCGACTGCTATCAGGTCAACTTTGCCCAGCGTTTTCGCGCACCGTGCCTCGGTGATCCATGGGCCGCTTACCGCGCACTGCGCGAAGCCTGCCCGACGCCCTTTTCCGGCTTCCAGAGCCTGCCGGATGAAGGCGCGGTATTGAGCCTGTCACCGGAGCGTTTCGTCAGGATCAGCGAAGGTCATGTTGAAACCCGGCCGATCAAAGGCACCCGTCCACGCGGTGTAACGCCTGAAGAAGACGCTGCGCACGCCGCCGAACTGCTGGCCAGCGCCAAGGACCGCGCCGAGAACCTGATGATCGTCGACCTGCTGCGCAACGACCTGGGCCGCACCTGTCGTACCGGTTCGGTGAGCGTGCCGGAGCTGTTCAGCCTGGAAAGCTACCCCAACGTGCATCACCTGGTCAGCAGCGTTATCGGCGAGCTGGCCGACGGCAAGGACGCCCTCGACCTGATCGCCGGCAGCTTCCCCGGCGGCTCCATCACCGGCGCACCGAAGATTCGCGCGATGCAGATCATCGACGAGCTGGAGCCGACCCGTCGCGGCCTGTACTGCGGCTCGCTGGTGTACCTGGACGTGCGCGGCGAGATGGACAGCTCCATCGCCATCCGCAGCTTGCTGGTCAAGGATGGCCAGGTGTGCTGCTGGGGCGGCGGCGGGATTGTCGCGGACTCGCAGTGGGAGGCGGAGTACCAGGAGTCGCTGACCAAGGTGCAGGTGTTGTTACAAACGTTGGAAAGTTTGTAACGCATGACCCTCTTCCGGGCACCGGCTCTGGAAACCGAAAAAATCTGAATCAGAACCGCTATGGACGAGGCGCGAGCCGGGAGATAGCGTCCCACTCCGACTCTCCATCCGCCATCTGTGAAGGATCACATGAAGCGACCGCCTACTCGTCAGAATTTATTTCAGGGATTGCACTTCCAACCAACCACCCCTAACATCTCCCAAAATGGGAGGCGTCGGCGATGCGGATAATCGCGCGCTCTACCTTAAGAATATTTTGGGACAGCCACCCTGCGTACATTGATGCAAAAACGCCGTTGGTCGAGCTGTACCGCCATCTGTAGCAGGCCTCATACCCGTCGCCGCAGGCGCTCAAGGCCGAGCTCAGAACGGCGAGCGTTCTCAAAAGTGGCAGGGTTGTTTTCAATGTGGGCGGCAACAAATATCGAGTGATCATGGCGATCGATTATCAACGACAGCTTGGGTTCATACGTTTCGGGGGACCCACGCGCAGTACGACCAGATCAACGCGGAGACCGTGTGATGGACATCAAACCTATACATTCCCAGGAAGACCTGACCGCTGCGCTGGCGCGGGTGGAGCAACTTTGGGGCGCGCAGAAGGGCTCGCCCGAGGGCGACGAACTGGAAATCCTTGCTGTACTCATTGAAAAGTACGAGGCGGCACATTATCCAATGCCACCTTCCGACCCCGTGGAAGCCATTCGATTTCGCATGGAACAACTGGGCATGACGGCCCGCGACCTGGAGCCCTTTATCGGCACCAGTGGTCGCGTTTCCGAAGTCCTGAACCACAAGCGCAAGCTGAGCCTGTCAATGATCAAGCGCCTGCATGAAGGTTTGAGTATTCCTTATGAGCGGTTGCTGACAGAGGGATAAGCAATGGCAGGGCCGGCCCTATCGGGGGCTAGTAGCCACACAAATTTTAAAAGCTGAAAATCCTCCCTGGATTTTTCGCTCAGCGGAAGTTGTGTAGATGACTTAAAGACTCAACGTCCGATTCGACGCCTTGATGAATTCGTTCTTCAAATCCTCAAACGTATGCACCGCCGGAAATTGCGGGAATTCACGCACCACATTCTCTGGCGCGTGAAACAGAATCCCACGGTCGGCTTCGCCCAGCATGGTGGTGTCATTGTAGGAATCGCCAGCGGCGATCACGCGGTAGTACAGGCTCTTGAACGCCAGCACCGACTGGCGCTTGGGGTCTTTCTGGCGCAGTTGGTAGCTCACCACCCGGTCGTTTTCATCGGTGATCAGGCGATGGCACAGCAGGGTCGGAAAGCCCAGTTGGCGCATCAGCGGTTGGGAGAATTCGTAGAACGTGTCGGACAGGATCACCACCTGGAAGCGCTCGCGCAGCCAGTTGACGAACTCGACGGCGCCGTCCAGCGGCTTGAGCGTGGCGATCACGGCCTGGATATCGGCGAGCTTGAGTCCGTGTTCGTCGAGGATACGCAGGCGTTGCTGCATCAGCACGTCGTAGTCGGGAATGTCCCGGGTGGTGGCCCGCAGGGATTCAATCCCGGTTTTTTCGGCGAAGGCGATCCAGATTTCCGGAACCAGCACCCCTTCCAGGTCAAGACAGGCAATTTCCACAAGACACTCCCATTTATCTGTTGTTGGTTGAGCGGGCAAAAGGACTGCCGAACTCTAGCGATTCAAGCTCGCCGCCGCAACGCAGAGCGGATTTTGATACCATCGCTCCCCTATAGAGCGCTCAGCGCCACTGACCTGTAGGAACCGTCCTGATGAACCAAGCCTTCGACGTCGTTGAACTCGCCGCGACCTATGCCAACAAATCCGCCCAGGACATTCTCAAGCTGGCGTTCAGCCAGTTCGGCGATGACCTGTGGATCTCCTTCAGCGGCGCCGAGGACGTGGTGCTGGTGGACATGGCCTGGAAGCTGAACAAGAACGTCAAGGTGTTCAGCCTCGACACCGGTCGCCTGCACCCGGAGACCTATCGGTTTATCGAGCAGGTACGCGACTTCTACAAGATCGACATCGAACTGATCTCACCGGACCAGAGCAAGCTGGAGCCATTCGTCAAAGAAAAGGGCCTGTTCAGTTTCTACAAGGACGGTCATGGCGAATGCTGCGGCGTGCGCAAGATCGAACCGCTGCGCCGCAAGCTTGCCGGCGTGAGCGCCTGGGCCACCGGCCAGCGCCGCGACCAGAGCCCCGGCACCCGTAGTCAGGTGGCGGCGCTGGAGATCGATACAGCCTTCTCCACCCCGGAGCGCACCCTGTACAAGTTCAACCCGTTGTCGCAAATGACCAGCGAAGAAGTCTGGGGTTATATCCGCATGCTGGAGCTGCCGTACAACAGCCTGCATGAACGCGGGTTTATCAGCATTGGCTGCGAGCCCTGCACCCGGCCGGTGCTGCCGAACCAGCATGAGCGTGAAGGCCGTTGGTGGTGGGAAGAGGCCACGCAGAAGGAATGCGGGCTGCATGCCGGGAACATCATCAGCAAGGCTTGAGGACCGACGCAGGAAAGATGTGGGAGGGGCGGTGCGACGATACGACTTGCTCCCTCCCACATTTTTTTGTGTTGTACGCTAGAGATGTACACACACATGTAACCATTCGTGCCATTTATGTGTGCAATTTTTATTCAGCCGCACCATAACGTAACACCTACCCCAATGGTCGTTTGTGCTGCTGAATCCACCGCTTTCAACAGAAAAATAAATACCTGTTCAATCGGTCAATTTATAAATCTTTAAATTCAGCCAGTTATTTAACCTACCTATTAAAACGAAATTACCCGCGATTTTCATAGATCCAAAACTGGCACGCATGTGGCTTAAGGTGGAATACGCTTTGTATACAATAAATACAAAACCTACATACACTTTGCCATCTGCAGTTTCCCAGCAGATGTGCTGGAGCCTGCCGGAATGCGTACAAGCCTGTCGAATGACCTCGCACTGGATCTGCCCTCCTCCACCCTGACCCCCGAAGCCGCCAGCCCCGGCCCGCTGGTGCTCAGTCCACGCCTGCACAACAAGGACCTGGCTCCGACCAAGGCCGAAGGGCGGCGCTGGGGGCGCTACAGCATCTTCGCGCTGTGGACCAACGATGTGCACAACATCGCCAATTACTCGTTCGCCATCGGCCTGTATGCGCTGGGCCTGGGCGGTTGGCAGATCGTGCTGTCATTGGGGATCGGCGCCGCGCTGGTGTACTTCTTCATGAACCTGTCGGGGTATATGGGCCAGAAGACGGGGGTGCCGTTTCCGGTGATCAGCCGTATCAGCTTCGGCATTCACGGTGCGCAGATTCCGGCGTTGATCCGCGCGGTGATTGCAATTGCCTGGTTTGGTATCCAGACCTACCTGGCCTCGGTGGTCTTGCGCGTGCTGCTGACGGCGATTCATCCAGGGTTTGCCGACTATGACCACAACGCGATCCTGGGTTTATCCACCCTGGGCTGGGCCTGTTTTGTCGTGATCTGGTTCGTGCAACTGGTAATCCTGGCCTACGGCATGGAGATGGTGCGGCGCTATGAAGGCTTCGCCGGGCCGGTGATTCTGGCGACGATGGCTGCGCTGGCCGGCTGGATGTACTTCCAGGCAGGCGGCAATATTGCCTGGTCGATTCGCGAACCGCTCAGCGGTGGCGAGATGTGGCGCAATATCTTTGCCGGTGGCGCATTGTGGTTGGCGATCTACGGCACGCTGATCCTCAACTTCTGTGACTTCGCCCGTTCCTCGCCATGCCGCAGAACCATCCAGGTCGGCAACTTCTGGGGTTTGCCGGTGAACATTCTGGTGTTCGCCGCCATCACCGTGCTGCTGTGCGGCGGGCAATTCCAACTCAATGGCCGGGTGATCGAAAGCCCCACTGAAATCATCGCCGCGATCCCCAACACCTTCTTCCTGGTGCTCGGCTGCCTGGCGTTCCTGATTGTCACCGTGGCGGTGAACATCATGGCCAACTTCGTCGCGCCGGCCTTTGTGCTGAGCAACCTCGCGCCCAGGTACCTGAACTTCCGCCGGGCCGGCTTGATCAGCGCCACTGTGGCGGTGTTGATCCTGCCGTGGAACCTCTACAACAGCCCGCTGGTGATTGTGTACTTCCTCTCCGGCCTGGGCGCGCTGCTGGGGCCGCTCTATGGAGTGATCATGGTCGACTACTGGCTGATCCGTAAAAGCCAGGTGGATGTGCCGCAGTTGTACAGCGAAGACCCCAAAGGCGTTTATTACTACAGCCGCGGGGTCAATCTGCGCGCGGTGGCGGCTTTTGTTCCGGCGGCGGTGATCGCCATCCTGCTGGCACTGTTGCCGGGGTTTGCCGGTGTCGCGCCGTTTTCCTGGCTGTTTGGCGCCGGTATTGCAGGGTTGCTGTACCTGCTGATCGCCAAGCGCCAGGCGTTCTACGCCGATGTCAGCGGCGAAAGCATTGCAGTCGATAACGTCAGTCATTAATCAAGGACACTCCATGCGTATCCTCGTGGTCAACGTCAACACCACTGAATCCATTACCGAAACCATCGCCGAGCAAGCGCGGGCGGTGGCTGCCCCGGGCACCGAAATCGTCGGGCTCACCCCGTACTTCGGCGCCGAATCGGTGGAGGGCAATTTTGAAAGCTACCTGGCGGCCATCGCGGTGATGGACCGGGTGATGGCCTACGACCAGCCCTTCGA
The DNA here is from genome assembly GCF_036688725.1 of Pseudomonas lactucae. Lineage (NCBI taxonomy): Bacteria > Pseudomonadati > Pseudomonadota > Gammaproteobacteria > Pseudomonadales > Pseudomonadaceae > Pseudomonas > Pseudomonas lactucae. The sequence continues at coordinate 73,271 of NZ_JAQQPT010000014.1, read as the reverse complement.
CGCGGTGATCCAGGCCGGTTACGGCGAACACGGCCGCGAAGGCTTGCAGGAACTGCTCAACGTGCCCGTGGTGGACATCACCGAAGCCGCCGCCAGCACGGCAATGTTCCTTGGCCACGCCTATTCGGTGGTCACCACCCTGGACCGCACCGTGCCGTTGATCGAAGACCGCCTGAAACTGGCCGGTCTGTACCAGCGCTGCGCCTCGGTAAGGGCCAGTGGCATGGCGGTGCTGGAGCTGGAAGAAGACCCGCTGGCCGCCATGGAAGCCATCGTGCGCCAGGCGGAGTTGGCCATTCGAGAAGACAAGGCCGAAGTGATCTGCCTGGGCTGCGGCGGCATGGCCGGGCTGGATGAACAGATTCGCCAGCGCACCGGCGTGCCGGTGGTGGATGGGGTGACGGCGGCGGTGACGATTGCCGAATCGTTGGTACGGTTGGGGTTGTCGACGTCGAAGATTCGGACTTACGCGACACCCAGGGCGAAAAAGGTTTTGGGTTGGCCGATTAAGTTCGGCCACTGAAAACCAAATGTGCCTGGCTTTAAATTGCGCTGAATCGTTGAGCCAGTTGCCGTTCGGCAAACTGCTCGATGATGAAATCCACAAACGCCCGGGTCTTGCCGGGCAGCAGTTTGTGCTCGGCGTAGTAGATGGAAATATTGCCGTCGTCGACATACCAGTCGGGCAACACCCGCACCACCGCACCGCTGTCGAGAAACGGCACGGCCATGGGCATGCTGACCAACGCAATGCCCAGGCCCTGCGCGCTGGCGCAGCAGGCGGCTTCGGAGTCGCTCATGGTCATGCCAGGCTTGAGCGACAGCGGGCTGTGGTCACGCTCAATGCTGGTCAATTGCCAGGTGCGTACGCGGCCGGTTTGCGGAGAACGGATGAGGATGCCATTGCAGCGCGCCAAACCCTCTGGCGCCAACACGGGCGGACGCTTCGCCAGGTAATCCGGCGAGGCCACCAGCACCCGATGCGCCGGCGTCAGCTTGCGTGCCACCACGCCCTGAGGCAGTTCAAAACCACCGCCGATGGCGGCATCGAAGCCCTGGCCGATCAGATCGACCTGTCGGTTATCGAAATGCCAGTCCGGGCTGATATCCGGAAAACGTGCCATGAACGCCCCCAGCAGAGGTACCACATAGCGGTTGCCAAACACCGTGCCCATGCTGACCTTGAGCGTGCCCACCGGTCGACCCTCGGCGCTGGCCAGGTTGGCCACGGCATTCTGGATGGTGATAAGGCTGCCGCCGACCTCTTCGAGGAACAGCTTGCCGGCCTCAGTCAGTGTGAGGCGGCGGGTACTGCGTTGGAACAACCGCACACCCAGCCGCGCTTCCAGCTTGGCCACGCTTTTACCCACCGCCGCAGGCGTCAGGCTCAGGTGACGGGCGGCTTCGGCAAAGCTGCCGCCTTCGGCGCTGCGCACAAAGCATTCGATACTGCCAAAGCTCTCCATCTGGCCTCACTCTAAACTTTTGGTTTACACAGACTATAGCAATCACGGTCTACCGGTACGGATGAGCGAGGTCGATACTCGGCTCCACACCAAGGCTTCCCGCCTTGAACCTTCAGGAGATCGACATGACCACAACAAACCTCAGCGGCAAAGTCGCCTTGATTCAGGGCGGTTCCCGCGGCATCGGCGCCGCCATCGTCCAACGTCTCGCCGCGCAGGGTGCGGCCGTCGCCTTTACCTACGTCAGCTCGGCCGCCAAGGCTCAAGCACTGCAGGACAGCGTGATCAGCGCCGGCGGCAAAGCCCTGGCGATTCACGCCGACAGTGCCGACGCCACGGCCATTCGCAACGCGGTCAACGCCACCGTCGAAGCCTTCGGACGCCTGGACATCCTGGTGAACAACGCCGGCGTGCTGGCCATCGCCCCGCTGGAAGACTTCAAGCTGGAAGACTTCGACCAGACCCTGGCAATCAACGTGCGCAGCGTGTTTATCGCTACCCAGGAAGCGGCACGGCATATGGGTGAAGGTGGCCGGGTGATCAATATCGGCAGTACCAACGCCGAACGCATGCCGTTCGCCGGCGGGGCGACCTATGCAATGAGCAAGTCGGCGCTGGTGGGCCTGACCAAAGGCTTGGCGCGAGACCTGGGGCCACGGGGCATCACCGTCAACAATGTGCAGCCTGGGCCGGTGGACACCGACATGAACCCGGCGAACAGTGATTTTGCTGACAGTTTGATTGGGTTGATGGCGGTGGGACGGTATGGGCACGTGGAGGAGATCGCCAGTTTTGTGGCTTACCTTGCAGGACCGGAAGCCGGGTACATCACGGGGGCCAGCCTGACCATTGATGGCGGGTTCAGCGCCTGATTTTCTAAAGCTCAATGCAAAATCAATGTGGGAGGGAGCAAGCCCCCTCCCACATTTTTTTACCGTGTTTATTCAGGGAAGAGGCGGAAGGCCGTAGGCAGCCAGGTCGAAGTCCGCGAGTTTGCGGATGATCTGGTCGGCATGCTGGTATTTGCTGTCGGCCATGGCCTCATCAGGCACGGCGATGGCGGTCATATGGGCGGCCTTGGCGGCGGTGACGCCGAACGGTGAATCTTCGAACACCAGGCAATCCCGCGGCGCCACGCCGAGGCGGCGAGCGGCGGTCAGGAAGATGTCCGGCGCGGGTTTGGCGGCGCCGACTTCGGGGTCGTCCGCGGTGACAATGGTGTCGAACAGGCTAAACCACTCGCGGTGCAAGGTCGTCTTGTGACCAAACGAATGGCGCGACGAACTGGTACCCACCGCAATCGGAATATTGTGCGCCTTCAAGTGCCGCACCAGTGCCTCGGCACCGGGCATGCCCAGGGCCTTGGGGAACCGCTCGCTCATCAGCGGCTCACGAATTTCCAGGAATTGGGCCGGTGTGATCGGCAAGTCCAGCGCCTTGACCACGTAATCCGCCAAGTCCTGCGCCCCGCGCCCGATGATGTGTTGCTTGATCCCCCAGTCATAGGTACGGCCATAGCGTTCAGCGATCATCTGCGTGACTTCGGTGTAGATGCCTTCAGTGTCCAGCAACAACCCGTCCATATCGAAAATCACAGCCTTGATCGGAGCAGCGTTACGCGGTGCGTTCATCACAACAGACTCTTGGGGGAGGACTAAAAGGATTCAGCACAATAGCGGCCGCGCTGACGTGCGGGCAACCCTTTAGACTGTGCGTCTCTTTTTTTGAAGTGCATGCCATGCTCTACCGTCTCGCTGCCGACAGCCTGGTGCTGTTTCACCTGTGCTTCATCCTGTTTGTATTATTCGGCGGACTGCTGGCCCTGAAGTGGCGACCGCTTATCTGGCTGCACCTGCCCGCCGCCGCATGGGGGGTGGCGGTCGAGGTCTTCCACCTGCCCTGCCCGCTGACACGCTGGGAAAACCTGTTTCGCCATCTGGCGGGTCAGGACGGCTACGGCGGCGGGTTTATCGAGCACTACATTCTCACGCTGATCTATCCGGCCGGGCTGACGCCACAGATCCAGTGGGTGCTGGGCGCGGTGGTGCTGTTGATCAATATCGCGGTGTACACCCGGCTGATCCGGCGTTCCAGACAGGCTTGAGACAGGTGCCGTGGTAAAGAATCAGAGTCCCTCAGTCCCTTCATAGACGCCCCCATGTCCGAAGCCTTTGAAGTCCCCAGCCCCCACGAAAAACACATCGAACACACCACCGAGCATGCCCACGCCCGTGGGGATAATTTCGCCAGCCGCATCGCGGTGATGACCGCATTGATGGCCACCCTCGGCGCCATGCTCAGCTACCAGGCCGGCTCCACCGAGAGCGAAGCGGCGATGGACAAGAACAACGCCGCCATCTTCAAGACCGACGCCGCCAACCAGTGGAACTACTACCAGGCCAAATCCAGCCGGCAAAACCTCGCGGAACTGGCCACGCACATTCCTGGCGTGGACGCGGCGCATTACAAGGACGAGATCGAGCGTTACAAAAACCAGAAGGAAGACGTGCGCAAACAGGCGGAAAAACTGGAGGCGACCTCCCGGGAATGGGATGAAAAGTCGGAACAGGCACTGCACCGGCATCACCGCTGGGCCCAGGCGATGACCGCGATTCAGATCGCGATTTCACTGGCGGCCATTACCTTGCTGACCAGGAAGGAATGGTTGAAACGCCTGGCGTATACGGCGGCGGGGGTTGCCGTGGTGCTGGGCAGCCTGGCGTGGTTGCAACTTTAGTCATGAGGCCGAGCGGGTGAAAAACCGCCCAGCCAAGGTGAATACGTTAAAAATGCCTGGGGCCTGAGCCCAGCGAGAGACTTATCATGGGCCCAACTTTCGAGGATGGCCCATGAACCTCAGCATCGTATACGCACTCGCCGCTGCCGCCTTGTTCGGCGCCAGCACCCCACTCGCCAAAAGCCTCGGCCTGGGCCTCTCGCCCGTGCTGCTCGCCGGCCTGCTCTACCTGGGCAGTGGCGTCGGCCTCGCCGGCGTACGCCTGATCCGCGACCGCGGCTGGCGACCTTCCGGGCTCACCAGAACTGAATGGCCCTGGCTGCTCGGGGCCATCGCCTTCGGTGGCATCCTCGGCCCCGTGGCGCTGATGTTCGGCCTCACCCGCACCACCGGCGCAACCGCTTCGCTGATGCTGAACCTGGAATCGGTGCTGACCGCCGTGATCGCCTGGCTCGTCTTCCGGGAAAACGCCGACCGCCGCATCGTCCTCGGCATGCTCGCGATCGTGCTGGGCGGCGTGGCGCTGTCATGGCCCGAAGGCGGCCGCGCGAACGCTGATTGGACGGGGCCACTTGGGGTTGCGCTCGCCTGTGTGTGCTGGGGGATCGACAACAACCTGACACGCAAGGTGTCGGCATCTGACGCGCTGTTCATCGCGGGGGCCAAGGGGCTGATTGCAGGTGTCGTGAATTGCAGCCTGGCGCTGTACCTCGGGGCGCGGCTGCCTGACCTGGCGCAACTGGCGCCCATCCTGCTGGTGGGGTTCCTCGGCTATGGCATCAGCCTGGTGATGTTCGTGCTCGCGCTGCGCGGACTGGGCAGTGCACGCACCGGCGCCTACTTCTCGACGGCACCATTCCTGGGGGCCGCGATTGCGCTGATGATGTTGGACGAGTCGGTCACCGTGGCGTTCTGGATTGCCTCGGCACTGATGGCCGTGGGCGTGTGGCTGCACCTGACGGAGCGGCATGCCCATGAACATCAACATGAACCGACGGAACACGGGCACAGGCATGTACATGATGAACATCATCAGCACGCACACGACTTTGAGTGGGACCCGGCGGTGCCGCATAGTCATGTGCATGTGCACAGTCCGATGCGGCATAGTCATGCGCATTTTCCGGATGTGCATCATCGCCATAGGCATTGAAGCTGGCGCGCGTGGATCTCACCGGACAGCCCCTTCAGGCCTGCTCGACCACGACACGATTACGACCGTCCTGCTTGGCCCGGTACAACAACTGATCAGCCCGCTCAAGTACGGCAGAAATCGAGTCACCGCCGGGGCGCCATAGCGCCACGCCAAGCGAGACGGTGACGTGCCCGACGGTGTCAATAGTCGCCGCCGCAATCGAATGGCGCAGGCGCTCTGCAACGTCGGCGGCGGCCTGAAGTGAACTATTGGGCAATAACACCACAAACTCCTCTCCTCCCACCCGGCAGGCCAGGTCATTGGACCGTGAATTCTGCTGTATCAATGCTGCGATGGCCCTCAGTGTTTCATCCCCCACGGCATGGCCGAACGTGTCATTCACACGCTTGAAGTGATCGATGTCCAAGGAAACGACCGCGAACATTTTGTCGGCGGCCTGCCAGCGCGACAGGATGTCCTGCATCGCTCGACGGTTGGCCAGCCCGGTCAGCGCATCAGTTTGCGCTTGCTGATTCAACTTGCCGATTTTTTCCTGCAGCAACGTGGCACCCAATAGCAGCGCCCTGCGAATCTGCCAGCTTTCGAAATAGTGCGCAGGAACTGCACTGATCCGCTCGTAGCTGTCAGGCGTGTCGAGGCGTTTGGCGCAGTCGGCGAGCCTGGACAGGGGCGCCGAGATCCTTGCCCCCAGCCACCAGATCAAGAGAATTCCGAACAGCGCAAGGGGCGCGATTCCTTGCGCAACCTTGGCCATGGTCTGCCGCAGGAGGGCGTGTACGTTGTCGAACGGCTGCTGCGAGATCACCCCCCAACCGCTGATGGGCACCTTGGCGAACCCCGCGAGCATTTCCACGCCATGTTCATCCGCCGCCTGCAAAGTGCCCGCGTCCTGGCTGAGTGCGGCGTCGGCGATTGAAGACTTTGCGACGATATTGCCGATTTGCTCGGGATCGTTGTGATAAAGCACGCGACGGGCGCTGTCGATTAAATACACATGTGCGCCATCCTTGCGCACATTCGTGTCCATCAGCGCCTGGAGTGTATTGCTCTGCTCAAGCCGCACACTGCCGCCTATAACGCCCAGGTACTTTCCACTCACGTCGAATACGGGCTGGGAGATAAACACCACCAGATTGCCGGCAATGGACTCGAACGCATTACTGATTATCGGCGCGCGCAGACTGAGCGGTTCTTTGTGCTGCAGGATGCGGCCATTGAGCGCAAGGCTCTCGGGGGCGGACGCAATAATGGTTCCGGTGGCATCGGCGACAATCACCGAGTTGAAACTGGCGTCCTGCCCAAGCAGACGCTGGGTTTCTTCGGCCAGATGGCGCCTGTCGTCAAACGCTTTGCCAACCACGGCTGAAGCGTACTTCAATTTGTCGAGGTCGGAGTGCAGCACCTGCTCGACACTCGTGGCGATCCGAAAAGCGTAGGCTTTGTTGACTTGCAGCGCATTCTCGATCAGTTCCTGCTTACGAATCTTGAACATTACCCAGAAACTGTTGGCCAGGGTCGCGACCGCAGAGAGCAGTACAAAAATCAGAATCAGAATGCGAAGGTTGAGCTTGGGCTTGGGTCGGGTGGTCATCTACGCAGTCCACATCAAAAATACAAAATGGGTAACGGGCGCTGCAAAGTCAATGCGAGGTCACTCACACCTTCAACGTCAACCCGCCAAGGGTTACGCAATAGCCATGTATGTCTTCTGCCTCGACCTGATTGGGTAGTTTCAGCCAATCAATGACTTCCTTGCCGAGGCCCTTATGGCACTGACTCACACCGCTTGCGTCTTTCTGTATGTCCTATTGCTCAGCACCGCCTGGCCCAGCCACGCCAGAGACCTGACCGAGGGCCTTACCGAGCAGTCACCGTCCGTGGCACTCGAAAATAAAAACTACCGTTACCCGCAATGGACCGGCATCGGTTCACTGAAAAACGCTTTAGGCCAGACCTGCAATGCGGTTTTGCTCGACACGCGCAATCGCCAGCGTAAGGCCGTCGGCCCGGCTTATGTGCTGACCAGCGGGCATTGTGTGTTCTACAGCTACGGTACGGCGCGCATCCGCCAGGCGTTCACCGCCGATGTCACCTTCAATTACTTTCATGACACCCCCGAACGGCGTGTCACCTATGCCGTCAAGACAGCACATTGGAGCAGCATGGCAGGCACCGACCTGGCCGTACTCGAACTGGATACGTCGCTGGCCGTGCTGATGGCCAGCGCGATCATGCCACTCAAGCTGGCCTCTCATCGTCAGTTAACGGATCGAGGCGTGATCAACGTGGGAGCCCCGACCGGCTTTCTGAAAAAGGGCCTACGCATGAGTGTCTGCGTGGAATCGACCATCAACAGTTTTGCCGAACACCCCGGCGTGTTCCCCAGCGCCTTGCGAAACCGCTGCAACGGCCTGCGCCCAGGCAGCTCCGGCAGTCCGATGCTGGACCGGAACACCAATGAAATCACCAGCATCATCAGCAAGGTCGCGTTTGCCATTCAGAAAGACATTCTCAACAGCTGCCAGAACAACTCGGCGTGCGAAGCGGCCAAATTCAACTACAGCTATCCCGTTAACGACTTGTACTACTGCTTTGTAGACGGTGTTTTCCGTAACGACACCCCGACCTGCCAGCTCAAGGCGGTTGAAATCACGCTGGACGAGCCGTGGAACCTGAAACCCTATGTGCATTTACAACGTGACGCCACCGACCAGATTACCCGGCCGACCTGGAACCTGAGGTTCTCGATCCAGGAACCGTTCTACCGATTCAAAGCCGTGAATAACGTCAGCGATTGCTCAAGCACGCTCGGCTATCAGGCGGCGATCACCTCAGACGAAGCCTACATCAACCAGGCCATTGGACCCGTGCTGGGGCCGCATGTGCTGTGCATACTCGGGGTGCAACAAGCGGACCAGCCGTTGACCGAAGCGCTGCTGCGCAATGTGTTCACCCATTCGGTATTCCTGACCAACCCGGCACCGGCACCGCAGCTCAAACACCGCTATCACATCGCCTGGGAAAACCAGCACAACGGTTTCAGTCAGCATTACTACTACAGCGTGAACTCGGCGATCAGCAACACCTGCGGCGATATTGACGACGATCGCTACACCCTGGCCTTGGATGGCATTTTTCTTGAAATAGCAGAGCTGCCGATCACGTTATGCAGCTATGCACGCAACAGCGCTGGACAACCGTCGGCCATTCGCGCCGACGTGATCAAAGGTGCAACGGTTCGCTCGCAGCGTCATGCCAGGTGAGGCAGCCGGCGATTTCAAGCAACTGTTGATGAAGGTGCAACCGTTCAATTAGGGCGAGGGGCCAATGGCGTATCGACATGCCTGGGACATGCCCCGTATTGCCGCAGTAACAGGAACGGGGGTACATTTTCAAATCGCACGCAAAAAAAATCCCGCAGAGCGTTTAACTCGCGGGATTTCTTCAAGAATGTGGCGGTGAAGGAGTCCGCCAAATGACAATCCATCAGAAACTCAATAAATCCTACAAGCCTTTATAATACGGCACTTATAAGCCTATCATCGTCTCAAGACGTCCACCAACATTCGTCACCTTCCTAGCCTTTGTGGGGGAACAAATGGGGGAACAAAACAGATAAAGGATATTCCCATGGGAAAGCTGACCGCTAAGCAAATTGAAAATCTGACTACCCCAGGCACCTACGAGGACGGAGATGGTCTACGCCTCCTGATCAAGCCCAATGGGAAGAAGTATTGGATACTGCGCTTTCAGCTCTCCGGAAAGCGGAGGGAGATGGGGCTAGGCACCTATCCCGCAATCGGCCTTAAGGAAGCTCGGCAAAACAGTAGTGATAAGCGCCGCTTACTGCGCGATGGTATTGACCCCTTACAGGCTCGTGACGATGAACGAGCGGCACAGGTGACCGCTGAGCTGCAACGTAAAAACAAAGCCATCACGTTCCGGGACGTGTCAGCCGATTACATAGAGGCTCATCGTGCTGGCTGGAAAAACGTCAAACACGCCCAGCAATGGACGAACACACTGGCTACTTACGCCGCACCCGTCATCGGCGAACTCGCCACCAACCAGATCACCACCGAGCACGTCCTCGATATTCTAAAACCCATCTGGAGCAGCAAAGCCGAAACAGCTAGCCGGGTTCGTAACAGGATCGAACTAGTCCTTGACGCCGCCAAAGCACGTGGGCTGCGAGACGGTGAAAATCCAGCACGCTGGCGTGGACACCTCGACAAGCTGCTGCCACCGAGTTCCAAGGCTAAACGTACCCAAAACCACCCTGCATTACCCTACTCGGAATTGGCTCGTTTCATGCCGGCACTCGAAAGTGTCGAAGGTCAATCCGCCTACGCACTCAAAATGACGATCCTCACTGCGTGCCGAACCAGCGAGGTTCTTGAAGCCGACTGGAGTGAGGTTGATTTGAAAACCAAGCTATGGACGATTCCAGCGGTGCGAATGAAAGCGGGAAAAATTCATACCGTGCCGTTATCGGATGCGCTCATCGCACTGCTCGAAGCCCTCCCACGAATCAAAGGTAGTTCGTTGCTGTTTCCAGGGGCTCGTAAAGGTCGCCCCATTAGTAATATGGCCATGTTAATGACTTTGCGTCGCATGGACCAAAAGGACCAGGAAGATGGTGGCAAGGGCTGGCGTGATAGCAATGACAAAGTCATTACTGCTCACGGGTTTCGCAGCACATTCAGGGACTGGGCTGCTGAATGTACACCCCATGCACGCGAAGTCTGCGAGATGGCTTTGGCTCACGTTGTCGCCAGCGGTGCTGAGGCGGCCTACTGGCGAAGTGACTTGCTAGAAAAGCGCCGTGTACTGATGGCTGACTGGGCCGACTTTGTAACCCTCAATGAGGGCAAGCAATCCTAAATAAAATGTAGCTCAGATAGCCGGCCAATTTTCCGAAATTGGCCACGCTCTTTAACTGCCCCTTTTGATCGGAATTAAAGAAGGCTGCCCCACCGCCTTAACCGATTTGAGTACCTGCAGCCATTCTTCGCTGAAATGACGCTGGTGCGCGTCCAATTAGGCAAGGTATGCGCTAAATGGCGAGTTCTATATTCAACGAGCAGGGCTTGAATCCTGAATTGATAGAGGTCGCACTTGGCGGCACCAAAGCTATTAGCGTCTGGCATTTCATCACCATAGCCGGATCTGCATTCCGACAAAGCAACGTGGCAACCATGCCCGCGCTGACTGTTCGGGCGAACCAGCCATTTTTTTGGCGACTACACAAAGCTCGGCGTGGGTAATGGCGGTCTTTTTCGTTACTGGGGCAGACGGTTGAACAGCGTGGTTGAAGGCTCGATGATCAGTGCGTCATCCTTTGCTGAATAGAAGATTTTTGGGCCAATCCCTGTCTTCGCTTTTAAGAAGCCGTCTTCGACCTCACCGACACTAAGTCCAAGCACCGCGTTGTTTTTTGCATAAAGCTCCTTGACGGTAAAATGCTTGCCGTCTTGATCGATGACAAGCTTCAATCCGCCACCGCTGCGCTCATTGCTCCAGACTCCGACGTACTTACTGGCGCTACTGACGGTTGCATCGGGGTCAGAGCAGCCTACGAGCACAAGAGCTAGCGTTAAACCAACCCAGACTTGCTTAATAATTTTCACGGCTTTTTTCCTCTCAGTATCTAAGATTTCTGCTTAAAGCCCCGAATTACCCACATTAGAAGACGAAGAGCGAGAATTGGCACTATCAAACAAGCTATCGCAGCTGCTGCGAACGCCGGAGCAAGATCCCCACCAAAGGTGAACGCCATCGCTGATAAAGCAATGAGCGCAGCGGTTCAGCCCAGTCGAAATACCTGAATCAATCACCAAAAACCTTCATGAGGAAACCACCGAGGCCTTAGAAGCAGAAAGGCAAATTTGGGTATCCGGTCAGAGCATTGTGCAGTCATAAACTATCCTTTGTTTACGGGTGCGAACCCGCATCCTAGTACCAGAGGAGGCCCACGAACGCGGAGGTGTGTAGCGTTCGTACCTGAGCGTGAATTTCCGATAATCGGGGATTAGTACTCAGCGTTACGCCGCCGTCATTGAAGGGTGAGGGTGTTTACAGCTTCTTGGCCGCCTCCAGCACCTCGGCAATCGCCGCCTGCAGGTCGGCAGCATCCTCTGGCTTGAGAGTGATCTGCCAGAACAGGTCGCTGCCCGCTCCCCCGTACACGTTGACCACTGGAGTCTTGTCGAACGTCATTGTCGTGGCGTCAAACCGGAGGTGGCTCAATGGCGAAGCCAGCTTGGTATAAGGCTGGCCAATGTCGACATGCAGGTGTTTGGGCGAGACTTGGAATTTGACCGGCGAGGCTTGATCGAAAGAGGCCACGGGGCGGTATTCACGAGTTTGCATCAGCATTACGGTTGATCCTTTAGTTTAGGGGTGGGTTTTACTGTCTCTGCCCAACATGCGCTGAGCTTGGGCGGTACCGCGATTATTCATGGCTAAGCGAGTAGCAGAGCTAAACCCGCAATCCCAAAGCTTATGCATACGAGGAGCGAAACTCTAAAACGCTTCAGGTATGGACGGTAATGTGAGCTTTCGATCCGTTTAAACTCGGCGTCTCCAATGCCAGCATCGTCTCTCGCATGCAAGGCGATTCGCAGATTACGCCTAGATTGTTCCTGGTCCTGCTTCGCCTCAACGTACCGTGAATAGTTCCAGTACGAAATCAAAAGTGCTCCGACACATAGTGTCCAAATCACTAATGGAGCCAGGGCAGAGACTATGTTCTTCATGATTCTCCCTTAATTTATGGTTTTCACGCTTGTGTTGTTGGCAGGGTCCCCGCGCTGACTGCGAAGGACGATCCCCAAGCCGACCAACATCAAAATCAGGCTGATCCACCAGCTACCGAAAAACAATGTCAGATAGCCCAGCTCTAAGTTGACTAATGCGCATATTGCCAAAGCCCGCAACGGTGGCGGGCTGATGGTGCAGCGGGTTTTCCTACCTGCGCGGAGTATTTATGAAATCTCTCATCTTTACCCACGCTTGGTCTTCTGCATCTATCGCCTCATCAAGCTTTTGCCACTCAGGTTCAAATGATTTGCAAAGCTGCTCAACAAGCCGCCTGGACTTGAGCCACTCGTCCCTCAATGGCTGCCATTTTTTATCCCAAAAAATGTAAGGCCGTTCATCTGGCGAAGAAACCTTGCTCAATGCCCAGTGCATGACAGTGTTTTCGCGGCGGGACGGATCATCCCAAACTACAGTCACTGGATAACCATTCACTTCGCTTGAGCCGGCACTAACATAGCCGCTAGGTCCGACCGATTTAACCTTCCCCAAACCGAAAACCTTGTGGTCGACAACATCGCCTTCCTCGATCCTTTGTTGCTCACTCATAACCAATTGCCTCTTGCGTTATCCGTTTTTGAGGAAGCGACAATGTGCGTCCTTCTACGTCCTCGCCCCGGTTTCTGAGGCCAGGGCTGGAGGCGCAGCTGCGCGATGTTCCTACCTATTGTCGGTTACACCTGATGCCACCAGTAGGTTTGCGTCAGTGACGCTTATAACTGCTCGAGCTGCGTCACAACTGAACACTGGTCCATCAGGATGTCCGCCCTCAATTTTTATATCCGAAAAACTTTTAGGGCAGAACGATACTTCGTCGATCTTAATGATCCCCGCATTCTTATAGATCGTTACTGTGCTTACCATTGATCATTCCTTCCGCTCACAGACGCGGACTCCACGCCTTTCTACGCCCTCGGCCCCGGTTTTTAGGCCAGGGCTGGGGTGCAACTGAACGACTTTTCCTGCTTACTTCGACGGTTTGTGCAGCGGATCGGCGTCTATGAAAATCGCTTTCGGTGCATCTGGCCAGTCACGAAGCATAGCGTCGGTGTCGCCATCATCAAACAACCTCAAAAACCGCATATTCTTTATGATTTGTCTCCCTTGAACCACGATGGAAAAAGACCTTCTTGAAACTTGGTTGCACCAAAAACACTCCCAACCGATGCTGTAGCAGCCGCACGAGCGATAGATTCAAACACTCCGGAAAATTGGGTTGTCCCAGCTGTATCCGATGAGGAATCAGTTGATTCGATGCCCTGTTCTTTTAGTCGGGCCCTTGCCGCGTCTTGGAGTTTTGGATTGGACGCAAGGCGAGTTTTGAGCCAATGATTGTTGCTGTTGGCGAATTCAAGTTGCCAATGTTTGGGCAGGCCGGGGTTGCTGGCAAGGTTCAGCATTATTGACGAGTTTTCGTCGTTTCGCTCAAACGCTACCAACACTCTCACGGCGTCCGCACTAAGGTTGGGATTTTGTGAAAGCTCGAGATAAACCTCTTCGAAGTGGCTGTCTTGGAACGGATGTGAATAGATGATGTTGTAGAAAAAAACCGAGGTCGAACCGGGTTTAATCGCATCCAGAACGGATTGCGCGTCCGATTCAGGTAGCGCTTGTAACAAAAGCGATAGCTGCACGTGTTGATTGATGTTTGGGTTTTTGGCCAGCTTGAGGAAGTGGAGGCCTTCGGCCAGTATTACCATCTGCGCCTCATTTGTCAGGTTCTCCAGGCAGATCAGCGCGTCGATGATCTGAACTGTCTTGTGACTGGCGATTTTTTTGTGATGCGAGGGGTCAAGGACAGGGTTGGCGATGAGCAGGATGAATTGCACGCAGGTTTGGGAGAGTCTTGTGTCCCATAGGGCGTCGATAAGCTGCCCTTGCAACTCGACGGACAAAGTCGACTGTCGGCAGATATCCATGCGTGTTTGATGACTTTTGCTCTTATTGAACAGTGTCAGTTTGACCTCATCAGTGAGGTGCGAACATGCTAACAGCGCGTCCTCCTGAATATAGTCGCTGCCATCCCATTTACCCAGTTCGCTAGCCAGCAGATCCATAGGCGCTCTTGGGTGCAGGCAACTGAGCCGATATATCGACATATCGAAGTCCGTTGCGTTCTTGTCTTTACTCAAACTGCTCGCCAGCAACCGCTCTGTGCAATTGGGATTTCGGTAAACGCTCAGACGCACTTCCAAGTCTGTATCCGTGCTGAGTTTTTCCAGCAGATCATCCGGGCATTCCAGGTGACAAGCGACCTCCTTTCGACGTACCGGATTGGGACTGTCAGCCAGTTGAATCATCTGCGCGATACTCAGTCCGTCGACTCTGGAGGCTGGTTTGAGCTTTAGCTTTTCAAATAACACTTCATATTTGCCAACTTGCTCGCGCAGTGTCTCGCGCAGAGGTACTGTCGCGCGGATGGCGCGCTCGATTTCTTCATGAGTCAGAGGTTGACCATCGAGAAATGCGCTTTCTCGTGCCTCACCGACAGCGTTTTGGATATCGGCACCGGAATAGTCGCGACAGAGCGCCGTCAGTGTCTGTTGCTGCTGCTCGGTGAGTTGTCCCCAGTCTTGCCTGAGGTGAATGCCGAGAATGGCCGAGCGTTCCTTGGCGTTGGGGAACCCCACGTAAAACACTTCATCGAAACGACCTTTGCGAAGCAACTCCGCCGGCAAGGCGCTAATATTGTTGGCGGTGGCAATAACAAACACAGCACCGGTTTTCTCCTGCATCCAGGTCAGGAAGTAACCGAAAAGCCGGGATGAGACTTCGGAACCTTCGCTGCTGCCCATGCCCACAAAGGCCTTTTCCAGTTCATCGATCCACAGAATGCACGGGCTGACGCTTTCGGCCATGGTCAGTGCGCGGCGCATATTGTGCTCGCTTTCACCGACGTACTTGCCCAGCAGCGACCCGATGTCCAGCCGCAGCAGTGGCAATTGGAAAAGGTGTGCGGCGGCTTTGGCGGTCAGGGATTTACCACAACCGGGCATACCCGCGATCAGTACTCCCTTTGGCGCAGTCACCCCGGCGCCTTCGGCTTCGTCCAGCCGACGGAAAATTTCAGCACGGCGTTTGAGCCACTGTTTGAGATTTTCCAGGCCGCCGATATCGCTGGCCGTCTCGCCGACCTTGACCATCTCCAGCACGCCACTCTTGGCGATGATCTGTTCTTTTTCGTAGTGAATCAGGCCGAGTGCGGCCTCATTTAACTCCGGGTGCGGCTGTTGCACCATGGACAGTACCTGGCGTATTTCTTCTTCACTCAACCCGCTGCAAGTAGCTGCCAGGCGTGGCAACAATGCCTGGGGGATGATCAGGTTCTGCTCATCGGCAAAGGATTCGATTTGCCCGATAATTTCCTCGCGCCCCGGCAATGGCAGTGGCAGCAGAGTAATTTGCGCCTCAATCTGCGGCGCAATGAATAGGCTCTCTGCCACTAACACCACTGCGCATTCGCCGCGATGATGGCGCTGGATACGGTTGAGCAATTGCTTTAGGCGAGCGATCGCCAACGGCTGGTTTTCCAGCGCTGCCTTGGCATCCTTGATCACGATCAGCTTGCGGCTGAGATCCTCATCTGCCAGCGCCGGTAGACAGTAGGCCAGCTCGGTCTGGGTGGCCTCGGTACGCGGTTGTTTGGTGCGAAAGTCGACCCAGCCATAGGCTAGGTTCCACTCCATGAGATGCAACTGCAGATTGGTGGCGGCCAGCGTGAGAATTCGATCGACTCGCGCTTCTTCGCTAGACTGTATGTAAAACCCAGGGTAGCCGGCGCTCAAATGGGCATGGAGTTTGTCATTCAGCGATAACGCATTATTAATGGTGCTCATGCGAACAACCCTTTGGCGAAATCACCTAGTCCGCTAAGAAGATTCTTCGTGCCTTCTACAACACTTGAAGCCACACGATTAACCAAGGCGACGGAAGTTTTGACCAGGCTTTTTCCTGTCTCGAAAAGTTGCTCGCCGATTATGCCGCCAGCCATACCGCCAATCATGCCGCCGATGAAGCCACCAGCGACGATGCCTGGTGGCCCGAATACGGTGCCTATCGCCATACCTAAAGCGCTACCCTGCGAGCCCGCTGCGATAGCGCAAACGGCTGAGGTGGTGGTTTGCCCCATGCGGTCGAGTGCTTCTTCTTTGGACAACTGGCCTGTGGCGAGTTGGTAGAGGGTTTTCGTGTTGGAGAGAGCGATGCAAGCAATGTTCGCGATCTGACCAGCTGGGGTTCTTTTCAGTATCGTACCGAGTAGACCGTTCTTTGCCGCGACAACCATCGCGCCGCTGACAGCGACTTGAGTGAATACCTGTGCCGTGCTGTTCAGGGAACTGGTGAGGAATTCTTTGAGATCAACGCTGGCCGGTGGATTTTTCCGCCCCTGGAAGCTATTCCAGGTTCGGCGCGCCAAAATGCGTAAGCCCTGCAGACCTGCCGCGATGCCAGCTCCGATCAACGCCTGTTTACCGATCTGTTTTGCAACGTTTATGCGGTTAGTGTCATTCCATTCATACTGGCGAGCTTCGGCCTCCTCCCGCGCCTTGCGCTGCCATTCCAGAGCCTGTTCCTTGCTGAGCGGCTCGGAACGTACGCCGTCGATTTCGACGACTTCAGTGCTGTTGACGATGTCCTTGCTCTGCCCTTCGGGAACCAGCCGTTTTTGCTCTCCGTATTCCCCTCGCTTAAAAAGTTGCTCGGTGGCCTTTGCATCACCGCCATATTTGGACTGGTATTCATGAACTACGTTGCCTTGACCGTCGACGATCACAATGTCGACTGAATTCAGTCCATTGGAGTTGACGACTTTTGCTCGATACTCGCTGCCTTTGGTTACCGCGTCGATGTTGAAGGTATCGACGTGATGCTGCTCGGCAATGAATCCATCAAGGTTGGGGGAGAAACTGATGTCGCCATTGTTGTTGGTGATCATCACCCGGGCGCCGGATGTTGCTTCAGCAAGTGCCGCGTCGATGCTCGCGGCATAATGGCCAACCCCCAAGGATCCGCTGACCGCTGCGCCTTTCTCCATTTCGCGAGCGATCCAGCTAGCCTCGCTCTGACCACGTTGTAGATGTGTCTGTAAGGAATCGGCAGAGGCATTGAAACGCATGACTGACGCGACCACCTCTTTGGCGGCCGTAAGGCGTTCCTCATCGCTTTGCCAGATGCCTGGGTGTTTGCGAAACTCTTCACCCAGCCATACGTCCATGGGCAGATCGGCATGCTGTTCGCTGGAGTGCACGAATTCGGACAGTAATTGAGCCGTCGCAGCAGCGTTTTCCTCGCCACCTAGTACCTGTTCTTCGATAACCAATGCCTGTTGTTCTTGGTACGCATCGCTACCAAGTACTACGCCGTCCAGCGGGGTTTGATCGTTGGACTCACTCGCGTTAACCACTGGGTTCATTGCTCGGCTCCTGTCATGGGTTGAGTTTCGGATTGCAGGTAGTGTTTTAGGTCGTTGTTCAACTGGGCCTCAAGCCATATCGGTTCGAGGATTCGCACGTGAGGAATCCAGAATCGGATGGTGGGCAAGATCTGATTGGCATGACTGATCGCGCTGCTGACTATTAACTCGCCGCTTTCCATGGTCTGGACAATCTGTTGTCCAGGCACCACCGGGCGACGCAGGAAGTAGTAAGAAATCGCCGGCGCAACGGATAGTCGTACTAGGGTCTTTGTCTTGCTGAACCAGATGTCGTCGTCTTCTTCGATTTGGCGATGTACTTGTGGTTGAGGAACGAAGGTCTGGTCGGTGATGTGCAGCAAGCTAATGCGGCTCAGCGTAAATGCCTTTAACTGGCCATTCTCGGTAGCGGCCAGGTACCAGATGCCTTTGCTGTTTACCAGACGGTATGGAAACAGAGTGCGCGGCTTTTCTGCATAGGCCAGCCGGCATTGCAGGTGTTGGCGAATGGCATTGTTCAACTGCTGGAATTGCAGATCCGTGGGGGAGCCGTTTTCGTGGTGATGAGCCTTAACCAGAAAGTTGCGATGTTCATCAGGATTTAGCAGCGAGTGAAAAAAACGATGTCCACCGTTGGGAAACAGTCGGTTGACGCCGGTGAGCTTCGCGAAGATTTCAAGGTCTCGAGGCTGCAGTTTGCCCTGGTGCTCCGGGGCGAGTTGGTAACGTCCATCTGGCAGGCGTACGACTACATCGGCGAGCCGGCTCAAGTCGCGGTAGATGGTTCGTTCACTAACCCCGAACTTATCTGCTAGATCGTAACGGCACAGCGACCCACCTTGATTGAGCTGCAAAAGAATTCCCGCCAGCCGAACAGCCAGGGTGTCGTGCAGAGGTAAGGCCATGATTGACTGCCCAAATCCGTTGGAAGATTCACCGACTATAAAGTCCATCACTGACAGGTGACGTCAGTGGGTCGATTGAAGGTGTCAATGTGCCATTAAATGGGATTCAATCAAGCCTTTTTTACGGAGCTCTATGCAAGTGAGCGGGTGTGAGCGTCATATGCCTTTTGATGCGTTTTTAGTCACAGGGGAATCAGGCAGATAAATCTCATCAGTTACAGGGCGCTTTACCGGCTCCTTTTGGCCGATTGCGGTCTATCAGAGCGAACAGCAACGTAAGAATGCCCATTCGATTCTAAAAATTCTCAATCACACATCACTACTTTGACATCCCACCATGGAGCTTCGAACCATGTCATTGCAGTGCCCTCGCTGTCATTCCCTTAAAGTCGCTTCTTTCCATCACGCAATGAAAATCGGCGCGGCCATTGGCACCCTAGGCGGCGCTGCTCGTGGCGCCAGCGCCGCACTTGCTGGCAGTCAGGCAGGGGCGCTCGTCGGCGCTATTACCGGCCCGCTGGGAGTTACCCTCGGAGTCGTTTCTGGCGCCATCCTCGGCGGCCTTGTTGGCGGCGCTGGCGGCTGTGCATTAGGCGCTCAACTCGGCGACAAGCTTGACCGCCATGTACTCGCCCACAACCTCTGTCTGAACTGTGGGCATCGCTTCAACCTCCCTGCTTAAACCATTTCCCACTTCTCTCTTTTAATACGTCCGGACAAGGCCACGCGATGCGTGGCCTTTATGCCGGCTCGCACCCTAAGGAATCGTAATCATGGCTCATCAAATCGAACAAATGGCTTACGTTGGTGCGACTCCGTGGCATGGCCTCGGCAGTCAACTGACGCAAAAACAACCTATTGAAATCTGGCAGCGTGAAGCCGGTATGGACTGGCAAATCCAGGAAAGCCCGGTTCACTTTAAGGCCGATGCTATCGGCCATATGGGCAGCATTCACTCATTCCCGGAACAAAAGGTGCTGTACCGCTCCGATACCAAAGCACCGCTGTCGGTAGTTTCCAACCGCTATCAAATTGTTCAGCCGCGTGAGGTGATGGAGTTCTATCGAGACCTGACTGAAGTGTCCGGCTATGAGCTGGAAACGGCAGGCGTTCTGAAGGGAGGGCGTAAGTTCTGGGCATTAGCGCGAACCGGGCAAAACGCCACCTTGAAGGGTAACGATCAGGTTAATGGCTACTTGTTGCTGGCGACCTCGTGTGACGGCACCCTCGCGACCACAGCCACGCCGACCACCGTTCGCGTAGTTTGCAACAACACGTTGAGCATTGCTTTGGATGGTATCCCCCATGCAATCAAGGTCCCACATAACACGCGATTCAATCCGCAGACTGTGAAAAAGCAACTCGGTATTGCCGTCTCTCAATGGGACGAATTCATGTACCGGATGCGCGTGCTCTCCGAACGCAAAGTTCAGTGGCCTGAGGCGATGAGCTTTTTTATGGAGGTGCTATGCGAGACCCATGCCCATGATCCCATTCCCGACGTACTACCCAACAAACGAGCGCTGGAGAAGGTTCAAAACTTGTACGAGGGCAAAGGTCGCGGATCAAACATGGAGTCCGCTCGCGGCACCGCATGGGGCCTGCTAAACGCAGTAACTGAGTATGTCGATCACGAGCGTCGTGCCAGGAGTTCAGAGTACCGGATGGACTCAGCTTGGTTCGGGCAGGGAGCGCAAATCAAGCAACGCGCACTCGACTCGGCTCTTCGACTAGTTGCCTAAAATTGTTTTCGACCAACATGCCTGAGCGATCAACGCTCAGGCATTTGTCCGCCTGAAGGAAAATACGATGAATTTCATACGCTTTGTCGGTCTGCTTTTCATGTTTTTCGGCATTCTGGCCAGCTGCCTATTGGCAGTAGCACTAGCAGTTCTCATGGCTCGCTCCTGGCCAATCCTGATTGCAGTGCTGCTGGCGGGTTTGCTATTCGAGCTAATCACGACAGAAGCAGGGATCGAATTAACTGCAACTGCCCAATCCTGATCTCAATCAAGCTACTTCTGCTTCATGTACGCAACCAACTGCTCAACCATGCTCATGATAAGCAACCGTTCAGCGTGGTTGAGATCACTGATCAGATCAGCCATGCGACTGGCCTGATCCGTAGAGCGGGTACTGGTTTCGGTTAGTAACTCCGCTGTCTCGCAGTCAAAAATCGCGGCGAGCTGCATCAGTCGTGAGATGCCAGGCATGACGATACCGCGTTCAGTACGCGACACAACGTCAAAGCTAACCCCCAATTTTTCCGCGACCTCATTTTGAGTTAAGCCGCAGCGTTTGCGTTGCTTGGCAATGGCCCGTCCCACGACCACTGCCAGTTGTCTTTCTTCAGTGCCCGACATACCGCCCTCCAATTGGAGCGGAATGGTTGGGCATTGCCCCCTGGACAGGAATAGCTAAATATGTCGATACTCGACACAATATGCCAGCATCAAGCTATTTATGCCGAAACAAGGAGCCCGCCGTGCATGACAGCCCAGCCTCGCAGAAGAAAACCCTGTTCCACAGCCCCCACGCTGCACCACCGAACAGCAAATCGTCGGCAATACCGCTCTGAACACTGCACTAAAGCGTAGTTTTTGGGCGCCATGCAAACCCAACCCACAATCAGAAAACCGAGCACTAAGATGAATATTAAAACCTCACTAATTAACGCAATGCTAATAGTAGTTTTACAGGCAGGTGTAGCCATCACAGCCGCTGCTGATGTGGACGTTCGCGTATGCGATAAGACACCGACCCCCGCTCCTATATTGTCGATCAAACATTTCAACTGTTCTCTTCCAAACTCCGTATATCAATCGGTGAACCGGCCTTACGTAGATCAAAATGGAAATCGCTTCATTAAAGCGGTTCCCGGATTTCGACTTACCAGTTGCGATAGCGCGGGAACATGCGCACATCAAGGCGAGTTTATGGGGAATGCACCCGCCGGACTCTACGGCGTTACTACTGGATGGTACTTGGGCACAGATACTTCAGGCGGTGTCGTGGCTTATAAAGAGGGTACTGGTCCTGGATATGGAGGAAAGCAGTTCCAACCGCAGCCTGAGAAGGAGACATCATCGCGCTCGGCAGAAATAAACAAAATGGAGGTTGTATGCATGGCAACAGCGGTTTTTAACTGTTCGATCGGTGGGCAAGACATCGAAGATCAAGATCTACCTAAATATCTTCCACTGGTGGATAAAAAGGATGTAAATAAAAAAGGTGGCAACTGCGATTCAGTACCACTTTGCTACGATAAAAACATGATGCTCTTGGGTCTCAACAAAGACCTATTTTAAACTTATGAATATCGCTAACAATTGGAAATAAAATGGACATCAGTGTTTATTCAGCCAGCGAAATATCTAACGAGGAGATTTCCTCAATGATCGTAGAAAAAAAGTCTTTCAAAATAAAAGAAATCGAATCTGATTTTTTTGGTGACACCGTGAAAACTATAGAAAAGCTAATTGAGTCCCAAGGACTCACATGTCGAGTGTATACCGCAGGACGCATAGCAGCCCTTGGAGTCGGTGCAATTACTATCGTTGGTGGGGTAGCAGCCGGACTTACAATTGCAGCTCACAACATTGCAACCTACAATCCAGACTACGAAATAGCTAAATTCTATCCGACAACGCTAGCCATCACCTACAAGAAATAGAAACTCTCCCCAGTATAAATCAGCCTTATGCCTTCCTTAGCAAAGCTAAGGAAGGCATAAGGCTCAAAATTTTTATTTTTGGATAGCAACTGGATCATGACTCCGCTCGTGGCTCTTCTAATTTGCATTAAATAACAGAGCAGTACTTATTAGTAACTAATATTTCAAGAGCATTTCGAATAATGATCACTATTAGCCGCGAGAAGCATCCTTCGACGCTTCCATGAGAGCTAGGGATCATTAAAAGAAAAGCCAGCGATAAAATGAAGAAACCCGACTCAAAGATTTGCTTGCTTGCGTTGGAAGCGCAGCAATTGGCGTCCGCGCATCAATCTAGGGCTTGTAGAGCATCTAACACTTAATCGCCCTGTAAAAGTTCTCGTATGCGAAACCTTTTACAGGGCTCGATCATGGAACCTTACCTTCTGCACGGGTGTGATCTAGCCATGGAAGACAGCTTTAGCGGATCGGCCCCATGCATTCCGCAGGATGCTGAGACAATTGCTGTGGACATGAATCATCCCCCTGCTAGAGAAGCCGAAGAGCATGCTTGGTGGTCGGTCACATCCGTGGGAGCACGTCTTCGCTAAAACTGTCAGGTGAGCTATTCCCTGTACGGTTTTGCAAATCTATGGGAAACCCCATCTCTCACATATCACTGAAGGAGATGGCATAATGCCGCTACCCTTCACACTCTCGTGGCCGTTAGGAAGTAGAACCATGGCAAAGGATTCATTTCATTACGTCGACAAGGATTTTGGCTCACTGTATTCGACCGCGCTGAAAGCGGTAGCCGACCAAGGTATGAAACTGAAATTCACAGACCGTGCAGGTGGCGTTATCAGTTGTGATTCAAAGTGGAGCATGAAGAGCTTTGGTCAACAAATTAACCTGACAATAGCCACTGACAACCCCGGGGCTCTATTGACCATCAATACAATTTGCGGTCAAGCGTATGACTGGGGCGAGGGAAAAGGTCTGATTCGGGAGCTCAAGTGCGCTATCGATGCTCATTTTGAAGCGCTGGTAAATGCAGAAGCCGTGGACCTTTCCAACTCCACTGCAATGCCAGTGGCTGACGTAGCCAAAGAGGGGCAGGCCCAAGCCGGCTCATTGCGTGAATCAGACATACTGCGACAAAAGAGCAGCCGCACTCACCTTTTCTGGCTGTCGCTCGCTGGCGTTGCAACCGGCGTTGCTTCTATTTACTTTCGCCCAAATAGCTTCGCGGCACTTTGGCCATTGGGACTCGGAGCCGCCGGGCTTGCTGCCTGGTATGTGTGGGGGATGTTCGTACCAAAACAATGCGTGAGCTGTGGTAAGCATACCGTTCGCTGCATAAGCTCAACCGATACGCTAATGGGTGTGCGTAGTGAGCAACGCAGCGTGACCAATTTGAACACTCGTCAAGCCGAATGGGCTCGGGTAACTGTCAGCGACATGGAAAATCGTTCAGCTTACTGCTGTACAACATGCAAGCATGACTGGATTGAAATACACCAATACAAGAAGGATGGTGGCTAAGCCTCTATAGCCGTAGGCGAGAGGCAGCTATGGGGCGAGGCTGTGTGAAAACGTTTTTCAGCGCGACAGGTACTCAAAACCGGACTGGAAATCGCGCTTCTACGCGAAATCCACATCTGCTGACGTGCCGATAAATTTCAGATTTAACGTAGACGCGCGCACTTCAATTTTGGCGAAGCGTTTTTACACACTCTGGGTCGATTGTAGCCGGTCGCGAAAGACCGGAACCGGCCGTAAGCGGTCGCTCAGCCTCGAGTTGCTAGCGGCTGGACAGCAAACATCCGAAGTTGACGACTACACACCTGACCCCACCTTCCTTCAGCACCACCACTGCCCTTTCACTGAACTTCCCATGAACACTTGAAACACCGTAAAGCCGGGACCATTTCCGGCTTTTTTAATGACCTACTATGTTAGGGTTGATGACAAATAAGCATGCAGAGTTAAATATGCCGAAGGCAATTGTTATCGAAGATTATCAGCTGGAGCATGCTGTTCGGGTTGCGAAAGTAAGCCAAAGGGCCCGAACACGGATTAGACCATGAATGCAATCAGGACAGAGCTTGAGAAGGTGGCCCTTGCGTGTAGGGTTGGACTCATTAGCCTCGTTGATGCAAAGGGCTCAACCTTTAACGGATTTCCCTCAGGCGCGTGCGGGGTCGCTTCCGACATTTTGGGGCGATTAGTTTGGGAAACGCTTCAGTATAAAGGGGAGTACGTCTGCGGTACACGTCACCCAAAGCTGAAAGACGGAACGACCCACGCATGGTTTGAGGTCGGTGATTTTATCATCGATATCACATACGACCAGTTTCAAGTTACTGGACTATTCGGCTGGGTTTTCGACCGTAACGATGGCTGGCATGGGCAGTTCCGATCCCAGGAGCGCCGTCAGGGGTTTTGCATGCCGTCCGGATGGCCGGCATACCCGTTGGATGGCTATAAGGCTGCCCGCGAAGAGGCCAAGAAAGTAGGTCTGATTTTTAAGCCGGATTAAATAGGAAAAACCCATGTTCTACAAAAGCATTAAGGCAGGATGTGAGGAAGAAAGCATTAGGATTGGTTTGCCAGAGGATGGCCATGGCAAGCATGGAGCTGTCTTGGCCACCGGTTTCGTCGCCTTTAAAGCGAAGTTTTTGAGCCGAGCTGAACTGGATAAGCTAGTCAATCTTGCCAGGCGGGGAAAAAAGAACTCGATGGCGTACTGGAAAACTTTGAATATGTTTCACTCTCATACTCTGGCAGCGCGAACCTTCGGGAGCCCTATTGGGGTTGAGTTCTTTAATGGATACCTGAAGGCTTTGGAGGACAACTCAGTTCTCACAGCCATTCAGTTATCCGAGCTTCGCAATGATTTGGCTGCTGTAGCGGCTGATAATGCCAATTAAACGAAGGGTTCTCGGCAGGACGTACTGAATAGGAAACTAACGCCGAGCAACTGAGGTAATGATCAAGTGTAAAAATCGGGTCAAACCACATCTGAAATATTGGTGTTCTGATCCCGGCTTTACTCTTGGAGGAGGCTCCGTGATAGTCAAAGAACCATTCATTTTCCCTCATTGGAACTATTTTCTCTGTTTAGAAGACGACGTGATAACGCTTTCACGGTGGGTAGAATTTTCTCAAAGAAACCTTGATTGCTATTCAATCGAGATAGCCCGACTCTTAATGAGTGTATCAGCTGAGGTTGATGTAGTAGCAAGGCTACTATGCAAAAGCCTTAATCCAGACTCTAAAGCTGATAGTATTGGAAAATATCAACAAGAAATATCGACTTCCTTCCCGACAATACCCAAAGCGCTTGCAAGCATTCCTAGGCATGGAATAGAGCTATATCCATGGTCTGAGTGGGTTGCGCCCAGAACAGCGCCAAAGTGGTGGTCAGCTACAAACAAAGTAAAACATCACCGCGAGAGCCATTTCCATCAAGCCACTCTAGAGAACCTGCTCGACGCCATGGGCGGATTGTTAGTTCTACTCATCCTTTACTACAGAAAAGAAGTCCACCGACTCACGCCTTTAAGTCGGTTATTTATCCCGAAGGCTTTTTTAATAAATATGGGCGATAATCATGTTAGATTTATTGACAGAGCCTAACGGTTAGCTCAGTAACACTCGCTGCGTTAGGTTTGTTAGCTCGAGGATAGATACTAAAGGAGAGGTATATGAAGCTTGTATATACTCAACCGGCAACTGGATCTGTTATCGAAAGTCTTGCGGTAAAGGATCTGCGGGAGCGCACATACTTAGCCACAGATCCCGGATATAGCTTAAAGCTTTGACAAAGCCGCTATAGTTAAAGGTTAAAAACTTTTCATTTACTGAGACCATATAGCATCAACCAAAACCTAGCGTGCAGAACGTAGGTGCTACTAAACTAATTTTACTCAACACCGGAATCATCGCCGCTGCTGAAATCACCCAAAAAATCAAGTAGTACCATATACTCGACAGAAACCACAGAAAGGAAACCCAACACGCTTCATATCCTTGGATTTTCTTGTAAGCAAATTCTGCGGACTTCCGATGCGAGGTAATAAAAAAAAGGTCATCCAGGGGCGAGTGATTAATATCGCAGCGACTTTGAATCTGCTCATAAGTGGCAAGCATATCCTCAGCAACTTTCCAACCTTCCACGGGATCAGCTTCGGCCTTATTTATTTCTAAATTAATACTTCGTTGAAGCGCATTTAACTCTTCGGCATTTTTATATAAAGCATCAGCATTGGAACCATTTCTTGATCCCCATTCCATCAGCGATATGGCAATAATTAAGATGCCAGCCAAAATAGAAAGCGAGGTAGCATAATCATCTAGCCCACCTGTCGCATTAAACTCTTTGGCGTAAATTTTCTGTATTACGGCCAACGCAATTGTCTGAACCGAAAACAAAGCCAAGCTTATCGTGGAGAAGAGCTCTTTACGTTTTAGACGACGAGCTGCATTATAGCGCGCGCTCGATGTACGCCAAATATCAGTTCTCAGAGACGCGAGATAGTTTTTCATAATTCTGCTTTAAAAAAGGGCGGCGCCTAAAATTATCAGTTAGATCCTCTTCTCAAGCGACTAAAACTAGCCCTTGGGAAGGTATAACACATTGGTGTCACGCCCATTTTACTGAGCCCGGAGCACTTCCGCTTTGGCTTGTGGCCAAAGGTACCGCTGTCATCAAGTAATTCTTTCAGCGGTAGGCGCCACCCAGATTTGAGTATACCTGAAATTCAATAAATTTCTCCCTCGTCCGCGTGCATTTTTGCCAACACAAATTTCACATAGCGCTCATATCGTTCAATGATTTGTGCGTCAGTAAGGGGCACATCAGGGTCTACTCGGCCCCGAGCGTCCAAAAAACGCAGCTTCTGAGC
Organism: Pseudomonas lactucae; assembly: GCF_036688725.1. Taxonomy (NCBI): domain Bacteria; kingdom Pseudomonadati; phylum Pseudomonadota; class Gammaproteobacteria; order Pseudomonadales; family Pseudomonadaceae; genus Pseudomonas; species Pseudomonas lactucae. Next base: position 46,213 of record NZ_JAQQPT010000014.1, on the reverse strand, counting down.
GACTGATATGTTCAGGTCATAGTCACGAATATAGCCACCTCGCGGGTTAAACTTCAGTTCGTAATGCGAACGAGCAAGCGTTTTTAAGGGGGGTTCACCTTTCGCCGTCAGCAATGGCACGCGCGCGATCATACTCGCAACCGCTCGATCCATTTGGTGAAGCAATTTTTCGTCTGTGATTTGGTTGAAATAGGCCATCCAGCCATATCGCTTGTTTCCGCTGATAGCGCCAGTAATTTTCTCATTAAGCTCTAGAAAAAAAATATCAACTAAACGTTCTTGATTTAGATATTTATGCTTTTCCAAGCGCTTCGCGTAATTATGCTTGAAATCACTGACCTTGGCAGCGATCGCCCGCAGAAAACGCTCAAAGGTCTCATCGCGTACTGTAATTTTCGGCAGTTTGAAATCATACCCCAGATAAGAGAATCGCCTATCGATAGGGCCTATATAAGTTTTCGGCGAGGTGCGCCCATGCAAAGTCAAACCTCTACGGGAAAGCCTTCTACGGACTGACTCATAAGCACTTTCTATTACTTTTGGATCACCATACATCAATACGTCGTCGACGTAGCGGTAATAGGTCAATCCAGCTATCGACCTCATATGCGTGTCAACATCCACCATATAAATTGCAGCTAAAATATTAGATATCGCAAGACCTTGAGGAACACCTTTCTCTTGCTTGAAGTCTGAATAATTAATTCTCCGAGCATTCTGCGGTACAGTTGGAGTATGCAAGGCATGTGCAATTAGAGAAATTGCTTTTTTACAGTTTATTTGTTTTTTTAGTAATTTTATCAATCTATCGTGTTGAATTGAATCGTAGAATTTTTCAATGTCGGTGCAGCATATCCATGTATCGCTACCTTCTAGCTCGATCATCTCCTTCGCGACTGATCGAACATAAGTGCTTGCAACATCCCTCTGGACGGTCTTAGGAAATACCAGAGCTAAGAACCTGTGAAGCTGGTGAAGAATCACGCGGTCCCTGATAGTAGGTATTCCTATTATTCGAGGCGCTTTATCACGACCTTTGAGCTTGAGCTTTTCCAGAAAAGGAGAAAATCGGAATGTCTCATTAAGACATTTCTCCGAGACTAGTTCTAATTCCTTTTCGGAACGAGTTGAATATTGGAAGCCATTAATGCGATCTACCCCTTTTGCAGGGGAGCTCTTAAATTTTTCCCGATACGCGAATATTAAAGCGTTCGCTGTAAACATCCTGCGAAATAATTCATCCTCCTTAATGAACCCTTGAGTATACAGCACTGAATCTATATCAATAATCATCCCTTTGTCCTGAATGGCAACTCAATGTGGACCTACAGGTCTAAAATCCATGTTCTATTGGCGCATTTTATTCTCGGTTAACACGTTCCGTATACCTTTACCAAAATGGAGGCACGCAGGGACAATATTTGATCGAGTGGTCACGTCGCGCATTGGGTCAATCTCAGTCTGAGCGTTAGCCAGTGCAGACCGACCTACCGGACTGCGCAGGACACGACCAAGGAGCCTCAAGAGAATTTGTGATCAAACCAATTGGATGTTGATCAGTGGTCGCCAAAAACATTCTGAGGCGAACGTCCGTTTTTGGCCCAGAGTGTGTAAAACGCTTCGTCAAAATTGAAGTGCGCGCGTCTACGTTAAATCTGAAATTTATCGGCACGTCAGCAGATGTGGATTTCGCTCAGATGCGCGATTTTTAGTCCGATTTTGAGTACCTGTCGCGTTCGAAAACGTTTTTACACAGCCTCGGCGGAGAGCGGACCTTTTCCCGTTATCTCTGCCAACCCGTAGTAGCTCTCTAAGTGCCGGCAGGGACCGGTTATCAGCCCCTGACCACAAGCAGCTTCCCAACCCAGAAAATTTAATTCTCCTTTCCAACACTCAGTTCACGATGTACAACCCGGTGGCAATTCGCGCAGAGGCATTGTAAATCCTCCAGGCTTGTCAGATGCCCTGCCGCCATTTGCGCAACCTGCACGGTCCGATGGTGTACCTCAATGCAGGCCTCTCCGTTTTCGGCGCCGTAAGCTTCAACCGGATCAATTTTGCAGCGCTCGCAATAGAGTCGTCCGTGGTTCTTCTTGAATTCAGCTTTCTTGGCAATCGACAAACCTGGGGCGCGCTCCTTCCGTAGATGAGCTACGAGCCTGGGCTGCCCCTCAGTCCATACTCGATCTTCATGCAGTGTTGGCAGTGCGGGATCAGCTATCAAGGCACCTTTGGGCACTATACGGAAGCCAGCACCTTCCAGGATTTGAAAACAGACGCTGCTAACGCCAGCGATGAAATGTTTTGGCAGTATCTGAAATCCCAAAGCGCGTGTAGCAGCTAAGCCAAATACCGCCTTCGGTGGCAAACGGAGATTTTCATCAACGATCAGGTCGTAATCGGTTGACTCAGCAAAGCCAGGTGAATCAATTCCTCTGATCAGGTCCTGAACAGCACGCCATATATGCTCGGCGGTGACTCCACGAAGCACTTCAACCGGAAGCCGATCGAGGCTTCGTAGATTTTTATCTACAGGAATACCACCAAGCGCGAGACTTAATGCCTGAGCATCGCCCCCAGATATCGTCATCCGAATGCGTCGAGTGGAGTTGCCTCCCGAGGACTCAGAGGACGATCGGCCAATGGCCTTCATTCGACTGGAAAGGACTTTCACAACCTGATCAACAGGCACCTGGCCCTCCTCCGAGGTCAGTATCGTTCGCTGAGAAATGGGAATGCCTTGAACGCGGCTGCTATCAACCCAGACGCGTTCTACTGCAAACGAAGCCCGCTTCAGCCTGGCCAGTAAAACAGAAAGCCCCAGAGCATATTCGGAGTTGATCGCGCCCTTACCTTTGGTACCGCCACGACTGTGGAATACAACCTCGTCCGACTCGATCCCGAAGTGCGCGTCGATTGGATTACCATCGTCAGAAATAATCTGAAATAAACGCGCCATGTCTGCCGCTGTTCCCTAAAGTTTCAAGCGTCTGATGGTAACGCACGCACAAGGCGCAAAGCTGCCCTAGTTAACTGCCAGGATAGGTATCATGGAAAATGCCCTTGGCGGCAAGCTGCTTGTCGTAGGCCTCGACCACCAGTTGTTTGGCCTCTTGAAATCGATAGATTTGCTCATCATAGATGAATGCCAGCTCACCCCAGAAATGATGAACCGTAGAAAGGGCAACGACATTGTCGTGCCGATCTGACCGGCCCTTCTCCTTCACTTCTTCCAACTTGTCGCGGGTGCTCATTCTGCCGCCCGCAATACCGGCAATCCCATGTTCCAGAACATGAACGAGGATTTTCCATGCGGGATCATCGTCTTCGAAGATCTTGATCATGTTGCCCCCTGGCTTTTGAGCAGTCCTAAACTATACGGATTGGCTGATCTCACCCTTGGCCAATATAACCCTCTCCCTGCACTTCCTCTTTTCCGCTCCCCCCACAGCAGTCCGCCCAGTCATGTATTCCGTGACCGGCCTATCGCGCTCGGCCTTCTCCAAGCGCCTCCAAGAACTGACTGTTATCTCGCTCGGCCACGTGATCTTGATCATGCGCCAAGCCTGACGTATGCAGCAAGGCCAACCTGTCGTGCAGCCGATGCCTGCGGCCACTAGTGGAGGCCGCCTTTACACAGGCATTCAGCAAGATGATCGGAGTGCTACCAGGGACGTATTGGAAGCAGTTTAGGTGTAAGCGAACGGTGAACACTCCTACCTCACGATTAGGTGGGCATCCGCTTAATCACGCAAGATGTGTTCGGCAGACGCTTACCCTGACGGTTGCGGGTCGCTGAGATCAGTGATCCATGATCTGGATTTAGGGAAGCCTTGGAGCGCCTTTACCACCTGCTCATTCGGCCTAATCCTTCTAAGAATCGCTGGAGGTAGCTCTCACTGCCATAAGCAAAGCCGGCAGCAAGCAAGGGTGCGTTGAACTCCGCTGTAGAGTATTCCTGAGCAAAGCGCGAGATTGTCTCCGAGTGCCACGACAGACGGCCCATCGCGATGTTTCGAAATTGACTCTGCTGTATTCGATTATTGAGCTCTTCTTCATTGACGCCGTTCGCTTGAGCGAAGAACAGCAGGTTCAGAAACTCGAAACGCTCGTACAGCAGCTCGGGATCCTGCACTCCGGCGAACGAGGGAGCCCATTTACAGGTAATGAGGCTGGCCAGGCGATTGGATAGCGGTGTACGAGCGTCGCTCTGATCCTCTAAGGTTTTCCAGTGCGCCAGCAGTCCGTTGCCGGCCTCTAAATAGAACGGTGACAACTCATAACCAATCAATCCTGGTTGCTCACGGCGGTTAATGACGGTTGAATTGAGCAGGCTATATAGAACGTCAAGGCGATTTGCACGGGTCAGGCCCAGTGAATAGCCAAGAACGACCAACGTAGCTGGGTAGTTCTTCAGGGCGAGCCAGTGGGTATAGCCAGCCTGCTCCCTATGAGCTTCGGCATATAGCCCTTTAACGGCATCCAGTACGAGACTCAGCTCATCACCTGTGCCCCATCGGCCTAGCACTGAAGCAAGGCGTGCGATTGGTTCTGCGATAGCCTCGTACTCTGGAACCCAATCACTGAACGCCTGGGCTCTCACGTCACCCTGTCCTGCAAATAGAGGTGAAAAATCAGCAATACTCTGTCGAGTTTGAGCCGTGACCAGGTCGTCGAGCTGGATTCTGTGTTCAGGCCGGTCCATGAAGCGTTTTGCCATGGCGATCATCAGCTCGACGCTCGCCGGATTGGGCTGGCGGGATTTTTGAATGGTCTCAAGCTTCAGGTTAAGAGCATCGAAGAACGTATCCGCATCAGTCCCACTAACCACCGAAGCGCGGCGTCGTGCGACCAATTCTTGGGCGCGCTCAGATACACCTCCTCGGGCGAGCCAGTAGGTTGGGTAGCGTCGGGAAGGGGCGCGTAGAAACGCAGCCCTCAGGGCGTGATCCCATTCTCCTGACCAGCCGGCGACGATCAACCCGAACTCATCGATTATCCTGTCGAGCAGAGCGTTGAATTCAGTGGGGTAGTCGCCCAGTTCAACATCCGTATTTAGAATCCGGGCGTCCTTGTAATCGCCATGGATTTTGAGGATGAAGCACTGGGAATGGGTGAGCGGTTCTGCTCCTGCCAGGGTATCGACCGAACTCACGATCGTGGGCTCGATGCCTGCATCACGCAGTGCGTTTTCCATCAGCCTGTCGAAGTTGGTGGTCACGATGACCCGCACGTGTCCAGCACGCACCATTTCTGCGATAGCTCGATGAGCCCTGGTGGGTACTTTTAAACCGTCCTCCAGCTCTTGGGCTGTAGGCTCCAGGAAGCTCTGCACAATGGCTCTGCGTTCGCTCTGCGTGCCCGCTAAGGTCTCCAGCAGCGTGGAATAGTTAGGCTGCTCTCCTGTCTGACCTCGATACCAAGCATACCAATCCTCTTGCTCGCCGACACCTGAGGCAATACCGGCACGTTTGACTAGCTCCATGGTGATCTCCCAGCCGGTCGGAATACCGGCGGCGCGGGATACTCCTGAGCCTAGGAGTAACGCGTAGACTCCCTTGTTCTCATATACAGAGAATGCAAGCTGGGTAGTGGGGTCATTGGCGATCATGGGCATAGAGTCTTCCTTGTATTCGGGGTAGCAACATGTGTCACGAAGTCGCCAGCCCTGTTCTGGGTGGGGGCATTCTAGCCAAAGGCCATCACTTGTGCAGTGATCGTACCTCTCGAGTTCGAATAAGCGTCCGGGCATCCCTTCTTGCTTGCGCAACTAAACGGGTGGCCACCGATGCGGCAACGACTCCCCAATTCCACTTGCCCGCTGCGTCGGCAGGCGCGTGAGCACATCCTTCAAATAGGTATACCCATCATGCCCGTTGAGCTTGGCCGCCTGGATCATGGACTGCCCCCGACACCGTAGACATTTCCAGTCTATGAAACCGGCTCACATAAACGATGTGAGCGCTGATTTGATCCTGCGTCAGCGACCATGCAGATCATGGTTCCTTTTGAGTACTCAGATTGGTGTCTAGCTTCTCACGAAGCTCAGCTGCAACTCCCCCCGCCAGCTCGGCAAAACTCTCGAGCCTTAGGATCTTGTCGCGTAAAGTTTTCTTTCTAGCCATTTCTGTTTTTTCTTCGCGGTCAGCATCGTCTGGGTACAAGCGCTCCAGCAGAAACTCAATGGTCTGTCGATCAGGTTCGGCCTCTACACCAGCCTTCAGCGCAGCCTCCACCCACGGCTGTGCTTGGGAAGCTGCGGCTGTACCTGCGGACTGCAGGGCATGTTGGATAAGCACACGTGCGGAATAGTCGAGGCTGAAAGCGAGCTCCAACCAATGCCTCATAGGCTCATCAACGGTATCCAGCACCGCATCTTTTAAAATAGGTCGAAAATAGCGATAGTCGTCTCCGCGCTCCACATCCAGGGCCGCCAGTGTTCTGGTTATTGGCTCGATTTCCTGGAGCGGCCTCAGATGGCTTGGCAAAGTATTACGGTGCTCCCAAAGGGTGAGGATGGCTTTTACACATTCGTCTCGCATCGCTGTGGTAGCGTGCTCGGGATTATTCTCGACCGCATTGATACGAGCCGCGACGTCATGCGCCACCCATTGACCGAGAAGGTCATCGGCGAGCCCAAGCTTAGCGACCAAGAGCTTGCCGAGTTCCAATACTGCTTTAGAGTGGGTGCTTGATTGCATCGCGATCCATTAAGTAATAACGCACATAGGGAGCAGGATAGGGTTCAAACTCGTCGTCTTTTGGACGATTACGAGATGGCCTTCGTCTAACCGAAACGCTGAGCACCAAGCAGTCCCGTGGGTAGCTCTGAAACAATGATTGGATAAATGCAGTGTTACCACTCAGACGCGCACCTTTTATCTGCTCGGTCTCGCGTCCATATCCTACAGCCTGAGTCCAGGACTCACTACGCAGCTGCCCCCCGGATTCGGAGTTCCACCACCGACCATCCACGGACATGCGCAGTCCAAGATCTTCAATCGCTTGGAAGCCAGGCGAAATCGCAGGATAACCAATCTCCGCAGCCCAAGGATCGTACTCGTCCAGGCCACGTGAGTTTCCGTCGTGTACGATCCAACCTTTCAGAGAAAAATCGCCGATTGCGTGCAGGTCCTGATAATCGGCGGAGGGCAGAGAAAAGTTATCTAGTTGTGGTGCGGTTTGAAGCGCTGCAATTAGCGCATGGGCGCCATTGCGTGAGACTCGTGCGCTTCGAACGGACACCTCTTCTCTGTTCTCTTTGTCTCCAGTGCTCCAATGGCCCCAAAATACATGTAGCCCGTCGTCAGTGAGCAGCTGCTGGTCAAGGTAATCAGGGGTTACACGCCAGCACCAATCGTTGTCGGAATAACTTTCCTTCGGTAAGGGACGCGACACCAGCGGTGGATCTCGGCGATCGGCAAGCCAGCCACCATCCGTGCGGGTCAGCAAATGCTCATCCAGCCACTGGTCAAATTCATTTTCTGTTTCCTCACTCGCGTGCCGAACCGCTCGCTGTTCCAAAAGATTGGACGCGATGATCATCATTGAGTGGTACGCATAATAAGCGCAGAGGTCATCTGTCTGAGGCATGCTGCCGTGGGAGTGGCTGGTTTCACCATCTACAAAAATCTTTCTGGTATAGCGCGCATCGTCTCTTGACCACCCTGTAGCCCCCCCGAACCGGTCATGGATGACCTTGCGGGCTCTGATTTCCATCGCGTTCTCACCGACCCCAAACACTCGCCCGAGAGGAGCTAGCCAGTAAGGGCCTATATCGACACCGAAATAGTAGCGCTCGCCATCTCCGATAACGGTGGCTGTCAAGTTGTCGTCATCTGCATCGAGTTCGTCCCAGCCGCTGGAAATTTTTGGCGGAAGGTGAGGTGCATTAATGGAATCGAGGCCCTGCTCGGCCGCCACTGCTGCTAACTTCGCATCATGCACGAGACGCAGCGCTTGAGCAGAAAAAGCACGCAACATGACATGCTCTTCTTTCAGGCAGATATGCAGAAACGGGAGGAACGGTGCAAGGCTCTGGGGATTTTCACGCCCGCCCCGAACCAGCCCGATCAGCATCCATTGCCGAGCATGCCATTCGTAGAACTCCAGACCCTGATCAACAAATGATGGAGCGATCCCCTCTAGCGCGCAATGCTCAAGTGCGACCAACAGTTCGAGCCATGACAGTTCGGAACACGCTCGTACGACATGCGCGAACTCCCAACGAGTGGCAGCAACTGGCGATCCCAGCCCTGTCCAGATATAACCTGCAAGTGCGTCGACACAGTTTACGGGCGCGCGAAGCGTTTCAGCCCAAGGCCCATCACCATCTTCCGGGCGTAATACGTCCTCAAGCAAGTCGAGCCCGTAGTTCAAGGCCTCATCCGCCTCAACGGCGCTCAGAAATGATGCCAAGGGCTCAATCAGCTGAAATAGTCCGCTAGCGCTTAACTTATCAGCATGCACGGCAAAGCCTTCAAGGGTGGCCGATGCGATGTCGCGATCCGTCAATATCCCGGACGAGACTAATCGGTCAAACGGTAGAAAGCTTGCCCATCCACGGTGCCCAGCGCGCTCAGGTTCACGCTTACACACGCAGCGCACTGCTTCTCGCACAGCGGACCTTAGAGACATCATTCGCAATGCTGTATCAGGAATGGCATCGAGTAGATAACGTAATTCAAATACGCCAAATTCGACCCATTCCGAAATCGCCTGGATGAACGCGGGCATCTCCCCTAACCCGACACGACGAATTCCCTCACGGAAAAATTCGTTGAATTGGTACGGCGTATCGTATTTCTTGAGATCAGCGTACGCAGTCCTCAATGCCGAAGAATCAGCCATGTCAGTTTCGTCGAAAAAATGTAACCAATCTGGTGTGCTTCTGACGATGGAATCGTGTGATTGGCTCCCTGCCGCAGGCATTTTTGTATGATCGGCTACTGATGCGGCTCGACTATCCACCCACAAACGCTGAGCATCCGGTAATTCGAGATCAACATCGCGACCTCTCTTGATTAATTCCTGCCAAGTATCTGCACCGTGAGACTGTATACGAAGGTACCGATAGGCGATTTGCGTAACCGTGCGGGCATCGAATGGTGATTTTGGATCGTCAAGCGTGCTCTGTAGGTTCTTCAATCTGCTCCAGTGAGCATCGATCCCTGCGAGAGCTACCGGGGTGACTGTCGGAAGATGGCCTCTGCATACACAGTGGTTGATGGCCGCTGGCAATAATCGAGCCTCATCGCCAAATCGTCGATCCCGCCAACGGCTCAAAATAGCAAGTGCTGATGAGGGACAGAGGTCGACGAGCGCTTCTACAGTTCTGTTCCAGTCAAAGTGCTTATCGCGAGCAACATACTCGTACGTCAGCTCGGCTACCCTTGATAAGCGATAGGCTGTCTGGGACCGTGATTCTACTGATGAAGCTGCGTTGGCCAAATCAAGCATTGCAGACCAGCGAGATAAATTCTCATCACCGATTCGACTAGCGATTTCGACGGCTCGACTGAAGTAAGCACTCGCCTCCGATAGGCTTATCGGCAAAATGGCACGAGCCAGACGCACGTACGCATCCGTTCGGGTTTCCGCGTCGTCACGAAGCTGCTCCAGAGCTTCGTAGGCGGCGAACGCAAAATCGAATGAGAGTTGAGTCAGCGCTTTTGTTCTAGCAGCGAGACGGCATAGCGTTGTCAGGGTGTCAGGCCACAGAGGCCGTTCTCGGTTGCTGACCCAGGCCTGAAACTCTGTGATGTATTGCGGACTTACAGCCGGTGAGTCGCGCAAAATTTGAATCCATTCAATCGCAGCTGACTGACGAATCGTGGAGTGGCGTTGATAGTCGCTTGACTCAGCATTTTTGGTGGCCTGAATCGCAGTCTTAATATGCGCTCCCAGATCAGAAGGGCAACGACCACAGCTGATCTTCACTGAGAGTATTATCCATGGAAGCAATCCGCCAACGTCACGCTTGAACACCTGTGTTTCGCGGCTTTGTCCGTAAGACTCAGTTTTAGTGAGCTGTTGGCGTACATCAGCAGGAGCCAACTCGATGAGCGTCAACTCATTTCCGCGCAACTCGGCTTCGAGCGCGTAAGCGCGGATCATTGGAGCACGCTCAGATCCGTATGAATCAGATAGTAGAGTGGGAGGCGACTGCGGAAGATAGCGTTGAATAATCGCGACCCAAGTGTCGTTATCGGTCGGGAGGGTTCGCATCGCGAGTAAGAGCGCCGATTGCACCGCGTACAATACCTCCCATCGTTCGTCCCAGCCCGAGGACTCTGACAATTTCACACGTCGATCAGCCAGGAGACGGATAAGGCGCGCCAGCGGTTGGACAGGAAAGTTTACACCGGCTTGTGCGGCTTCACTGGCGAGGCCGAGAAGAAGCCATACATCATTCCCTGCAGCATGCGCCAAGGCGTTAAGCTCCGCGTACTCGCCCAGATCTATCAGTTTCTGGGCGATGTGCTTACCACTCATGAGCGCGAGGTGCCGGGACTTCCAGCGCCTCAGAAATTGCGCGGAGGCTTCGGGGCTTTGGATTCGAAGCGTCGCTAATGCAATCTCGGCTCTATCGGCGTTCGTGACGTTTTCACGCGGACCGTCATCCGGAATACTTCTCGCCCATGCATGTAACCAGTCCATCGCCATCCGAAGCCGGCTCGCGGCCTCAGCAGTGAACTCCTTAGTCCCAGACAACAGACACGCATCATAGGCATGGTGCGACCCCATCCAGGTGGATTCGAAAGTGCGTCGTGAAACCAGCTCGTTGACTCGATCTGGCGGCAGCAGTCGGGCAGCGATTTCTGTGTTTTCCTGAATCAGCTTTGTCTGCCGTGTCTCTCCAGCGCTTTCTCCCGCAGCCTTTAGCGCGAGTTTGGCTGCGGACAGGTGGCGTCCCTGTTCAAGGCAGGCCTTGAGAGCGAACGTCAACCGCTGTAGCTCGACATCACGGCGTTCCAAGGGCTTAGCTTCGGGTAGTCCTTCTTCGGAAAGCGCAAGATCGATCAGCTCATCCATCCGTCCTGCGGCCAACAAAATCTGAGGAAGCGTCGATGCGACATAGGAGCTTTCGCTGGCAAGCGGACGCAAGCGATTGAGGAACTGGTTTAACCCATCCGCATCGGGTCTGAACGTTTCGTGAAACCAGGTTTCTGCGGGCTCATCGAGAAAATGGAGACTTTCACCTTTGATGAAGAGTGGCCGGCCAAGGTCGAGTGCGAAGGATCGCACGGCGCTTTCCGAAGTTCCGGAAATCCTTGCAAGCACCCCAACCGGCACGAGAGGACGCAGGATTGCTAATCCTTGGCAAATTAGGTCGATTTGATTGGATTCGACCCCTGCTTGATCCTTCAACTTATCGACCGCGCGTTGCAGCAAATCTCCGATCGCACGCTCCACCGTTGTAGGCTCCGGCCCCAACTGCTTAAGCATCTCCAGAATAGGTAATCGCTGCTCGAGTGCCAGAGCCTGAACGCGAGGATTTGAGCTGCTCAAAAACGCGAATTCGGCAACTTCGGCTAGGGTCGCCTCAGGATAGTGAGTTCGTAAATGTTGCGCGGTCTCAAACTCATTGAAAGGGCTGAGCTCAATCTCGGTGCTATCAGGCGGAGCGTTCAGGCGATGTCGTCGATGAGTTCGGCAGGTAAAAATCAGATGCACGCCATTGGGCATCGAGGTTCGTATCAGATCTCTGACAAAAGCATGCTCGCTGAGCTCCTCGGCAGCCATATCCGAGTTGTCGGCAGCGTCGATGATCAGACAGAGACTTGCCCCCGCGTTTTCTGCTCGCAATATTTCGATTGCTTGGGTCAGTCGGCTACAAAACGCCTGCATGTACTGCTTGGAGTCAGCAAGGCTGGAGGGAAGAAGCGGATGGCAAAATCCTCGCGCAGCAAGCTCGTTCGAAATCTGCACCAGGGCATCACGATGACGATGCCTATAGTGAAGCGCATTGCGGTAAAGACCATCGCCGAAGCAGTCATACAACACCGACTCAGAGCCATTGGGCATTGAACTAGCCAGCCGTTGAGCGAGGATCGACTTTCCTACTCCGCCGTCTGCGTGCACGATTACTGGGTGCGCTGAATGGAGGATGATCTCTAGTATCTCGTCTTCCTGAGCGCGCGCGTAGACATTCTGCGGGCGAACAATTTGGCAAGGTGCCGGAAAAAGCTCCAGTTCACTCACTTTTAGCGATCGAAGTACATCATGTCGCCGGATTGCGGGATCTTTTGTAAATTCGCTGCCAGCCTTGCGCGTGACAAGCTCCTTCAACTGAACTGGAGCATCATAATCGGAATCCGCAAGATACTTGGCGATATCCTGGGAAAGCAGGTTTCGCTGAGCCCATAGGCTTGGTTCATCCCCATCAAATGAAAATAGGCTGAAAAAGTCAGCATTCTGCGTATCGGAAAGCGCTGAGTAGCTCAGCAGGGTTTTTTCGATGGTGGGATGGCGAGCATCAGCGGCATTGGCCAGGTCGTGGAGCGCTTCTTTCAGCCTGGGATCGATGGGGCGATTCGTGGTGAATTCGAAGCGGAATTTCTGCTTCAATTCTGCAACGGGAAATTGCTCAAGAAGTTTTTTATACCGATTGGTAAAACCACGCAGTGTCTTGCTCAAACCGCCAGCCTGCCAAGGCTCAACGATTTGCCGAGTTGAGTGTTTTAACTGGATGTAGCGAACGCATCGAGCTCCTATCAACGTCTCAGAGCCATAATAGAGGCCAACGTCGATGAGATCGACTCCTTGCTCAATTATGTCTTCACTCTCATTAGACGAAGGTCCTTCGACAGTGACCGCTTTCAGATCGCTCGAGCCTGGCAATAAGGCAAGGCACTGCCTTGCCGCCCAGTGATAGTGGAACTGATCCCCGTCGCGGCTTGGTCTCACCAAGTCCTTGTCTGCCATTTCAATTTCTCACAATCCTTCGATAGAGCGGAGCTTACCTCAATCCAGTAGAGTTCATCCCTGCTCGTACTATGGCTGCAACAACGATGAGCGACACAAAACGGTAGTCCCCCGATGTCCTCTTTGGGTCGATAGCAACCTGTCCTTGGAGGCTCAGTTCGCCATGACCGACCCGGCGTATGGTCTAGCATCAAAGTCCTGGTACGAGCTTAAGTGAGGTCACTGTCATACCGACATGACCGATGTCACTTCCACATACCTAAACTTTTCCCTCGCCCCTTGGTAGCTCCTGCTCTGCCAGGAGGGTGCCGAACGCTTCACATTCGTCCCCTAGTACAGGTCTAATGGGCGAACTACACAAACTTGAGCCCAAAATTGTCACCCTCTACTGCAACCAAACCCATGCTGATTGCTTCCGTAGACCTTGGTAGCCGACTTACAGAGGTAGCTAGCCCTTCTGAATAGCGAACCAAGCCCATCGTCACCAAATCCTTTCGCAGATTTTTCCCTGACTACTCGGTAGGTCGCGTTATCTGGAATTTCTACCAGCCCTACAACTAAATCGACTGGTATCCCCAGCGCGCTCGCCCACGCCTCGTTCAGGCGGCTGAACATGTTGGCTCGGTCTGAGGCGATTTTGCCTACTGTGTAAAAGGCATCTCGGTTCAGCAAGATCAGCAGGTGGTAGTGCGACCTTCCACGCCACCCTTGCTCTCGTGCCCAGGCATACCGAACTTTGCAGCTATGAGCGTGCCTGTATCGCCGTGAAGCCATTTCGCGATGATGCTTGACCTTTGATTTGAATGAGGCAAAGAACCTGCTAATGACCTCGTTGGAATCCACGTAACCGTCAAGTTCAATATCACAGGGAAGCCGAAGATCCACCCTGAACGCCAGCACCCTGGGATATTGATCAAGAGCCAGATCAATGGTGCGTTTTAGATCAGCAAGGTATTCGCGGATGAATGGGCCTTTCTCCACCATCACTGGCAGCCCTTCGAAGGTGTCGTCGTAGTGGAAGTGAAGGTTTCGGTTATCGGGATGACGAAGCATGATTACTACTCTTGGAGTGGAGGTCATAACCTCTGCATCCTGAGTAGTTTTTAACCCTGCCTCCTTCCTGCCCCAGATGCATTCGCTTTCAGGGGATGCTCCTAGCGGATGGGTATCTGTACGGATCTATAAAGCATATTACCCGCACCGAGAAAGTCGTCTCCGAGAGCTGCGAAGGCAGATCGCTGAAATCCCAACGATACTTTGAGTTTTTGATAATCCCTTCACTCTGGAAAAAAAGCCCCCCATGCATGCGCCTCCTCACACTGTCGCGGATCACGCTATCAGCAATCGTGATCAACTCAACTGCGACATAGGCCATGACTCATTGAAGCGACCGCAATGACCCGCAAGGCCTCCGGCATAAGCGCCATGGTCGGAGTTGATCCGACCATGGCGCTTATGCCGGTTAGTCCACACCCTTCACGCAACAAATTATTCGGCCGTGTCGCGCTCTTCGATTCGAGCCAGAATCCACTCGCGTACCTCCTCCTCCACCCAACCAACGCTGCGCTCTCCCAGTGAAACCGGCTTGGGGAAGGCTCCTTCGGCGATGTACTTATAGATAGTAGAGCGACCCAGACCGGTTGAGTCGATGACGTCTTTCAGGCGAATGATCCTCATGAACGGGGCTCCTTTGTTCGTTCAGAGGATTGGCAGGACGGGTAAAAAACTACAGCGACGCGTCTTCTTACCTGTCACCTACACCTAAACCCCACAAAAGAGTCGATAGTCGTGCACTCGCAGACAACCGTCCTCCGCCCAAGAGCTTTCAAACGTCATCCCAGCGTATGTGCGAAAGCATAACTTCATCATTAAAACTATATAAACCCGTGTTAAACCCAATAGACACTTAGATTATACCCAATATTTTATTCATAGAATCACCATAGAGCCAACATAGAATAACCATGGAATTTTTATAGAATTACCCTAGAATGCCTATAGAATTCTTATAGGTCTGCTATAGAATCACTATATATTTTTCATAGAAAAAATTGACAAACCACCTGCGAAAGGATGCCTCCATGCCCTTCAGCTTTGACAACGACAAGAAGGATGAGCTAAGCCGATTACTCAACGACCCTCGTCGCGATAACCGTCGTGACATCTGGTTATGGCTATGGCTGTACCGCCATCACAACGCCCATTTTGACTCCGCTAGCTGTAACAGCAGCACCATGAGAGAAACCATTGCCGATTTTCTGAGAAGCCAGAAGTACATTCTTGAGCTCATAAATGCGGCGAAAGCAAAATCCTTGTTACCGACAAACACCCTAAAGTGGATTAAGGGCGGTGAGCGCCAACGTGAGTGGCTTCTCAATCGACTCGAAGTGCTCATAGACTCATGGCCCACCCCCAGCCTGGCTCGGGGATTAGTGCATCTCACGGACAAAAACTATCTCATTGCCATGCTCGACATCTGGGATATAGACATTGCAAAAAAAGCAGTTGAAGTAGAACAACTGCGCCAGGAGTGGATCAGGCACAAGGCGAGCGACAGCAAGTTCGCCTGGTTTGAAGATGAAAAAACAAGCGCCCAACGCTGCCAATGCGCCTGGGAGTGGCTAGTAAAAAACCATACCCCCTTAGAGACGAACCAACTTCCAATAAGCAGCTATGAGGATCTGCTGATTTTCTTCGACAAAGAAAATCTTGCTCCCTACATGCAGAAGACGATCATTCAACAGATCAAGAGGAAATGGAGCCGCAAGCAATTTGACGAGCGCTCAGCAGACAAGAAACAGGTTAACGTCATGCTCTCGAACAGCGTGATAAAGCAGCTTGATCAGCTCGCAACGAAGCATGAGCTGAAACGAGCCCAAGTAATCGAGCTCCTAATCACAAAGGAGGCCAACCAGACCACGATTAAAAAAGGATAGTTCGTACGATGGCAGGCTTAAGGGCTCTCGGACCAGACCGTGCGAAAGCTAAGTGGGGGAACAAATGGGGGGACAAAATCATCGGACAAGAAAAAGCCCCGTAAAACGGGGCCTTTTCATAACAATGTGGCGGTGAAGGAGAGATTCGAACTCTCGATACAATTTCTTGTATACACACTTTCCAGGCGTGCTCCTTAAGCCACTCGGACACTTCACCGTATCTCGTCAAACCAGTTCAGTCTGTCGAGGCGCGCTAATGTAGTCGAAAGCGGTTCTGATGGCAAAGGTTTTTTTGAGAATTTTCATGCGGTTAGACCGTTATGCCGGAACCTGCCTGGCGTTGGGGGTGATTGTGCCAATCTCGAGCAGGGTTCATGAGGGTCCAGGCGAGGCACTGCAGCCTGCCGCAGGCCATTTGCGGGCATGGAAGCGGGAAATGTCTGACTGGCCAGTCAGTCACAGCGCTTTACCGGGACGGGCGTGGTGGGTAACGTCTGCTGCATTCTTCTATAACAAGTCCTACAAGGAACCGCGTCATGAGTGAGCTGATTGCCTACAAACTCGAAGACGGTATCGCGACCCTGACCTTGAGCAACGGCAAGGTGAATGCCATTTCTCCGGCGGTGGTGAGTGCGTTTAATGAAGCGCTGGACCAGGCCGAGAAAGATCGGGCAGTGGTGGTGATCACCGGGACGCCGGGGATTCTGTCAGGGGGTTATGACCTGAAGGTAATGACGGCCGGCCCGAAAGAAGCCATCAGCCTGGTGACCTCGGGTTCGACCCTGGCGCGCCGGTTGTTGTCGCACCCGTTCCCGGTCATTGTGGCGTGCCCTGGGCATGCAGTGGCCAAAGGCGCGTTCCTGCTGTTGTCGGCGGACTATCGGATTGGTGTGGAAGGCCCGTTCAGCATCGGCCTGAACGAAGTGGCCATCGGCATGACCATGCACCATGCGGGGATCGAGCTGGCGCGGGATCGTCTGCGCAAGTCGGCGTTTCATCGCTCAGTGATCAATGCCGAGATGTTCGACCCGCAGGGTGCGTTGCAAGCGGGCTTTCTCGATAAGGTGGTGGCGCCGGAGGAACTGCACGCTGCGGCGCTGGAAGCGGCGCGCCAGTTGAAGAAGCTCAATATGAACGCGCACAAGCACACCAAGTTGAAAGTGCGCAAGGCGCTGCTGGAAGCCCTGGACGAGGCGATCATTCAGGATCAGGGTCATATTCTGAGCTGATCCTTACAAGCTAAACACCAAAGCCCGATTTCACGTCGGGCTTTTTCTTACAGATGACTCCGAAACATCTTTAACCGCTCTAGCCTGACCTGTCGCTGGATGTTGAAACATGCGCTTAAACATCGTCCATCTCCTACCTATTAAGGGGCAATTGCCGAATACAGTGCACATCCGTACACTGCGCCACCTTTTGTTCCGATAGGCCGCGTCGATGCTTTTTCTGTTGCGTATGCTGTTGATGGGCCTGCATTTTATGTTCGCCGGTGTGCTGGGCGTGTTGATCGGTATTTGCCGGCCGTTCAATCCGGATAACAGCCGTCTGTGCGCTCGCCTGTATGCGCGGCCCGCCATGAAGATTCTGGGGCTGAAGGTGACGAGCGATGTCGATTCGCTGCGCGACAAGCCCGGCACCTGCGTGGTCATTGCCAACCACCAGTCCAACTATGACTTGTTTGTGTTGGGCAACGTGGTGCCCCACCGTACGGTGTGCATCGCCAAGAAGAGCCTGAAATGGGTGCCCTTGTTCGGCCAGTTGTTCTGGCTGGCGGGCAATGTACTGATCGATCGCGGCAATGCGCACAAGGCGCGCCGCGCGATGCTCACCACCACACGCACGCTGCAGCATGAGGACACGTCGATCTGGGTGTTCCCGGAAGGCACGCGCAACTTCGGCAAAGGCCTGCTGCCATTCAAGAAAGGCGCCTTTCATATGGCAATCGCGGCGGGCGTGCCGATCGTGCAGGTGTGCGTGAGCAATTACGTCACGCATATGAAGCTCAATCGCTGGAACAGCGGTGAGGTGCTCATACGCTCGTTGGCGCCGATTCCTACCGCCGGGCTGACGACGGAAGACGTACCGGCATTGATGCAGGCCTGCCAGGCGCAGATGGATGAATGTATCGCCGCAATCGACCGCGAACTGCAAAGTGCCCCGACAATAGAACTCCCGTCCAGCTAAGCTGCCCAACACCAGTCCCCCTGATAAGAAGTGATCAGCACCATGGGTAGAGTCGTTGCGGCCGCCGTCTACAGCGCCGGTAAGAAAGTTACGGATATCACCCTTGATGAAGGCGCGGCCTGGGCCGCCAAACCGGGGCACTTTGTGTGGATCGGCCTGGAAGAGCCCAACGCCCAGGAGCTCAGCAACCTGCAACGCCAGTTCAACCTGCACGAGCTGGCCATCGAGGACGCGCTGGAAAAACACAGCCGCCCCAAGCTGGAAACCTTCGGCGATGCGCTGTTCATCGTCACCTACTCACCGGTGCGCGAGAACGGCAAGCTGGAGTTTATCGAGACCCATATCTTCGCCGGCAAGGGCTATATCATCACGGCACGCAATGGTCACTCAGCGTCCTACGGCTTTGTGCGCCAACGCTGTGAGGCAAGACCACTGTTGCTGGAGCACGGGGAAGATTTCGTACTGTATGCGCTGCTGGATTTCGTCACCGAAAATTACCAGCCAGTGAGCGAGGCCATCCACGCCGAGATCGATGAGCTGGAACGCAACGTGCTGTGCAGTTCTCTCAGCGAGCGCGATATTCAGAAGATCCACGGCCTGCGCCGCGACGTGCTGCGGCTCAAGCGTTATGTCGCGCCGATGGTGGAGATCAGCCAGGAACTGCAGAAGCTGAGCTTCCCGTTTATCGACAAGAACATGCGCCCGTATTTCCGTGACGTGCAGATCCATGTGACACGGCAGATGGAAGACCTCACCACCCTGCGCGATATCGCCAGCCAGACCATTGAGATCGGTGTGTTGCTCGAGGCGTCACGCCAGAGCGTGGTACAACGCAAGTTCGCCGCCTGGGCGGCGATCCTGGCATTCCCCACCGCAGTGGCAGGGATTTATGGGATGAACTTTCAGAATATGCCCGAGCTGCAATGGCACTACGGCTATTTTGCGGTGCTCGGGTTGATTGCGACAGGT
This sequence comes from Pseudomonas lactucae, assembly GCF_036688725.1. Taxonomy (NCBI): domain Bacteria; kingdom Pseudomonadati; phylum Pseudomonadota; class Gammaproteobacteria; order Pseudomonadales; family Pseudomonadaceae; genus Pseudomonas; species Pseudomonas lactucae. Next base: position 27,194 of record NZ_JAQQPT010000014.1, on the reverse strand, counting down.
TGCACCGGCTTGTGGGCCAGCTTCAAGCGCTCTGGTTGGCTTTAGCGCCCGTCTCGGGTTTATGCGCTACAAAGCGCATCATCCATTCCGCCACCGTGGCTCCGTGGTGGTCACGCTCCAGGCTTGCAACACCATTGGTGTAGACCTTTTCCCCCAGCGTTGTCTGAAGAATCTCCAGCAACTCGCGGGAATAGTCATGGATGAACTCCGGGTGCCCCTGGAAGCACAGCACCTGGTCGCCGATGTGGTACGCGGCAAACGGGCAAAAATCGCTGGAGGCAATGACCGTGGCATTGTCGGGCAAGGTGGTGACTTGGTCCTGATGGCTGATCAAAAGCGTCAGCTCCGGTACCTCAGGGCTCATCCAGGGTGCCTGGGTATCGAGCTTGTAATCATGGATGCCCATGCCCCAGCCTTTGCTCGCGCGCTCAGCCTTGCCGCCGAGCAGCAACGCCAATAGCTGGTGACCGAAGCAGATACCCAGCAATTTGTCGCCACGCTCATAGCGCTGGAGCAGGTAGGTCTTGAGGGTCTGGATCCAGGGGTCGCTGCCGAAGGAATCGGCCTTGCTGCCGGTCACCAGGTACGCATCAAACACCTCGTCGTCCGAAGGGTATTGACCCTGCACCACGTTGTAGACCACAAATTCGGCGGCAATCGGTTGCTTGGCGAACAGGCGCTTGAACATCTGCCCGTAACCTTGGTACTGATCGATCAAGCCTGGACGCAGGATATCGGTTTCCAGGATGCAGACGCGTAGCGACATAAAAAATACCTGACACGGCGATGGGAATATCGAACACCCAGAGCCTGCCTTGAAACACCCCTCCAAGGCAAGCCCCGCAGGGGCTCTTTGTGGGGAAGCCCCCTCCCACACGTTGATCACCGAAACAGTTCATCTCGTGCGGCTTTATCGAGCAACAACGCCGGCGGCGAGAACCGCTCGCCATACTGCCCCGCCAAATAGCGCGCGCGGGCGACGAAGTCGTTCAAGCCGTACTGGTTGATAAACTGCAACGCCCCACCGCTCCACGCCGCAAAACCAATGCCGAAAATCGACCCCAGGTTCGCATCGGCGGTCGACGTCAATACGCCCTCCTCCACGCAGCGCACGGTTTCGATGGCCTGGATAAACAGCAAGCGGTCGCGCACATCCTGCGCCGAGATCTGTCGGGCCGGTTGTTCAAAGCGGCGTTTGAGTTCGGGCCACAAGTACTTTTGCCCGCCGCTGGGGTATTCATAAAACCCGGCGCCTGCCGCCTTGCCCAGGCGTTTGCATTCGTTAACCAACAGATCGATGACCGCCGTCGCCGGATGCTCCGGTACGCTCTTGCCTTCGGCCTGCAGATCTTTGGTCGCCTGCTGTCGGATATGACTCATCAGGCTCAGGGACACCTCATCGGACACCGCCAACGGCCCCACCGGCATGCCAGCCTTGCGCGCTTCGGTCTCGATCATCGGCGCCGCCACGCCCTCGCCGAGCATGGCGATGCCTTCGTTGGTGAAGGTGCCGAACACCCGCGAGGTGAAGAAGCCGCGACTGTCGTTGACCACGATCGGAGTTTTCTTGATTTGCAGAACGAAATCGAAACCTCTCGCCAGCGTTTCGTCCGAGGTATGTGCGCCCTTGATGATTTCCACCAGGGGCATCTTGTCCACCGGGCTGAAAAAATGCAGGCCGATGAATTTGCCTGGGTCCGGCACTGCCTTGGCCAGGCCGCTGATGGGCAAAGTGGAGGTATTGGAAGCTATCACCGCATCGGCGCCGACTATATGCTGCGCGGCGGCCGAGACCTTGGCCTTGAGCTCACGGTCTTCGAACACCGCTTCGATGATCAGGTCGCAGCCGGTCAGATCTGTATCCGAGTCCGTAGGATGAATCCGCGCCAAGGTGCTTTCCCGCTGCTCGGCGCTCAATTGCCCACGGCCGACTTTCTTGTCCAGCAACGCCGCCGAGTGCGCCTTGCCCTTCTCGGCGGCGGCCTGGGTGACGTCCTTGAGCACCACGTCGATCCCCGCGCAGGCGCTGACATACGCAATGCCCGCGCCCATCATGCCGGCGCCGAGCACGCCGACCTTGCGCGTCACATACGGCGCAAAGCCCTGGGGCCGCGAGCGACCGGCGTTGATCTCATTGAGCTGGAACCAGAAGGTGCCGATCATGTTTTTTGCCACCTGTCCGGTGACCAGTTCGGTGAAGTAGCGGGCTTCGATCAGATGCGCGGTGTCGAAATCCACCTGGGCGCCTTCGACGGCGGCGCAGAGAATGTTCTCCGGAGCCGGGAAACACCCGTTGGTTTTGCTGCGCAGGATCGACGGCGCAATCGCCAGCATCTGCGCGACTTTCGGGCTCGACGGCGTGCCGCCGGGGATCGAATACGCCTTGTTGTCCCACGCTTGTCTGGCCTCGGGATTGGCCAGAATCCAAGCGCGGGATTTGGCCAGCAGCGCGTCGCGGTCCACCGCCAGCTCATTGATCAAACCGGCTTGCAGCGCCTGTTGCGGACGCACTTTTTTACCTTCCAGCAAATACGGCAGGGCTTTTTCCAGGCCGAGCATGCGCACCATGCGCACCACGCCACCGCCGCCCGGCAGCAAGCCCAGGGTCACCTCCGGCAACCCCAGTTGCACCGACGGGTCATCCAGCGCGATGCGGTAATGGCACGCCAGGCAAATCTCCCAGCCACCGCCCAGAGCCGCGCCATTGATCGCGGCCACCACCGGTTTGCCGAGGGTCTCCAGGCGACGCAACTGCGCCTTCAATAACAGCACGCCGTCGTAGAAGTCTCTGGCGTGGGCCTTGTCGACCTTGATCAGTTCATTGAGGTCGCCGCCGGCGAAAAAGGTCCTCTTCGCCGAGGTGATGATCACACCGGCAATGTGGTCCTTTTCCGCTTCAAGCCGCAGAACAGTGGCCGCCATCGCCTCGCGGTACACACTGTTCATGGTGTTGGCGCTCTGGCCGGGCATGTCGAGGGTCAGCACCACGATCCGGTCCTGGCCTTTTTCGTAACGAATGGCATCGCTCATCAGAAATTCCTTGGGCTCAGAGGCGTTCGATAATGGTGGCGATCCCCATGCCACCACCGACACACAGGGTGGCCAGGCCATAGCGCTGCTGGCGCACTTCGAGTTCGTCGAGCAAGGTGCCGAGAATCGCGCAACCGGTGGCGCCCAGCGGATGGCCCATAGCAATGGAACCGCCGTTGACGTTGACCCGTGCAGCGTCGATGCGCATGTCCTTGATAAATTTGAGTACCACCGAGGCAAAGGCTTCGTTGACTTCGAACAGGTCGATGTCTTCCACGCGTAAGCCGGCCTTGGCCAGGGCTTTGCGGGTGGCCGGCGCGGGGCCGGTGAGCATGATGGTGGGATCGGTGCTGGTCACCGCCGTGGCGACAATGCGCGCCCGCGGCAGCAGGCCCAGCTCGCGGCCCTTGGTCTGCGAGCCGATCAGCATCAGCGCCGCGCCATCGACAATGCCCGAACTGTTGCCCGGCGTGTGCACATGGTGGATACGTTCCACATGGCTGTAGACCCGCAACGCGGTGGCATCGAAGCCCATCTGCCCCATCATCTCGAAGCTGGGCTTGAGCTTGCCCAGGCCGTCGAGGGTGGAGTCGCCACGGATAAATTCGTCATGGTCCAGAAGCACAATGCCGTTCTGGTCCTGCACCGGGACCAGGGATTTCTTGAAGGAACCGTCGGCGCTGGCCCTGGCCGCTTTCTGCTGGGACTGTAGGGCAAAGGTGTCGACGTCTTCACGCGTGAAGCCTTCGAGGGTGGCGATCAGGTCCGCGCCGATGCCCTGGGGCGTGAAGTGGCTGTGCATATTGGTCTGCGGGTCGAGCACCCAGGCGCCGCCATCAACGCCCATGGGCACGCGGGACATCGACTCGACACCACCGACCACCACCAGGTCTTCAAAGCCGGAACGCACTTTCATCGCGCCCAGGTTCACCGCTTCCAGGCCTGAGGCGCAGAAACGGTTGATCTGTAGCCCGGCGACGCTGATGGCCCAATCCGCCACCAGGGCGGCGGTCTTGGCGATGTCGGCCCCCTGGTCGCCCACCGGGGTCACGCAGCCGAGCACGATATCATCCACCTGGTGTGTGTCGAGGTCGCTGCGCTGCGCCAGCGCGCGGAGCAGGCCCGCCACCAGGTTGACCGGTTTGACACTGTGCAGGGCGCCGTCCGCCTTGCCCTTGCCTCGGGGGGTGCGTATCGCATCAAAGATCAAAGCCTGGATCATGACATCCTCGAACCATTGCGCCGTAGTGCCTCTACCTTAGGCCCGATTGACACGGTTTCAATGACGGATGCGCTCAGTGCTTTTGACCCTCACGCTCGGACGAACGGTAGGCTCCTAAGTGAATCGCCAGGTTAATCGTTTTAGCTGTCTAGCCAAGGCATTGGCGCCAAGATGGCGTTATGCCTCATGCCTTTTTAGGCTGAAATTCTTATTAGCTGATACGAAATGGATCTAAGCCTCGTAGAACGAGGGCTCTAAGGTTCTATCAGTAGGAAGTTGCTGCCGGGTTTTGCTGGAGCAGCCGTAAGAAAAGTGACACGTCATCGCGGCATACTGAAATAAAACGGCACGCATTTGACGCTCAGGAATAACAACAAAAGGCAGCCAGCCATGTTCAAGCATACAAAAGTACGTCAGGCGGGACTTATTCTCTTCGCCACCACACTGATTCTGATCTTGCCCAATTTGACCAAGGTCATTGGGTGATCCCACGTCCGCCGCATTCGCTGCATCAGGACTACCGCTTTTTGGCAGCTCCTGCCGGGACTTCGTGTATAGCGATCCTGTTGCAGGCGCTGCCTTTTTACGCGCGTTTTTCCGCTATCGTGAGTCCCATTGCCACTTAACATGGGGCCTGCGCCTTGAAACCGATTTTCGCATTTATCGCTCTACTGCTTGCCCTGCCCGCGCATGCGGCGCAATTGACCATCGAGTTGGACCACAGCAGCAGGACCTGGCAAACCGCCGACCTGCTCAAGCACCCGGATGCGCAGACGGTGCAGATCGTCGATGACGTTTCCTACAAACGCAACATGACCTATCGCGCAGTGCCATTGGCGGTGCTTCTCGCGGGCCTCAAGCCTGGGACTCACCTGCAAGCCGTGGCCCTCGACGGTTTCGCCGCCGAACTCACCGCCGCCCCACTGCTGCAAAACCATGGCGCCCGTGCCTGGCTGGCGGTGGAAGACCCGGCCAAGCCATGGCCTGCATTGGGCGATGGCAAACCGAGTGCCGGGCCGTTCTACCTGGTGTGGACCGACCCGCAAGCCGGGCATATCAGCCCTGAGCAGTGGCCGTTCCAAGTCTCCAGAATCAAGCAACTGCGGACGGTGGCGGAGCGTTTTCCGGCGCTGTTGCCTGACCCGGCACTGGCTGCAAGTGACCCGATCAATAAAGGCTTTGCGTTGTTCCAGAAGAATTGCCTGGCCTGCCATCGTCTAAACGGCGCGGGCGATGCCCAGGTGGGACCGGACTTGAATATCCCCTACAGCCCCACCGAATATTTCGGCGAGGCGTTTCTCAAACGCTATATCCGCGATCCGCAAAGCCTGCGGCATTGGCCCCAGGCGAAGATGCCAGCGTTCGCTGTCAGCGTATTGCCTGACAGCGAGCTGGATTTGCTGGTGGGGTATTTGAAGCATATGGCCGGCCGCAAACAACAACCTTGAGACTGGCAAGCCCCCTCCCCCATTTAATCTGCTGCGCCCTGAACATCATTGCTGCTGCACTGAGATCACCGGCGTCGGCGCCACGAACACCTTGGCGTGCATCTGCTCATGCCCACCGCCACGGCGCATGCCGCGCACCGGGCAGGCGTCCAGGTAATCCAGGCCCACGGCCAGTTTCAGGTGCCGCTCCGGCCGCGCCAACTGGTTGGTCACGTCAAAGCTGTACCAGGCGTCATCCAACCAGGCTTCGGCCCACGCATGGCTGGCCAGGTGCGCGCTGTCTTCGGTGTACAAATACCCTGACACATAGCGCGCCGCAATTCCCAGGCTGCGCGCGCAGGCCAGGAACGCGTGGGTGTGGTCCTGACACACACCTGCCCCGCCGGCAAAGGCCTGAGCGGCGCAGGTGTCGACGGCGGTGGCCCCTGGCGTATAGACCATCACCTGGTTGAGCGCGTGCATCAGGTCGATCAAGGCGGTGCGGTCGCGACGTTGATGGCAATGCTGCTCGGCAAAACGGCGCAAGGCCTCGTCGGGCTCGGTCAGACGCGTGCAGCGCAGGAACGGCAGCGCCGATTGGCTCTCGTGTTCGGCCTCGCGCAATTCGTCGATGTCCACCTGGCCACGGGCGCCGATGATGATGGTGTCATGCGGTTCATCCAGGGTCAGCACATGCAGGATATTGCCGAAGGGGTCGACCTGGGCGCGCACCGGGCGCGGCAGGTCCAGTTGCCAACTGAGTACCTGCTGGCGCTCGCTGTCGTGGGGGGTCACACGCAAGTATTGGATGCTGGCGCGCACTTGGTCTTCGTAGTGGTAGGTGGTTTCGTGGCTGATGGAAAGTCTCATGCCGCCTCCAGGTAGGAACTGTAGATGGCGTCGCCCAACTGGCGAACCAAAGGGATAAAGTCGGTCAGCCAGGCGTGCAGGCCTTCCTCAAGGATTTCATCGATGGCGGTAAAGCGCAGGCGCGCGTCCATCTCGGCGGCCAGGCGTTGCGCCGGTCGCCCGTTGATGCCTGGCAGACTGGCGAGGATCTGGTCGATTTCTTCGCTGCAGGCCCGTAGCGAGCGCGGTACGTCGGCGCGCAATAGCAGCAGTTGCGCCACTTGGCGGGCGCCGGGGGCGTCGCGGTAAATCTCGGTATAGGCCTCGAACGACGACAGCGCGCGCAACAAGGCGCTCCATTGATAGTAGGCGTGAGCCGTACCGTCGGTGACGGCGTCGGCGCGGTCGCCGGCCATTTCATAGCGCGCGTCCAGCAAACGCAGGGTGTTGTCGGCACGCTCGATAAAAGTGCCCAGACGAATGAAACGGAACGCATCGTTGCGCATGATGGTGCCGTAGGTGGCGCCCCGGAACAGATGGGAGCGCTCCTTGACCCACTCACAGAACCGGCTCATGCCGTAGCGGCTCAGCCCTTGCTGGGCGATGTCGCGAATATCCAACCAGGTGGCATTGATGTTTTCCCACAGGTCGGCGGTAATTCGCCCACGCACCGCATGGGCACTGGCCCGCGCCGCGCCGAGGCAGCTGTAGATGCTGGCAGGGTTGGCCGCGTCCAGGGCAAAGAAGTGCAACAAGTTTTCGGCATGCAGTTCCCCGTGGCGCTCGCGGTAATCTTCCAGGGTGCCGGTGATCAACAATGGCATGGCCAGTTCGTGCAGACCGTCACCGCGCCCGTCCTGGGGCATCAGTGACAGCGAATAGCTCACATCGAGCATGCGCGCGAGGTTTTCCGCGCGTTCCAGATAGCGCGACATCCAATACAAATCCGAGGCGGTTCGACTCAGCATGGCATCAGTCCTCCACCACCCAGGTGTCTTTGGTGCCGCCGCCCTGGGACGAGTTGACCACCAGCGAGCCTTCGCGCAGCGCCACACGGGTCAAGCCGCCGGGCACCACACGGGTTTCCTTGCCGGACAGCACAAACGGGCGCAGGTCGATATGCCGTGGAGCAATACCGTTTTCGACAAACGTCGGGCAGGTGGATAAGCACAGGGTGGGTTGAGCGATATAGGCGTGGGGCTTGGCCTTGATGCGCGCGCGGAAGGCTTCGATTTCCGCCGCGGTGGACGCGGGCCCCACCAACATGCCGTAGCCGCCGGAGCCCTGGGTTTCCTTGACCACCAGGTCCGGCAGGTTAGCCAGTACGTGGGACAGTTCATCGGGCTTGCGGCACTGGAAGGTCGGCACATTCTTCAGAATCGGTTCTTCATCCAGGTAAAAACGGATCATCTCGGTGACGAAGGGGTACACCGACTTGTCATCCGCCACCCCGGTGCCAATCGCATTGGCCAGCACCACGTTGCCCGAACGGTAGGCCGCGAGCAGGCCGGGCACGCCGAGCATCGAGTCCGGGTTGAACGCCAGCGGGTCGAGAAACGCATCGTCGAGGCGACGGTAGATCACGTCCACCGCCTTGGGGCCGTCGGTGGTGCGCATGAACACGCGGTCATCGCGCACGAACAGGTCGGCGCCTTCCACCAGTTCCACGCCCATTTCCCGAGCCAGGAACGCGTGTTCAAAGAATGCGCTGTTGAAGCGCCCCGGCGTCAGTACCACCACGCTGGGGTTATCCAGCGGGCTGGCGCTTTTCAGGGTATCGAGCAGCAAGTTGGGGTAATGGTCGATGGGCGCAATGCGCTGGGCGGCGAACAGCTCCGGAAACAGGCGCATCATCATCTTGCGGTCTTCGAGCATGTAGCTGACACCGCTGGGTGTACGCAGGTTGTCCTCCAGCACGTAGTAGGTGCCATCGCCATCGCGTACGAGATCGACCCCGGATATGTGGGAATACAGATCGCGATGCAAGTTCAGGCCCTGCATGGCCAGCTGGTATTGCTCGTTGGCCAGCACTTGTTCAGCCGGGATGATGCCCGCCTTAATGATGCGTTGCTCGTGGTAGAGGTCGGCGAGAAACATGTTCAGCGCCTTGACCCGTTGGATGCAGCCACGCTCGACGATCTGCCATTCACGGGCCGGAATACTGCGCGGGATGGTATCGAAAGGTATCAGGCGCTCGGTGCCCTGCTCGTCCCCGTAAAGCGTGAACGTGATGCCGGCGCGGTGGAACAGCAAATCGGCTTCACGCCGACGCTGGGCCAGCAGCTCTGCCGGGGTTTCGGCCAACCAGCGGGCGAACTCGCGATAGTGAGGACGCACCTGCCCTGCCCCATCGTACATTTCATCGTAATAAGTGCGGATCATGCCGTACTCCTTGTCACTCGGGACGCAAGAACCATCGCAAGGCCCGTGCCATCGGCATAAACACTTAAAAATCAGTGTGTTAAATAAATACGAGCACCTTGTCGCACCTTCCTGGTGCGCAGAATGCCCGGTGTGTTGTCGTGCGCCTCATCGCAATGCAGGCTTTGACTATCAACAGCATAGCCAGAGTTGATTTCACTGCCCGGCCAAGTCTGCGGATAATCGCGCCATCTGCTGAATATCCTTTGGCGCTCCGCTCTTCCCTTTGGGCCACCCTCGTCGGGTGGCCTTTTTTTTATTGCACAAACAAAATCGGCCGACCCTGAGGTCAGCCGATACACGGTGTTGCGCGTGACAACCCACTACATGGGTAACGGGCGAACCGGGTGCTTGACGCCCCACCCTTCTATAATCCCGCCAAGGGGTTCCACCACTGCTTCAAAGTCCTGCTCGAAGTCTCCTATGCCGTCGTAGGTTGCAAACATGACTTTGCTCAACTCCAGGTACCAGGCGCCATCGTCGCGCGCACTGACCTGAGCGTTCAGCGACTCTCCGCGAAACTCACCCGCAGCCCTGCGCGCCCGTTCCTCGTCCGGAAAAATGGCGTAGAACTCGATGGGGTGAAAACGTGAAAAGTCGAAACCGCCCTCTTTCATGCGGCGCAGAACGTGGGTACTGATGTCTTCTTGATAGGCTGTGCTCATGAAACGTCCTCCTCAAACCGATGGATAGACTTTCCGTGCTTCCCGAAGCCCGCGCCCTGCTGGCGCGGGGACGGCAATGACATCACCGCTGGAAAACAAGCATGTAGCTGACAAGACCAGACCTTAGCGATTCATTCGCTGATCTCACTTGCAGAGTAGCGCGAAGCTTTCACCTCCACCAGAGGCGCTTGATAGGCATAAAGGGAATATTCAGGCAGCGAGAGAAATGTCGAGGATCTGGATACTGTTCTGGTCTTTGAGGATCTTGACCGTCGGCTCGGATTGGCGACCTTCAAGGTCGTTGAGGTCGAGTTCGGCGGCTACCGGCACCAGCTTGCTGCGAATCATGTGCGCAGCATCTTCAAGGCTGGGCTTTTGTTCGCAGGTGAACTGCTCCACGGACTGCTCGCCGTGATCATCAACGAAGGTAATTTGCCACGTTTGCATCGGTGCCTCCTCGATAAAGCCCGCGTGTGGGCTCACAGGTATCTGGACCTTGAGGGCGTGGCAAACGTTCCACTCAAAGGCCGGAGGCACCGGATCAATCGCGCTTATTTTTCAGCGTGGTCTTTCAAGGCTTTCAGTGTGTTGAACGGCGCGTCCACCACGAACTTGTTGGCCAGCCACGACGGCACGCTACCGCCTGGTTCGGTGTGCACCTGGTAGGTCACTTCGGTCTGGTTATCGCCTTTTGGCACCAGTTTCCAGAAGCCCTCGACCTGGGCGACACGAACAAAGCCTTTTTCCTCGGGCTGATAGGTCGGAACCTCCAGCAAGTTGCGCGTCACGCTGCCGTCAGCCCCTTTGGTGGTGGTGATTTTCAAGATTGAATCACGATTACTCACCGGAAACGGCGCGTTAAATTGCGTGTAGGTGTAGCTGACGTCACCCTCATGCTTCAGCAACTTTTGCAGCTTGCATTCATGAATCCACTTACAGGCACCCGCCACGTCTTCCTGCAACGCAACGATCTTGGCCACTGGCGCCTTGATCACCGTGACACCGCGATACGCTTTGTACTTGGAACCGGCGACTTCGCTCAGGGACACCTTGATACCGTCTTCGTCCTTGGCGACCTGCCAATCCTCAGCCTGCGCAGTGGCAGCGAACAACACCGTAAAGCCGCACAGCACAGCCAGTCGTTTCAGCGAACCCATTGTTATATTCCTTATTGTTGAAGTTGCGAGAGTAAAGCCCATCAAGCCGCCGTCATCTGCTCCCACCAGCCGATCAACCGGATCGCATCGGCCTGGTCGGTGCCGCACACCTCGATATCCGCCTTGAAATCACTGCACACCGCCGGCCGTTCCGGCTGGCCGAACAGTTGGCATAACTGTTCGACCGACAGGTGCAGACAGCGTTCGCCCGCCGGCTTGCCATTGGGCATTCCGGGCAACGGCGAACTGATGGAGGGGGCGATGCAGCAGGCGCCACAGCCTTCGCGGCAATTCATGAACGGCAGGTCCTCAACGGCTCAACAGGGATGGCGCAGCTAGGGTACGCCCCTAAACAGCCGTTTTAAAATGGGTTAACAGGGGTTTTTCGCATAAAACAAATATGACTGACCAGTCTGCGACAGATGGTCAATGGCCCGCGTCACGCTCAGGGGAAAAGTTACTGCTTGAACTCGAATTCCAACGCGGCGCCTTCGACTTCCCGACGCTCTTCATTACGCAGTTGCAGCTTCATCTCATTGCTGAGCAAGCGGCCGTTGATCTGGAAGGCACTGTTATCCGTGGGTTTCTCGCCGAACATCGGCGGCAGCAACGGCACGCTCTTGGGCTTGGGCATGGTGCCAAGTGGCTGCAGGTGCCGGACCATGTCGGACGGCAAGGTGAGGTCCAACTGTGCCGGTGGCAGTTGGGTCTTTGCCACTTCCTGGGATGATTTGGACCTTTTCGCCGAGGCGCGTTTTTTAGCCGTAGCGGCTTTTTTCTTCGCGGCGGGGGCTTGCTGGGTTGCCGTGGATTTTTTTGCGGTGGGCTTTTCGCTGCTGGCAGCGGGCTTGTTTTCAGTCACGGGCGCTGCCGCCAGCACCGGACTGACGTTACACAGGCTTAACAGGCCAAGCACCAAAGCAGCGCGAAAAATACAGGTCATATCGCCTACAGCATTAACGGCAGAGGGCCATATGCTCGCTTGTTGTGCGTGGCATGACAAGCGCGGTGATGCGCCTGCTATCGGAGTTGTCCCTGTGTGCGCCTCAAAAACCCGCTGCCGTTTCCTGGCATAACTGGCTGGCCAGCATGCCCAGGGTCATCAACGCCCGCTCTGCCTCGCGGTTCCACGGCGTGCCGCAGTTAAGGCGAATACAGTGATTGAACTGCTCGGTGTTACTGAAAATCAACCCCGGCGCAATGCTGATGCCCTGTTGCAGGGCGCGCACATGCAGTTCCTGGGTATTGACCCGCCCCGGCAAACTGACCCACAGGATAAAGCCGCCGGTCGGTCGGGTCATCTGCGTGCCCTCCGGGAAATACTGCTGCACCGCCAGTTGAAACGCGCTGAGGTTCTTGCGGTATTCCTGACGGATGTAACGCAGGTGCCGGTCGTAGCCACCGTTCTCCAGGTACGCCGCAACCCCCATCTGGGTCACGCTGCACGCCGAATGGGTGCTGAACATCTGCAGACGCTGGATTTCCTGCTGATACTTGCCGGCGATCATCCAGCCGATGCGCACCCCCGGCGACAAGGTCTTGGAGAAGCTCGAGCAGTAGATCACCCGATCCAGGCGATCATAGGCCTTGAGGGCCTTGGTGCGGCCCAGTTCGAACATCAGTTCGCCGTAGATATCATCTTCGACGATCTGGATATCGAAATCCGACGCCAGGCGCAGCAACTGCTTCTGCCGCTCCTCGGGCATGGTGCCGCCCAGTGGATTGCTCAGGCGCGTGGTCAGCACCAGCGCCTTGATCGACCATTGGTTGGCCGCCAATTGCAGGGCCTCCAGGCTCATGCCAGTGGAGGGATCGCAGGGAATCTCAATGACCTTGAGGCCGAGCAAATCGGCCAGTTGCAGCAAGCCATAGTAAGTCGGCGACTCCGCTGCGATCAGGTCGCCAGGGCGCGTCAGCACCCGCAGCGACATCTGCAACGCTTCGACACAGCCGTGGGTGATCACCACTTCGGAGGGGTCCACTACCACACCGGCATCGCGCATCCGGATCGCCACCTGGCGACGCAGCGGCTCGAAACCGGGGCTGAACATGTAGCTGAACGCCCGTGGGCTCTGGAACCGCGTAACCTTGGCCAGTTGCTGGTGCAATGCGCGGACCGGCAAGTAATCGACACTCGGCACGGCCGCGCCCAGCGGAAATACGCCTTCGCGGCGCGACTCGCCCAATACCTGCTGAATGATGCTGCTGCGGGTGACCAACCCAGGACGTTCGACCCGTGCGATATCCGGTGTCGGCGCGGTCAGCGCCGGCGTCTGGTGCACGTAATAGCCGGACTGCGGCCGCGCCCGGATCAGGCCCTGGTCTTCCAGGTTGGCGTAGGCCTGCAATACCGTGGCATGGCTCACGTTGAGCTGGGAGCTCATCTTGCGCACCGAAGGCACACGTTCGCCCGGTTGATAGACTCCGCGCCGGATGTCCTCGGCCAGTTGCTGGGCGATACGTTGATAAAGCAACAGATTGGTCATGACGCAGCACTCGATTTCACGGGTATTTTATTTTTGTGTGAAACATACCGGCACAGTTTAGAAGTGTACGGGCACAGTTGCCACAATAGTCGAGCGCGGGCGGCAGTGACAGTAAAAACTATGGGGACACATGGATTCTCGGAGGTACATCGAACAATGTGGGAGGGGACTTGCTCCCTCCCACATTGATCCACACCTGACTTCAGCGGGCGGCGCCGAGCTGGCCCTTCTCGTCGGAGAACACAATCTCCACCCGACGATTCTGCGCCCTGCCCCGTTCGGACGCGTTGGCCTCCACCGGGTACTGGTCGCCGTAGCCTTCGACCTGGATGCGCTTTTCGTCGATCCCCAAATCCACCAGCACATCAGCCACCGATTGCGCGCGGTCGCGGGACAGTTTGAGGTTTTCCTGCTGGCCACCGGTATTGTCGGCGTAACCCTCGATGCGCACCACGCGCTTGGGGTTCAGTTGCAGGAACTGCACGATCTTCAACACGGTGCGGTTGGCCGAGTTTTTCAGCTCCGCTTCGCCCGTGTCGAACAGCACATCGCCCAGGGTCATCACCAGGCCACGGTCGGTCTGGGTGGTGGTCAGGCTGGCGATCTGCTCCTCAAGCCATTTGCCCTGTTGCTGCACGCTGATCAGCTTGCTTTCACGCAAGGCCAACTGCAGGCGCTGGCGTTCCAGTTCGAGCTTGGCGGCGCGTTCTTCGTTAAGCGCCTGCTCGGTGTGTTCGCGGGCGATGGCGCTGTAGCGCTGGCTCAAGTAGGCATAGTGCACCACGTCCGCGCCGCTGCCCCAGTAGCTGGACAAGCGATCGGCGCGTGCCAGCGATTCACCGGCGCGAATCACGTCCTTGGGCGCGATGCGCAGCACATTCGCGTCTTCCTTGACCTTCTGGAAATCACTGCCGGCCTGTTGCAACGCCTGCTCGCCATTGGGGTGGCTCGCGCAACCACCCAACACCGCACTGCCCAGCAGCACGGCACAGCTCACACCACGCATCATCGGGCTCATTGGGCTTCTCCCAACTGCAATTGCTTGCGCAGGCGCGTGATGCGGGTATTGAGCACGTTGAGTTGTTCCTGGCTTTTGCCGGTCAGTACCCGCGCTTCTGCGAGGCGTGCGTCCAGCTCGGCCTGTTCGGCCTGCATGCGCGCGTCCTTATAGGATTGGTCGGCCATGTCGGCCTTGGCCTGGGCGAATTTGTCCTCGGCCAGTTTCAATTCGGGTGATTCATCGGCGCTGGCGCCAACCGCATTGGCTTGTTCCAAGGCCTGCCGGGTGAGGCGAATCTGTTCATTCGGCGCAGGATCGGCTGCACATCCCGCCAGGGCAACAACGGCGAGGGCCGCGAAAAAAGGTCGAAGAGTCACTGAAAATCCCTACTGTGTTGGGGTGCCGACGGGTTGTTGCAATTGTGCTTTCCAACGCTCCAGATTGCGCTGCAACGCGGCTTCCGTCACACCAGACCCGGGCAATTCTGTCATCTTTTTGGCGAGCTGTCCGCGCAACCACGGATCATTGCAGACCGAGTTGTGGGAAATCGCCAGGTACAGGCCGGGTTGATCGATGGGCATATCGCGGGCAATCAAGTCATTGCTCATGCCCAGCGTCTGGGCCATGGCCATGCCGGAATAGCGCCCGGCGAGCACATAGTCCACCTCGCCCAACAGCAGTTTCTGGAATGCCGGGGTCAAGGTCGGGAATCGTTGCAGGGTGAGGTGCCGCTCGGCGAGGGTGTCGAATTCGCGGCTCAAACGGGCACGCTCCGATACCGCGCCCTTGAAGCCCTGCAGATCGGTCGCCGTGGCATAGGCAAGCGCCGAATCCTTGCGCGTCCACACCAGATAGTCGCTCTGCACCAGAGCCGGGTGGATGTAGTCGAAGTTGTCCAGCTCGGCATGATTGAGCGGTGCATCGGCAAAAATGTCCATGCGCCCACTGCGTACTTCGTCCAGGGCCATTGAACGCTTGCCACCGTAGAGCAGGTCAATTTTCACACCCAGGTCTTTCGCTACCTGCTGCAACACATCGGCAGTGGCACCGATCAGGTGAGTGGGGTCCTGGGGGTCACGCCAGAGCAAGGGCGGTGCGTCCGGGCTGCCGGTGATCACCAGGCGCTCACATCTGCCGGCGGCCAGCGCCAGGCTTGGCAGCAGCGAAAGGCCCAGCAAGACGACCCAGGGGCGCAGTTCCATGGCGGTTTTCTCCGATATTCACAAAAGGCCGGATAAAAAAAACCCGGTCACAAGACCGGGCTCTTTATAAGTGAAGCGGCTGGATTAGACCAGCTTCTCCAACTCGGGTACGGCTTCGAACAAGTCAGCCACCAGGCCGTAATCGGCTACCTGGAAGATCGGCGCTTCTTCGTCCTTGTTGATCGCAACGATCACTTTGGAGTCTTTCATACCGGCCAGGTGCTGGATCGCGCCGGAGATACCGACCGCGATGTACAGCTGTGGCGCGACGATCTTGCCGGTCTGGCCGACCTGCATGTCGTTGGGCACGAAGCCTGCGTCGACAGCCGCGCGGGAAGCGCCGACGGCCGCGCCCAGCTTGTCGGCCAGGGCGTACAGGTGCTTGAAGTTGTCACCGTTCTGCATGCCACGCCCGCCGGAAACGACGATCTTGGCAGCGGTCAGCTCAGGACGATCCGACTTGGCCAGCTCTTCGCCAACGAAGCTCGAAGTACCGGCGTCGTGGGCAGCAGCAACCGCTTCAACGGCAGCCGAACCACCTTCGGCGGCAACCGGGTCGAAACCGGTAGCGCGCACGGTGATGACTTTGATGGCAGCGGTCGATTGCACGGTGGCAATGGCGTTACCGGCGTAGATCGGGCGCTTGAAGGTGTCGGCGCTTTCGACCGAGATGATCTCGGAGATCTGGTCAACGTCCAGCTGCGCGGCAACGCGTGGCAGGATGTTTTTGCCGTTGGAGGTGGCGGCGGCCAGGATGTGGCTGTAGCCGGCGCCGAGCTCTGCAACCAATGGCGCAACATTCTCCGGCAGCTGATGCGCGTAAGCGGCGTTGTCAGCGTTCAGGACTTTGCTCACACCAGCAATCTTCGCAGCGGCTTCAGCCACGGCGCCAGCGCCTTGGCCTGCAACCAGAACGTGGATGTCGCCGCCGATTTTGGCAGCAGCAGCCACGGTGTTCAGCGTGGCCGGGGCCAGCACTTTGTTGTCGTGTTCGGCGATTACGAGGATAGTCATGATCCGGCTCTCCAATTCAAAGCACCTTCGCTTCGTTTTTCAGTTTCTCGACCAGTTCAGCCACCGACTTGACCTTGATGCCCGCGCTGCGTGCAGCCGGCGCTTCGACTTTGACGGTCTTGTTGGTGGAGGCGGTGGAAACGCCCAAAGCGTCCGGAGTCAGCACTTCGAGAGGCTTCTTCTTGGCTTTCATGATGTTTGGCAGCGACGCATAGCGCGGCTCGTTCAAACGCAGGTCGGTGGTGACGATGGCCGGCAGTTTCAGCGAAACCGTCTGTGCGCCGCCGTCGATTTCGCGGGTCACGGCAACGCTGTCGCCGCTCACTTCCACTTTGGAAGCGAAGGTGCCCTGGCCGTAACCGGTCAGCGCCGCCAGCATCTGGCCGGTCTGGTTGTTATCGCTGTCGATGGCCTGTTTGCCGAGGATCACCAGCGAAGGCTGTTCCTTGTCGACAACCGCCTTGAGCAGCTTGGCAACCGCCAGGGAGGTCAGTTCTTCAGCGGATTCGACGAGGATGGCACGGTCGGCACCCAGCGCCAGGGCGGTACGCAGCTGCTCTTGAGCAGTGGTCGGGCCGATGGACACCACCACGATTTCAGTCGCGACGCCTTTTTCTTTCAGGCGTACGGCTTCTTCCACGGCGATTTCACAGAATGGGTTCATCGACATCTTGACGTTAGCAAGGTCGACGCCGGAATTGTCCGCCTTGACGCGAACTTTCACGTTGTAATCGACAACGCGTTTGACAGCTACAAGAACCTTCATGGATTCCTCGTTACTCTCCGGTGAAAAGAAAGTCGCCTAGGCGAACCTGGCGGTTGATGCTCATCGGCACACAAGGGCACCTCCAAAAACCTGGGCAAGTGACCTTGCTCACGGGAAATGATGACCGTTCGTCAGTGGTGACTGAGAGGTCATTCTTTATCGCGGCGTGTAAACTGCGCGCCATCGTTTCAGCGTGCGTCACCTGTCTCGCTTTTGGACGTGCTCTTGAAACCTGCTGTCTGCCTACGGTAAGCGCAAAACCGACCGTATATTGACCGGAACGCCTATTCTGGTCAATACGGCAAAATGGCCAGTCATAAGCCGCGTTGCTTTGATTTACCTAGCCTGCGGGCAATTCAAACAAACGTTTGTATTGGACGCTGACAGTGGTCTATATATAATGCGCCACCTAGAGAGAAAGGTGGGTCTTGCCGTTGCCGCAGGACGACACCGAACCTCCACCCATTAGAAAAAAAGCCTGTTGAGCCTTGAGTAGGAGATAGCCTGTGGAACGCGAATACATGGAATTCGACGTGGTCATCGTCGGCGCTGGCCCGGCGGGCCTGTCCGCCGCCTGCCGACTGAAGCAGAAGGCCGCCGAAGCCGGTAAGGAAATCAGCGTTTGCGTGGTCGAGAAAGGCTCCGAAGTCGGTGCGCACATCCTCTCCGGCGCCGTGTTTGAACCACGCGCCCTGAACGAACTGTTCCCGGACTGGAAAGCCCTCGGCGCCCCGCTCAACACCCCTGTGGTGCGCGATGACATCTATGTACTGCGCAGCAGCGATGCCTCCACCAAGGTACCTGACTTCTTTGTGCCCAAGACCATGCACAACGAAGGCAACTACATCATCTCCCTGGGCAACCTGTGCCGCTGGCTGGCCCAGCAGGCCGAGAACCTGGGCGTGGAAGTCTACCCAGGCTTCGCCGCCCAGGAAGCGTTGTTCGACGAAAACGGCGTGGTCCGCGGGATCATCACCGGCGACCTCGGTGTCGACCGCGAAGGCCACCCCAAAGAAGGCGTCTACACCCCAGGCATGGAGCTGCGCGGCAAATATACGCTGTTCGCCGAAGGTTGCCGTGGCCACATCGGCAAGCAACTGATCAAGCGCTTCAACCTGGACAGCGACGCCGACGCCCAGCACTACGGCATCGGTCTCAAGGAAATCTGGGAAGTCGACCCCGCCAAGCACCAACCTGGCCTGGTGGTGCACACCGCCGGTTGGCCGCTGGACATCATGAGCAACGAGAACACCGGTGGCTCGTTCCTCTATCACCTGGAAAACAACCAGGTGGTGGTCGGCCTGATCGTCGACCTGTCCTACAGCAACGCCTTCCTGTCGCCATTCGACGAGTTCCAGCGCCTCAAGCATCACCCGGTGCTGGCCCAGTACCTCGAAGGCGGCAAGCGCATCAGCTACGGCGCCCGCGCCCTGGCCAAGGGCGGCATCAACTCGTTGCCGAAGATGGTTTTCAAGGGCGGCGCCCTGATCGGCTGCGACCTGGGCACCATGAACGTGGCCAAGATCAAAGGCAGCCACACCGCGATGAAGTCCGGCATGCTCGCCGCCGACGCCGTCGCCGAGCGCCTGTTCGCCGAATCCGAAGGCGGTGATGAACTGACCAACTACGTCGACAGCTTCAAAGCCAGCTGGCTCTACGAAGAACTGTTCGCCACCCGCAACTTCGGCCCGGCGATGCACAAGTTCGGCCCGATCATCGGTGCCGGCTTCAACTGGTTCGACCAGAACATCCTCGGCGGCAAAATGCCGTTTACCTTGCACGACACCAAGCCGGACTATGCCTGCCTGAAGCTGGCCAAGGACAGCACGAAGATCGACTACCCCAAACCTGACGGCAAGCTGAGCTTCGACAAGCTGAGTTCGGTGTTCATCTCCGGTACCAACCATGAAGAAGAACAGCCGTGCCACTTGAAGTTGAAAGACCCGAGCATCCCGATCGGCACCAACCTGCCGCTCTACGATGAACCGGCACAGCGCTACTGCCCGGCCGGCGTGTATGAGGTAATCACAAAAGAAGACGGCGAGAAGCGCTTCCAGATCAACGCCCAGAACTGCGTGCACTGCAAGACCTGTGACATCAAGGACCCTTCGCAGAACATCACCTGGGTCACGCCGGAAGGCGCAGGTGGGCCGACTTACCCGAATATGTAAGACGGCTCCTCACAAAGCCCTTCGCCACACACCAAAGCCAACGCTTCATGCGTTGGCTTTTTTGTATCCGCACGGCGGCTAAACCGACGCGATCATGACCGGCTGACCTCGGCAACGGCGGTGGCTTTACTTTGCCGGGTGTAGCTCAGCACGAAGTGCGCGACGAGGCCAAAGATCAGGCCCCAGAACGCAGCGGCCAGGCCCAGGAAGCTCATGCCCGAAGCGGTGACCAGGAAGGTAATCAGTGCCGCTTCGCGTTGTTTTTCGTCGGCCATGGCGCCCGTCAGCCCGGCGCTGATTGCACCGAACAGCGCCAGGCCCGCCAAGGAAGCAATCAGTTCCTTGGGCAAGGCAGAGAACACCGAAGCCAGGGTCGCGCCAAAGATGCCCATCAGAATGTAGAACACCCCACAGGCGATCCCGGCGATGTAACGCTTGTCGCGGTCTTCATGGGCTTCGCGGCCAGTGCAGATGGCGGCGGTAATCGCCGCCAGGTTAAAACCATGGGAGCCGAACGGCGCCATCAGGATCGAGCCGATCGCCGTCACTGAAATGATCGAGCGCGCTGGCGTGTTGTAGCCTGCGGTGCGCAACACCGCCATGCCCGGCACGTACTGACCGGTCAGGGTCACCAACGCCAGCGGCAGGCCGATGTTGATGATGGCGTGCCAGCTCCACTGCGGCGCGATAAACACCGGCTGGGCCACGGCGATGGTGATTGCACCGCTGTTCAATTCACCAAACGAGGCAGCGACCGCACAGCCGATGATCAGCAC
This sequence comes from Pseudomonas lactucae, assembly GCF_036688725.1. Taxonomy (NCBI): domain Bacteria; kingdom Pseudomonadati; phylum Pseudomonadota; class Gammaproteobacteria; order Pseudomonadales; family Pseudomonadaceae; genus Pseudomonas; species Pseudomonas lactucae. The sequence goes on along the minus strand of NZ_JAQQPT010000014.1, from coordinate 7,008 downwards.
CGAGAGAATCGCGTAACGCGGCGAAAAGCGCTTGAACACCAGGTAAGTCGCGAGCATCGCCAACACCAGCGCCGGTTGCAGCTTGATCGAGGTGAACAGCTCGGCGCCGAAGCGGAACAGGATGCCGGCGAGCATGGCGGCGGCAATGGCCTTGGGCAGGCGACTCATCAGTTTGTCGAATGCGCCGGACAAGCCCACCACCGCAATAATCACTGACGCAACCACGTAAGCGCCGATGGCCTGCGCCAGGGTCACCGTAGGCAGCATCGAGACCAGCAACGCCGCTCCCGGTGTCGACCACGCGGTGATCACCGGCACCCGCAGGCGCCAGCTCAGGAACAGGCCGGTAATGCCGCTGCCGATGGAAATCGCCCAGATCCACGACGACACTTCGTCATTGGGCAGGTGCGCTTCCTTGGCCGCCTGAAACACGATGATCAAGGGACCGGCATACGAAATGATCACGGCGATAAAACCGGCAATCACAGCTGACAGGGATAGATCCTTTCTGAGTGTGTTCATGATGTCTCGACTTGGCGCGATAGCGTCGCGCAGTGGCCAGGGGATGATTGAGTCGATTGACTCGATTCAATGCGAGTGTATTTGATCAAATTGAATGGATTCAACACATAACAAAACCATCACCCAAAATTCCTTATGGTCACAGCTGAAATCTTTCCGCAATATCCAATTAACCTATTGATTTTCGTATCAATAATTTCATAGAAAATATTTACCAAAAAACAGGCATCACTCCAAAAAATTGACTCAATCGACTCAATCAATGGATTAAGTCGCGTCATTAGCAGAAAACCGCCTGTGATATGCTCGCCCCTTCATCATTTCTACGATGGGCATTGATCATTCATGTGGGTTCCCCAGCTAAGCGAGTTCAACCAGCCGATGTATTTGGCGATTGCCGACGCATTGGCGCGCGACATCAGCAATGGCGTGTTGAACAAAGGCGATCGCCTGCCGACCCTGCGGGAGCTGGCCACGGCCCTGGATGTAACGCCGGGCACCATCAGCCGCGCTTACAGCGAAGCGCAGCGCCGTCGCCTGGTGCAGGGGGAAGTGGGCCGCGGTACGTACGTGCTCAGTCAGAAACAACCGGAACCGGCGACGAGCAACAGCCCGGCGTCGCTGAATCTGGGGCAGCCGGAACTGCTCGACCTGTCGATCATCAAGCCTGGCAGCGAAACCCTGGAGCACTGGCTGCGCGACGCGCTGGTGAACCTGGCCAGGAGCACCGATTTCGCCGGCGCCCTGGATTACGCCCCGGACGGCGGTCACCCGGCGCATCGCGAGGCGGGGGCACAGTGGCTGCGGCATGCATTGCCCGATGCACAATGGCAGCAAGTGATCATCACCGCTGGCGCCCAGCATGGCTTGATGGTGGCGATGAGCGCCCTGACCAACGCCGGCGACCTGGTGCTCTGCGAAGCGCTGTGCTATCCCGGCATCATTTCCCTGGCTCACGGCCTTGAACGTCGCCTACGTGGCGTACCGATGGATGACGAAGGCATCATTCCCGAGGCGCTGCGCGAACTGTGCCTGCGGGAAAAACCGGCGATGCTGGTGTGCGTGGCGACTTGCCAGAACCCGACGGCGGCGATCATGTCGCAAAAGCGCAGGGCGCAAATCGCAGCGCTGGCTGAAGAGTTCGACTTCATCATTCTTGACGATGACATCTACGGTTTTCTCGCCACCGACCCGTCCATCAAACCCCTTTCGGCGTTTGCGCCGGAGCGTTCGGTGTATCTCACCAGCCTGTCGAAGTCGGTGATGCCCGCGCTGCGTATCGGCTATCTGCATAGCCCGCCAAAATGGCTGTCGCGCCTAAGCTCGATGGTGCGCAGCAGCGTCTGGATGCCATCACCGCTGACCGCGCAACTGGCCAGCAATGTGATCAGCGAAGGCATGGACAGAAAACTGATCAGCATCCACCGCAACGAAGCGGCCGCGCGGCAAGCGATTGCCCGCGAGATTTTCGCCAGGTTCGAACTCAAGGCCCAGCCCTACTCCTACCATGCCTGGCTGACCTTGCCGGAGCCATGGACCAGCGACGAGTTCAGCATGCTGGCGCGGGCCAATGGCGTGCTGGTACTCAGTGGCACGCAATTCCAGGCCGAACGCTCCGGGACGACACGCAGTGTGCGACTGGTGCTGATGTCGCCCACCAGCCAGGACGAACTGCGCTTCGCCCTGACCAAACTGGCCAGCCTGATTGAATCCGACCCCCGTCGTTACTACTAGGCCGCACGTTCCTCGCCCGGGTTACGCTCGAAGTAGCGCTTGTATTCGCGGCTGAATTGCGACGTGCTCTGGTACCCCACGCTGTGCGCCGCCTGCGCCACACTTACGCCCTCCACCAGTAGCAACTGCTGGGCCTTGAGCAAGCGCAGGCGCTTCAGATACTGCACCGGCGACAACAAGGTGCAGCGCTTGAAGTGCTCGTGAAAAGTCGACGCGCTCATGTGCGCATACCCGGCCAATGTCTCGATATTCAGCGGCTCGGCGAAATGCGCATGCAGGTGGTTCAATGAAGTGGCGATGCGTGAAAATTGCCCCTGTTGCTCCACCAGCGCGCGCAATACATCGGCCTGGGGCCCGCGCAACGCGGTGAACAATAATTCGCGCACCCGCGCCGGCCCGATGATCCGGCTTTCCAGCGGATCGTGCAGGCACTGCAACAGCCGCTCGACGCAGCCGCGCATCGCATCATCGAGCACCACCGAGCTCATCGACGCCAGGGTCTGCGCCGTCGGCGGCGGCCCGGCCTGCATGCCCATGGCCATCACCAATTCACCCAGCACCACCCGGTCGATACCCACCGTCACCCCCAACAACGGCGCACCCGGCGCCATGGCGAAGGTCTCGCATTCGAACGGCACCGGCATGGCCTGGATCAGGTAATGCCCGGCGCCGTACTCCAGCGTGCGCGGGCCCAGGTACGCGACTTTGCTGCCCTGGGCCACGAACATCAGGCTCGGCTCATAGATCTGCGGCCCGCGCGCCACGTCGCAACTGGCGCGCAATACCTTGACGCCAGGCAGGTGGGTGGGGGAAAAACCGTCGCGGGACGTAAGCCCTTCGATCAAGGAAACCAGCGTGGCGTTGGCGTCGAGATGGCGGGTCAGCAGCATAAAAGCAGTTCTCGGAAAATTCACGACTCGGTGCAGGGCGGCAAGCTTTCAGCCACAAGCTGCAAGAAAGTTCGCAGTTTATCGCGTGTAGCTTGGCGCTTGCCGCTTTCAACTGCTCCCCCGGAGCTTTAGGCATGAGACTCGGAGCAATCGCCATGGCCGCCCGCAGGCGCGGTGGGGAGAATGGCCCGCCTCACTTTTCAATGCTTTTGCGAGGTTTCCCCATGTACACCGCCATCGGTTACGCCGCCCAGTCGGCCACCACTCCCCTCGCCCCGATGTCCTTTGAACGCCGCAGCCCACGCGCCGATGACGTGGCCATCGAGATTCTATACTGCGGCGTCTGCCACTCCGACATTCACCAGGCGCGCAACGAGTGGGGCATCGCCGTGTATCCACTGATGCCGGGCCACGAGATCGTCGGCAAAGTCACCGCCGTCGGCGCCAGCGTCACCGCCCATAAAGTCGGCGACCTGGTCGGCGTCGGCTGCATGGTCGATTCATGCCGCCACTGCGACGCCTGCAAAGCGGACCTTGAGCAATATTGCCTCGAAGGCCCGACCATGACCTACGCCACCCCGGACCGTGTGGATGGCAGCAACACCATGGGCGGCTATTCCGACAGCATCGTGGTCAGCGAACACTTCGTGGTGAAGATCCCGGCCAAGCTTGACCTGGCCAGCGCCGCGCCGATCCTGTGCGCCGGCATCACGACCTATTCGCCGCTCAAGCACTACGGTGTGAAGGCCGGCGACAAGGTGGGGATTCTCGGTATGGGTGGCCTGGGCCACATGGGCATCAAGTTCGCCAAGGCCATGGGCGCCGAAGTCACCTTGTTCACCCGCTCCGCGAGCAAGGCTGAAGAAGGCCGCCGCCAGGGCGCCGATCATGTGATCGTGTCCACCGACGCCGAGCAGATGAAAGCCGCTGCCGGGCACTTCGACTTCCTCTTGGACACCATCCCGGTGCAGCACGACCTGAACCCCTACCTCGACGTGCTGCGCTTTGATGGCGTGCATATTCTGGTCGGTTTGATCGAGCCGGTGGACCCGCCGGTCAACGCCGCCAAACTGGTATTGGGCCGTAAAGTGCTGGCCGGCTCGCTGATCGGCGGCATTGCCGAAACCCAGGAAGTCCTGGATTTCTGCGCCGAGCATGGCATCACCTGCGACATCGAGATGCTCGACATCCGTCAGATCAACGAGGCCTATGCGCGCATGATCGCCGGTGATGTGAAGTATCGTTTTGTCATCGACATGGCGACCTTGAAGGCCTGATCAGGCCTTCGCGCCCAACTCCGCCGACAGCCGCGCTGCGACCTGCTTGATCACGGGTATCAGCTCGGCCATTTTCTCCAGCGGCATGTAGGGCACGGTACTGGCGATGCTGATGCCGGCGACGATTCGCCGGCTGGCATCGCGCACCGGTGCGGCGACGCAACGGATCGACGGTTCGTTGTCTTCCAGATCGAACGCATAACCACCCAGCACATACTCGTGCATGCGCTGCTCGAACTGCGCCCAGGACTGTTCCGGGTGCTGCGGCCATTGCAGGTTTTTCCCACCCGCCGGCAAGCTGGTTTCGTACAGGCGTTGCCACTCCTGAACCGAGTCATCCAACAGCATCGCCTTGCCCACGCCCGTGCGCGCCAACGGCATGCGATGGCCGACCCGCGAACGCATTTCCGGGCCGTTGCGGCCAGGGTTCTTGTGCAGGTACAGCACGTCGTCGTATTCGCGAATGGCCAAGTGGATGGTATCGCCGGTCAGTGCCGACAATTCATCCAGGTACGGCACCGCCAGCGTCACCAAGGGCAATTCTTCGCGGGCCTGGAACCCCAGCTCGATCAACTTCGGCCCCAGCAGATAACCGACTTGCGGCACCACGCGCAGGTAACGCTCTTCCACCAGGCAACTGGCCAGGCGGTGGGTGGTGCTGCGGGTGGTGCCGATGCGCTTGGCGATCTCTTTCAGATCCCGCGCACCGGCCGCTACCGCTTGCACCACGCCCAGGCCACGCAACAGGGTCTGGGTGCCGGTGGGGGCGGCGTCTTTGACGGGGGTGTGAGGGGTTTCCTGCATATCGGGCCTATTGGGAAGTACGAAAACGGCGCCATTATGGCAAATGCTGCCCTTCTGAACAGAGGAGATCCATTGTGGGAGGGGCGGTGCGACGATTCGACTTGCTCCCTCCCACATTTGTCCCTCATAGGGCTTTTGATCAGCGTTGTTTCATGCGGTCGATGATTACCGCCAACAGCAGGATCGAACCACGGATCACATACTGATAAAACGTGTCGATGTTCTTCAGGTTCATCGCGTTCTCAATGATCGCCAGGATCAGCACCCCGGCAATCACATGCCGAATCATGCCGATACCGCCGCTCAGCGACACGCCGCCCAGCACGCACGCCGAGATCACCGTGAGCTCGAAACCCTGGCCGATCATCGGCTGGCCCGAGGTCATGCGCGACGCGAGGATCACCCCGGCCAACGCACCGATCAAGCCGTGCACGGCAAAGATGATGATCTTGGTGCGATCAACGTTGACCCCAGCGAGCAACGCGGCTTCCTGGTTACCGCCAATCGCCATGGTGTTGCGTCCGTAGGTGGTGTAGTTCAACAGCCAGCCAAAGAACACAAAGCACAACACGGTGATAATAATCGGCACCGGCACGCCCATCAGTTGGCCGTTGCCGAACACAAAGAAGCGTTCATCCATGACGCCAACCGCTTTGCCGTTGGAGAAGATATAGGCCAGGCCGCGTACGATCTGCATGGTCGCCAATGTCGCGATCAATGCGTTGATGCGTAACTTGGCGATGACGATGCCGTTGATCAGCCCCACCACCAGGCCCATGGCCAACGCTGCCGATACGCCAAGCACCACGCTGTCGGTATCGCGAATCACAATCCCCGCCACCACGCCGGCACAGGCGATCACCGAACCCACCGACAAGTCGAAGTGCCCCGACGCCAGGCAGAACAGCATGGTGCACGCGGCGATACCCACAGTGGAAATCGCCAGGCCCAACCCGCGCATGTTCAGGGGCGAAAGGAAGTTGTCGATGAACAACGCGCTGAGCAAAAAGATACTCAGGGCAGCCAACAACATCACCCAGTCATCGAGAAACTTGCGCTGGTTGAACCCTGGCCAGAAGCTTTTTGCGGTTTTTACCTGAGACATGCCTACACCCTCTTATTCTTCAAGCCCGCGTACGCGGAAGTGCCAATTGCAGCAGCCGTGCTTCGTCCGCCTGGTCGCGGGTCACTTCACCGGTCAGGGCGCCTTCGCTCATCACCAGGATGCGGTCGGAAATACCCATGACTTCCATCAGGTCGCTGGACACCACGATCACTGCGATGCCGTTGGCCGCCAGGTTGTGGATGATCTGGTAAATCTCCGACTTGGCGCCGATATCGATGCCTCGGGTTGGTTCGTCCAGCAGCAGCACCTTCATCGGCATCGACAGCCAGCGGCCGAGAATGGCCTTCTGCTGGTTGCCGCCGGAGAGGTACATGATTTTCTGGTCGGCGTTCGGCGTCTTGACTTTCATCGCCTTGATTTGATGCTCGGCGTTGCCCTTTTCCCAACCGTCGCGCAGCAGCCAGCCGAAGGTCGAATGGGCTCCCCGCGCACTGATGTTGATGTTCTCGGCCACACTGGAGAGCGGAATGATGCCTTCCTTCTTGCGGTCCTCCGGGCACAGCAAGACACCGGCGGCAATGGCGTCGCGAGGCGAGCGCAACTGCAACGGCTCGCCACAGAGTTCCAGGCTGCCGGCGCTGGCGCGTTCCAGGCCGCTGAGCAGGCGGAACAACTCCGTGCGCCCTGCCCCGACCAACCCGAACAGGCCAAGAAT
>NZ_JAQQPT010000013.1:0-215846 GCF_036688725.1 Pseudomonas lactucae | reverse complement strand
AAAACGAAATCGGCGAAACCTACCGACTGGACTACCACCCCAACGGCCTGATCCAGCAGGAAATCGGCTTCGACGGCCAACGCACCGCCTACGTTTACGACCTCAACGGCAACCTGCAGGAAAAAACCGAACACGGCGACGACGGCCGTCAGCTAATCACCCGTTACGAACGCGACCACGCCGGCCGCCTCGTACGAAAAAACCTGCCCGACGGCAACAAGGTCGATTACACCTACGACTGCCAAGGCAACCTCCTCAGCGTCGACGATGGCCACTGGGCGCTGGCCTACGAGTATGACGCTCAAAATCGTCTCATCGCCGAGCATCAAGGCTGGGGCACCTTGCGCTACGGCTATGACGCCTGCGGCCAGCTGAAAAATCTGCGCCTTCCGGACAACAACCGCCTCACCTTCAACCATGCCAAAGGCGGCCACCTCGCCACCGTCGAGTTAAACGGCACACTGCTCACCTCGCACCTCTTCAAAGCCGGCCAGGAACACCAACGCCAACAAGGCCAACTGCTCAGCCACTACCACTACGACGACCAGCACCGCCTGCACGCTCACACCATCACCCAGCAGGAAAACTACTTCTACCAACGCCACTACGACTACGACCCATCCGGCAACCTCACCCGCCTCAACGACACCCGCAAAGGCGAACACCACTACCGCTACGACCCACTCAACCGCCTGACCCACGCCAACCACTCGCAAGACCAGCAAGAACACTTCGCCCACACCCCGGCCGGCAACCTGCTCATGCAAGACCGCCCCGGCCCCGACATCGTCGCCGGCAACCGCCTTATGATCCAGGGCGACCGGCATTACGATTACGACGCCTTCGGTAACCTGATCCGCGAACGGCGTGGCAAGGGCCACGCCTTAGTGACCGAATACCGATACGACTGTCAGCATCGGTTGATCGGTATTACGCAGCCCAACGGCCAAACGGCGAGTTACCGTTATGACCCGTTCGGGCGGCGTATCAGCAAAACCGTGGACGGCATCACCACCGAGTTCTTTTGGCAGGGCGACAAACTCATCGCCGAACACCATGCGGACCGCCATCGCAGCTATCTCTATAAACCGGACAGTTTCCGGCCCTTGGCCCTGTTGGAAGGATTTGATCCACAGGAAACAAAACCCTACCACTACCAACTCGACCACCTCGGCACACCCCAGGAGCTGACCGCCCCAGACGGAGAAATGGTCTGGTCCGCCCACTACCGCGCCTACGGTCAAATCAGCCGCCTCGATATCGGAAAAGTCGACAACCCGCTGCGCTTCCAAGGCCAATACTTCGACCCGGAAAGCGGACTGCACTACAACCGCCATCGCTACTACAATCCAGACATTGGTCGTTACCTGACCCCGGACCCGGTGAAGCTGGCGGGTGGGATCAACACGTATCAATACGTGCCCAATCCTACTGGATGGGTAGATCCGCTAGGGTTAAATTCCTGTCCAGGTGGGGATGGGTGCAAACCTGGAAAAACCGCTCCCCCCACAACGCCAAGCGTTGATCATGGAGAACCCGCTTTACCGCAACTGACACGTGCGGAGCGACAGACAAGGATTGATGAGCTTGCAGAGGCAAACGCTTACAGACGCTTGGAAGAGATTGAACAGGTAATCCCAAGAGCACACTTTTTGGAAAAACACGGGGCACAGACAACTCGTCAATCCCAACTTGAGAGGGTGCAGACAGCCAAGAATCCAACCACTGGAGAAATTGAAAGATACGTTGGAGGGCGTAGAGCTGGACAGCTAAAGATACCTAGTGCGGCCACTCGATATCTAAGCCACAGGGACCAGCTAAACGCCATCTATCGTGCCAAGCTTATATTTCGACGCACCAACCTTGAAACATCTCGCGAACCGATGGATATGGGAAAAATAATCGGAGAAGGCTATAAAAAAGACACGCTGGTATATGGAAAACAAAGAAAAGCCATAGTAATACTAGATACAGACGGAAACCCGATTACCGCCTATACGGAATTTTGACATGAAATACCAACCTAAACTTTCAATCCTCCGCAGCCTATTATTCACCTATAGCATTGAAAATCTTGACGACCCCGAAAGAGAGATTTTCATCGCATCCAAAAATGTAAACAACGACAAAGAACTCGTCGAGTTATTTAACAAACTTACTAAGCCAGAATTTATCTCATACGGGCACGATGAGCGCCAGTGGCATATCGACACCATCCGTCATTTTCTAGAAACCGATGAAGATTTTGAATCTGTCTTCTATCTTTTCGACACTTACTTTGACGACGAAATCATTGACAAAAGACGCTTCATGAAAGTGCTTTTAGATTGTCTTAAGCTTTACGAAATTGAGGCGAATTAAGCCCAAAAATAAAACACCACAGCATTCAGAATCTCTATAAATAACATAGGAAAACCTATGCAGCTCAGCACAAAATTCAAATCCCATAGAGCGCAACTCGCCGTATTGAACGAGGTCACAACTAGAACCTCCCGCAACCTGCCCCCTTTCACCGGAGAGGATTACTATGGCAACCCCATAGTCAGAGTAGTAAAGCAAGGCTGTGGAGTAGGCTATATACCCAACCCGAAGGACCTGAACAATCCCATACTCGATGAGAACATGGACGCCGCAATCGCGAAATTTGATCGCGAAACTAAAAAACTCTATACCGTATTTCCAGTGAGCAACGACCAATGCTAAAGCACCCATTCCTAGACGTACCCTACGAACCCAAGCTTCGGTATTTTCTCGGCCCGTTCGACATCTATGACCGTGAAGAAACTTTGGGCGAAGAGTTTGCAGGCTACGACATCAACAATGATGCCGACAGAGAGCAGTTAATCAAGAAATATATAATTGATAAAAGCGCAGACTTAAATTATCGGCATCGAAAATCTCTATTCGATATTCTGGACGCCGCGCTTAATGACGAGAATTATGACTTCTCCCAAGTACTAGTCCAAGCTCCCGGCTATTACTGCACTCTGCCTTGGGGATGGGGTGATATGGATAATCCAAGAGGCTTTTTCGAAGAAATTTACAGACTGACACAGGCGGGCTGGAAAGAAGATTTCCAAAAAGCCAGCCTCGAAGATCCAGCAACGTGGTAGCAACACACCCACACCCACAACCCCCTGTAGTGAGCGAGCTTGCTCGCGCTGGGCCGAGAAGCGGCCCCCCGTCAGGGCGATACGGTGTATCGGTTCAATCAGCGATGTCAGGTTTGGGGCTGCTTCGCAGCCCAGCGCAGGGCAAGCCTGCTCACCACAGGGCCTGCTCACCACAAAGGCTCACCCATCAGCGTGAGCCCGGCGCAACTTCAAATCACCGCGTCGAAAGCTCCATGATCATCCGACTAAGCAGGTAAACCCGCGGCACCACGCTCTCCACCTCCGCATACTCTTCGGACGTGTGAATATTCCCGCCAACAATCCCAAATCCATCCAACGTCGGCGTTCCCACCCCGGCCGACAAGCTCGCGTCCGCCGCGCCGCCGCTGCCTTCAATGGTCAACGTCTTACCCAACTCCCCATAAATCCCTTGGGCAATCGCCACCAACTTGTCCGATTCCGGCGTTTGCGGCATCGGCGGCAGGCCGCGTTTGAGGCTGGTGGTCACTTCGGTGTCCGGGATCAGCTTGTTGGCTGACACGCGCACTAGGTCCTTCTCGATGCGATCGAACTCTTCGGGCAACGCCGCGCGTACATCCGCCTTGGCGGTGGCCTGGTCGGGGATGACGTTGGTGCGGTCGCCGGCCTTGATCACGGTGAAGTTGATGGTGGTTTTCTTCTCTTCATCGCCCAGCTTGCCCAGTTGCAGGATCTGGTGCGCGGCTTCCATGGCGGCGTTGCGCCCCAGTTCCGGGGCGACGCCGGCGTGGGCGGCCTTGCCTTTGACTTCGACCACCGCGGTGGCGCTGCCTTTGCGCCACACCACCAGGCCGTCGGCGGGGCGGCCGGGTTCGAGGTTGAGGGTGACGTCGTGGGCCTTGGCGGTGTTGCGGATCAGTTCGGAGGCAATGTCGGAGCCGGTTTCTTCGCTGGCGTCGAGCAGGAAGGTGATCTGCGCATAGTCCTTGAAACCCTGGTTTTTAAGGACTCTGAGCGCGTAGATGCCGGCCACGATGCCGCCCTTGTCATCCATCACGCCTGGGCCATAGGCGCGGCCATCCTTGATGTGGAACGGGCGCTCGGCGGCCGAGCCTTCCTTGAACACGGTGTCCATATGGGCCATCAGCAAAATCTTCGCTTTGCCGCTGCCCTTGAGGGTGGCGATCACATGGCTGCTGTTGGCGGCGGCATCCGGTACCCGTTCGATATTGAAGCCCAGCTGTTTCAGTTCCTCGATGGCGATGTCGCTGACCTGAGTCAGGCCCGGTCCGTAACCGGAGCCCGAATCGATATTCACCAGGCGTTCCAGCAGTTTCAGGGCCTCGGCCTTGTACTGCTCGGCGTCCGCCTGCACCTGTTTATGGGGTTCGGCGCTGTAGGCCGGGAGGGCGCAGGACAAGGCCAGGGTGGTGGCCAGAAGGGTACGCGGGAAGATAAAGCGCATAAACCGATCCTTGTTTTGTGTAGGGACCGCCACACCCTACCCCACTAGACCGACCGCAACCAACTGCCCTGCACCGCGCTGACCCGGTTGCGCCCGCTGCTTTTGGCTTCATACAACGCCAGGTCGGCATCGTTGAGCCAACTGGTGGAATCGGCATGCCCGGGTTGATACGGCGCCAGGCCGATGCTCAAGCTGGCGCGCAGCGCCGGGTCCTGGGCGTAGGCCAACGCGTTGAAGCGATCGCGCAACGCCTCCATCACGTCGGTGGCGTGGTTGAGCGGCATTCCCGGCAGGATCACGCAGAATTCATCGCCGCCGTAGCGCCCGGCCAGGTCGGTGGCGCGCAGGTTCTGGCGCAGTACTTTACCCAGTTGACGCAGGACGATGTCACCGGTGACGTGGCCGTAGGTGTCGTTGATCAACTTGAAATGGTCAATGTCGATCAGCGCAATCACCGCGCCCTGCTGATCGCGACGGCAGCGTTGGAATTCGATTTCCAGGTGATCTTTCCACGCGCCATGGTTGAGCAGGCCGGACAAACTGTCGGTGCGACTCAGGGTCATCAATTCGCGTTTGTGCCGGGCCAGGTTTACAGCCTGGCGATAGCAGATCCAACCGAGCGCCAACGGGTACAGCAGCAGAATCGGCAGGCAGGCATACAGCTGGGCCTGGGTGGTCACGGCCATGAACGCCGGGGCGAAGATCAGCAGCGCCGTGCCGATGCCCAGCGTCTGCGCCATTAAGCCGGCAAACATGAAGCGCGGTCCGCCGATGGCGACGTTGTTCATGGTCATCATCGACAAGGTGGTGACGCTCGGCAGCGGGTTGAAATGCATGGCGCCCACCCAGAACCCGCCGCAAAACGAATCGAACAACAGGTTGCGACGCTCACTGCGCAGTGCCTGGGTTGTGCGCAAAGACAGTTGGAAGGCCAGGTGAGGCCAGACAAAGGCGTTGATCAGCATCCAGCCCCATACCCACACGGGAGGGTCCAGCGGGTACATGCCGAACACCACGCACACAAAACCGAGCGTCAGCCCCAGGGTGCGGGATTTGTAGAGGCGCAAAGCGAGCGGAAGTCCTTTTCCTCCGGCGGCTGGCATGGTGGGGTGTCATCCAGGGAGAATGCCTGGAGTCTATCAGGGCACCGGCAAATAGCCACTATTCCTCATCCGGCCACCCGTCCAAAGCGCTTAGTGGGAAAACCCGCGCGCGAGCATCAATGCCACCCCCAACAGCAGCACCGCCGTGATCCGCTGCAACAGTACCCGGTGCCCGGGGTTTTCCAGCACATGCTTGATACGCTGGCCAAAGTAGCCATACAGGCAGCCGCTGGCAAACTGCAACAACAGAAAAGTCGCCCCGAGGATGGCGATATCCGCCGCCGAACTGTGCTCCCCTGCCCCGGCGAACTGTGGGAACACAGCGCTGAACATGATGAAGGTCTTGGGGTTGGAAAACCCGGTCAGCAAACCCTTGCCGAACAGGCTGCGCGACCCTTGCGCGGCAGCGGCGTTGTCGATCGACACGCCGCTGCCGGTCCATTGCTTGTAGGCCAGGTACAGGATGTAGGCCACGCCGACAAATTGGATGCCCTGGGTAATGGCAACGTTACCTTTGATCAATTCCGAAAAGCCCAGGGCAAAGATCAGGATTGAAATCAGGTACGACACACTGGCGCCGATCTGCGCCGGGATCGAACTGCGCAAGCCGTCCTTCAAACCCAGGCTCAACAGCAGCAGGGTCATGGGGCCGGGACTGAAGGTCATGGTCGCGCAAAACAGCAGGAAATAGAGAAACGAAGACAGCGTTAACGCACTGGTCATGGCCTGGAACCTGGGGAGCGGAGTACGCAGTCTAGGCAGGCGGCGTTGCACAAGGCAGGTAAAGTAATGCCTAATTCGGCCTGACTTTACCGGTAAAAACACCGGCAAACACAAGGAAGGTTTATGTTTGTACGTGCAATTGCCTTTGTGGAAGGCACGCCGAAAGTGCAGCAGATCGTCGAAGCGTTCAGCCAGGCCATCGAGCACGGCGAATGGGCACCCGGCAGCAAGTTGCCCTCGGTGCGTGAACTGACCCAGACCCTGGGCGTCAGCAAGTTCACCCTCAACGAAGCCCTGGACCGCCTGCGTGGGCGCAACCTGCTCACCTCAAGCCAGGGCCGTGGGCACTTTGTGACGATGGACAGCCCACGCCCGGCGTCGGTGGCGTGGGTCGACCTGCTGCCCCAAGACCTGCTCAGCGTCTTGCGCCGCCCATTGGTGACCGCCGACGGCGACCTGCGCCCCGGCGGCGGCCACTTGCCAGAAGCATGGCTGGACGCCGAGCCCCTGCGCCAAGCGATGCGCAGCGTGGTACGCGCGCCGGCGCTGCGCATCGCCGGGCTGGGCACGCCGGCCGGTTTCCTGCCGCTGCGCCAGGCCCTGCAACAGAAATTGCACAGTGAAGGTTTGTCGGTGCCGGTGGAGCAGATCATCACCACCCCCAACACCGTACAGGGCCTGGACATGCTCATGCGCCTGCTGACGCGGCCCGGCGATACGGTGCTGCTGGACGCGCCGTGCTATTTCAACTTCCACGCCAACCTGGCCCTGCATAGCGTCAAGGTGGTGACAATCGCGCGCCGCCCCGACAGCTTCGATTTCACCGTCCTGGAACAACTGCTGGCCGAGCATCGCCCCAGCTTCTACCTGACCACCAGCGTGCTGCACAACCCCACGGGCCACTCCTTCAGCCCCAGCCAGGCCTTTCGCCTGTTGCAACTGACCCAGCAGTACCAGTGCCATATTGTCGAGGATGACCTCTACGGCGACCTGCACCCCAACCCACCGCCACGCCTGGCCGCCATCGCAGGGCTGGAGCAGGTCACCTACCTGTCGGGCTTCTCGAAGATGCTCAGCGCCAATACCCGCGTCAGCTACGTGGTGGCCGCGCCGCAGTTGGCGGCCAACCTCACCAACATGAAACTGATGAGCGGTGGCGTGACCTCGGAGCTGTTCGAACAGATCGTGTACCGCATGCTCAGCGAAGGCAGCTACACCAAGCACCGCAAGCGTATGGTCCGGCGTTTGATCGAGGCCGGCGGGCGTGTCGAACACTGGCTCAGGCGCTGCGGCTGCGAACTGCCGATGGCCTACGAAGGCGGGATGTTTATCTGGGCGCGCCTGCCGACGGGAGTGGACGGCGAATGGCTGGCCCAGGAGGCATTGAAACGCGGCATGGTTCTGGCGCCGGGTGCGCTCTTCGGCTACGACCCGGCCCATCACGATTCGATGCGCTTCAATGTGGCCCACAGCGATGAGCCACGGGTGCAGCAGGTGTTTGAAGCGCTGTTGCTCAAGGCCTCACGCGCGCTGGGCGGCGCCTCAGCGGCGATGGGCCAATGAGCGCACACAACGATCGCCCAGGCTTTGCACGCCCTGCACCAGCAGCACCAGCACAATCACCGTGACCACCATGATCTGGTTATTGAAGCGCTGGTAACCGTAACGAATCGCCAGGTCGCCCAACCCACCACCGCCGATCACCCCGGCCATGGATGAAAAACCGATCAGCATCACCAGGGTCAAGGTTGTCCCGGCTACCAGGGCCGGCAAGGCCTCGGGCAATAACACCTTGAGAATCACATGGCGGATATCCCCGCCCATGGCCACGATGGCTTCGATGCGGCCCTTGTCGACTTCATCCAGCGCGGTTTCGACAATCCGCGCGAAGAACGGAAAGGCACCGATGGTGATCGGCACCACAGCGGCGGTGCTGCCCAGGGTGGTGCCGACGATCAAGCGGGTCAGCGGAATCAGTGCGATCAACATCACCACAAAGGGCAATGAACGTCCCAGGTTGATCACCGCGCCCAACCCTTGGTTCAGACGTGGCAAGGGGAACAGGCCGTCGGCTCGGCTGATAAACAGCAGCACGCCCAAGGGCAGGCCGATCAACAGGGTGAAGAGTCCGGCCAGCAGCACCATGTATAAGGTTTCGCCGGTGGCGTTGAGCAGCAATTGCAGGATGTCGCTCCAATCGGTGTTCATACGGCCCTCACCACTTGCAGGCTGGGGACCAGCGAGCGCCCGAGACGCGACGACGGGTCGGCCTGCAGCTGCAGCAACGTGCCGCTCTCCACCACGCGGCCATCGGCCAGGGACACCGCGCTGTCGCAGATCGCCTTGACCACCTCCAGCTCGTGGGTGATCAACACGATGGTCACGCCCAGCTGCCGGTTGATGTCGCGCAACAGTTCAAGGATCGACGCCGTCGTCTCCGGGTCCAGCGCGCTGGTGGCTTCGTCCGACAGCAGGTACGCCGGGCGCGCGGCCAAGGCGCGCGCGATGCCTACACGCTGCTTCTGCCCGCCGGACAACTGCGAGGGAAACGCCTGGGCCTTGTCGCTGAGCCCCACCAGTGCCAACAGCTCCGTCACCCGCGCCGCGCGCTCGGCCTTGGGCACATTGGCGATCTCCAGCGGCACCGCGACGTTATCCGCGACGTTGCGCGAATGCAGCAGGTTGAAGCCCTGGAAGATCATGCCGATGCGCTGGCGTTGCTGGCGCAGCTGTTTGTCGTTCAAGCGGGTCAGGTCCTGGCCATCCAGCAGGATGCGCCCGGACGTCGGCCGCTCCAGCAGGTTCAAGCAGCGCAGCAAGGTACTTTTACCCGCGCCGCTGCGCCCGACAATGCCGAAGATCGCGCCATCGGCGATCTGCAACGACACGTTATCCAACGCCGCCGGCTGGCCGTTGGCGTAGGTTTTGCTGACGCCCTCGACAACGATCATTCGACCACCACCGGAATCACCGAGCCGGCGTATTTCTCACTGATGAACTTGGCCAGTTCCGGCGAGCGCAAGTCGTTGGCCAACTGGCGGATGCGTGGGTCATCCGCCAGCTTGGGGGTGGTGACGAGGATATTCGCATAAGGGTTGCCCTTGGCCTGCTCCAGGCCCAACGCATCCTTAGCCGGTTCGAGCCCGGCTTCCAGGGCGAAGTTGCCGTTGATCACCGCAAGGTCCACATCGTCCAATGCGCGGGGAATTTGCGGGGATTCAATCTCCAGAATCTTCAAATGCCTGGGGTTTTCGGCGATGTCCTTGGGCGTGGCCTGATCCTTGGCGGCGTCATTGAAGCCCGGTTTGAGTTTGATCAGGCCGTTGGCTTGCAACAGGTACAGCGCGCGGCTGAGGTTGGTGACGTTATTCGGTACGGCGACGGTGCCCTTGTCCGGCACTTGAGCGAGGCTGGTATGCCGGCGCGAATAGATTCCCAACGGTTCGATATGCACCGTGGCAGCCACCACGAACGTCTGGCCGAGCGCCTGTTCCTGGGAATGGAGGTACGGCAGGTGCTGGAAGTAATTGGCGTCGACATCACCATGGGCCAGCAGCTCGTTGGAATTCACGCCGTTGGGGACTTCGATGATTTTCAGCTTCAGGCCAGGGTCGAGCTTCTGTACGTACTCAAGGATCTGCGCATGGGGGATCGGGTCGGCGGCCACGCGCAATGCGTCGGCGGCAGACACACTGAATGAGGCCAGCAAGGCCGCCAGGGTAAGGGTGGTGGTTTTCAACATCGGTGATCTCCTGATCAGGCGGACAGCGCTTGGGGCAGCGTGGCGTCGGCATAGAAACGTTGAGCGACATCGGGGTGGGAGCGCAGGCGCCCCTTGAGGTAGTTCCAGCCCACATCGCGCAGCAACGGATTGCGCGGATCGCTCTCGGGGCCGTGGGCATCGCGCAGCAGCTCGGGCGCCAGTTGATACACCGGCACCACTGCGTCCAGTTGCGCCCCGAGGAAAAACGCCAGGGACAAGCGCTCGCTGCCCACCGGCGGCGACACCACGCGATGGACGGTAGCGCGCAGGTAGCCATTACTGGCCAGTTCAAGCAGTTCGCCGATATTCACCACCAGCGTGTCGGGGCGCGGCTCTGCATCGATCCAACGGCCCTCCTCCACTTCCACCTGCAAACCGGCCTGCTCGTCTTGCAGCAGGAAACTGAGGAAACCGGAATCCTTGTGCGCGCCGACGCCTTGACGACTTTGCTGGGCATGGCGACCGGGGTAGCGGATCAGTTTGATATGTTCGTTGGGCTTGTCGCCATACAGCGCATCAAAAGCGTCTTCCGGCAGGGACAGGGCCTGGGCGAACGCGCGTAACAGGCGCAGGGCCATTTGCGTCATCGCATGCTGCCAGCCGAGCACCAGGGGTTTGAGTTGAGGCAGAGCCGTCGGCCATTGATTGGGCCCCTGCAAGCGCGCCCAGGCGGCCGGGTACTGCGCCGGGGGCAAGGGCTCGCGCTCGGCACCGACATCGAATTGTTCGCGCAGGTCCGGCTGGCCCCGGGTGATCTCGGAGGCGGCGCGGTTGTAACCGCGAAAATGCGGGGAGTTGAGCATGCCCACCGCCCGTTTGTCGGCCTCGGGCAAGGCAAAAAACGCCCGCGCCTGTTGCTGCACCTGGGCCAGCAAGTCGCGGTCGATACCATGCCCGGTGAGGTAGAAAAACCCGATATGCCGCGCCGCCAGACGCAGCTCATCGAGAAACTGCTGACGCTGCCGCGGGCTGCCATCGAGCTGGGACAGGTCCAGCAGCGGCAAAGCGGTGATTGACTGTACGTGGGCCATCGGCGGCTCGCTCCTTGAACAGAATCCTTGGAAGCGTCCAAGCTAAACGATCTTAAAAACCTCTAATAAATACCTTTTTAGAATTAGCTTAGGCGCGGGCAGCCAGGCCGCACGCGCTTGGCCTCCTGCGACAGTCGATCCACTCTTGTGCGTTGACCCGCTGTGTTACACACCATATAGTGTGCCCACCAACAAGACAGACCACTACATAGTGTGCAGCATCGGTATTTTCCGACCACACTATGCGCAGTATTTCAATGCCTAACAGCCTGCAAATCATCAATTTTTAGGCGGATTCACACGCCGTCAGAACAGACCAGGAAGGAGTATTTCGATGCTGAGTTGGGACGAAGTCGACAACGAGGACACCGGTGCAGCGGTGATCAAGGGCGCCAACGCCGGCCACGCCAGCGAAGCCAACATGGACCGCCTCGACGGTGCCGGCGCTGCCGCTGCCCTGGAAGCGCGCAACGTCACTGCCAATGACTCCGCTGCGATCATCCGCGCCAAAGCCGCCCTCGACAAACTCGACGTCGCCGAAGGCCTCGCCGAACTCGAAGGCGCCTCCGCCCGCGTCGCCGTTGATGAAAAACGCATGATCAACTGCCGCGCGGACCTGAACCAACTCGTGCCCTTCAAGTACGACTGGGCCTGGCAGAAGTACCTCGACGGCTGCGCCAACCACTGGATGCCGCAAGAGGTCAACATGACCGCCGACATCGCCCTGTGGAAAAACCCCGAAGGCCTCACCGACGACGAACGCCGCATCGTCATGCGCAACCTCGGCTTCTTCTCCACCGCCGACTCCCTGGTCGCCAACAACCTGGTCCTGGCCGTGTACCGCCTGATCACCAACCCGGAGTGCCGCCAGTACATCCTGCGCCAGGCCTTCGAAGAAGCGATCCACACCCACGCCTACCAGTACTGCATCGAATCGCTGGCCATGGATGAAGGCGAGATCTTCAACATGTACCACGAGATTCCATCGGTCGCTAAAAAAGCCGCCTGGGGCCTCAAGTACACCCGCTCGATCTCCGATCCGAAGTTCGAAACCGGCACCGTCGACACCGACAAGGAACTGCTGCGCAACCTGGTCGCCTACTACTGCGTGCTGGAAGGCATCTTCTTCTACTGCGGCTTCACCCAGATCCTCTCCATGGGCCGCCGCAACAAAATGACCGGCGTGGCCGAGCAGTTCCAGTACATCCTGCGTGACGAGTCGATGCACCTGAACTTCGGTATCGATGTGATCAACCAGATCAAAATCGAAAACCCACACTTGTGGGATGCCGAGATGAAGGAAGAAGCGACCCAGATGATTCTGCAGGGGACGCAGTTGGAGATTGAATACGCGCGGGATACCATGCCGCGTGGGGTGCTGGGCATGAATGCGGCGATGATGGAGGATTACCTCAAGTTCATTGCTAACCGTCGTCTGTCGCAGATTGGTCTTAAAGAAGAATATCCAGGCACGACGAACCCGTTCCCGTGGATGAGTGAGATTATGGATTTGAAGAAAGAGAAAAACTTCTTCGAAACCCGCGTGATCGAGTACCAGACCGGCGGCGCACTGAGCTGGGACTGATCAGCAACACACATCCCAATGTGGGAATGCGGTGTTCCATAAACTTTGCAAATTGCCCTTTATGCCCAACCAAACCATCAAGACGCCGTGCGTCGGCCTGTGTTCCACCGTTTACGGTGACCTGGTCTGCCGCGGCTGCAAGCGTTATCACCATGAAGTGATCCAGTGGAATGGCTACAACGCCGAAGAAAAACAGGCGGTGTGGCTGCGCCTTGAACAATTGCTGGTGCAGGTCATGGCCAGCAAGCTGGAAGTCTTCGACCCGCAACGCCTGCGTCAGCAACTGGAAGACCGCAAGATTCGCTTTGTGCCGCACCAGTCGCCGTATTGCTGGGCCTACCAGTTGATTGCCAGGGGCGCACGGGTGATTTCCAAGCTGGATGCCTATGGGTTGGCGCTGTTGCCGGAGTTTCGCGAACGCAACCTCACAGACCTGCGCGACGCGATTGATCGGGAGTTCTTCCTGCTCTCCGAAGCGCATTACGAGCGGTACATCGCACCTGGTTTTCTGCGTGAGTCCTTTGGGCCAGCCTTGATCGCCACGCTCTGAGCAACAACCGCGCTCGATTGTGTTTAAAATGCCGCCCGCTCAACGACTGACGCTCAACGATGAACCCAGACGCACTCGCTACCCTGCACACCCACCTGCTCAACGCCCTGACCAGCGCCCCGACTGAAACCCGGCGCCTGTTCCACGGCCGTGGTCGCTGCTGGCCAGGGCTGGAGCAGTTGACGGTGGACTGGCTGCAAGGCGTCGTGCTGGTGGCCGTGTTCAAGGAAACCGAACACCTGCAAGCCTTGAAGCAGCAATTGTTGCAGTTCGACTGGGCGCGCTTCGGCGCCCATACCGTGGCCCTGCAACACCGCTACCTGCCGCAAAGCACCACCGAGTGGCTGGTGGGAGACGCCATCGACGAGCTGACCATCACCGAAGGCGGCCTGCGCTATCTGATCGACCTGGGCAAAAAACAGAACAGCGGCCTGTTCCTCGACATGCGTTATGGACGCAATTGGGTGCGCGAGCAGGCCAAAGGTCAGCACGTACTCAACCTGTTTGCCTACACCTGCGGGTTCTCGGTGGCGGCCATCGAAGGCGGCGCCGAGCATGTGGTGAACCTGGACATGGCCCGTGGCGCCCTGAGCCGTGGTCGCGACAACCATCGCCTCAACGGTCACGACCTGAGCAAAGTGACGTTTCTGGGCCACGACCTGTTCAAGTCCTGGGCCAAGGTGACTCACGGCGGTCCGTATGACTTGGTGATCATCGACCCGCCCTCCTTCCAGAAAGGCAGTTTTTTGCTGACCAAGGACTACCAGCGCGTGCTGCGCCGCCTGCCGGATTTGTTGTCGCCCCAGGGCACGGTGCTGGCGTGCATGAACGACCCGGCCTATGGCGAAGACTTCCTGATCGACGGTGTGACCCGCGAAGCGCCGGGCCTGCGCTTTGTCGAGCGCCTGAAAAACCCGCCGGAATTTCCAGATATTGACGCGCAAAGTGGCTTGAAGGCGCTGGTATTCCGCCAAGGGTGATGCCGAAACGTCCTACGCTTGCTACGCTAAGCGATACGCCGGGCGGTGAACCTTATGCCCCCCTTCCCGGTCGATACCTGCATTCCCCGGCCAGACTCGACCGCGTTACGCTGTCGGCTGCCCCGTTTGACCTTTTGGAGAACCGCCCGTGATATCGACCCTGCATGTAGCCAGAATAAAAGCCTGGGGCGCCCACGGCTTTACCGCCACCGGCGTGGTCCTGGCTTTTTTGGCCACCCTGGCGTTGCTGGAGAACTCACCCAAGGCCTGCCTGCTCTGGCTGGGCCTGGCGCTGGTGGTGGACGGCGTCGACGGTTCCCTGGCGCGACGGGTGAATGTCAGCACGGTCTTGCCCAGCTTTGACGGCTCGGTGCTGGACCTGGTGATCGACTACCTCACCTATGTGTTCATTCCCGCACTGTTTATCTACCGCTACATCGACCTGCCGGAGTTCACCCACCTGTTCACCGTGTCGGTGATCCTGGTGTCGTCATTGTTCTGCTTCTGCAACGTGAACATGAAGAGCAAGGACAACTACTTCGTCGGCTTCCCCGCCGCCTGGAATGTGGTCGCCCTGTGCGTCTACATCATCCAGCCAGAGGCCTGGGTGACGCTGCTGACCGTGATCGGCCTGGCGCTGCTGACCGTGACGCCGATGAAGTTCCTGCACCCGTTTCGGGTCAAGCGCTTTATGCCGATCAATATCGCGGTGACCACGATCTGGCTGCTGTGCAGCTTTCTGATGGTGGTCGATTACCCGAATACCAACCCATGGACGTTCGGGTTGTGGTCGCTGATGTCGGCGTATTTTCTGGGGATTTGCGTGTGGCGCACGGCGCTGGAGTGGCTGGGCACCCACAAATAACCCAGTGAACACAGGTCCAATGTGGGAGCAAGCAAGTCGAATCGTCGCACCGCCCCTCCCACATTTGGATCTCTTACATTCGGAAGGTAAGATGGCGCCCCTCAGCAGCCCCGCCAACAATAAGCCCATCCCATGCCCTTCGAACTCAGCGTTGACCTCACCACCCTCGCCATTCTCGCCGTCGTGGCCTTTATTGCCGGTTTCATCGACGCCATCGCCGGCGGTGGCGGCCTGCTGACCACGCCTGCGCTGCTCACCGCCGGCATGCCGCCGCACCTGGTACTGGGTACCAACAAACTCAGCTCCACCTTCGGCTCGGCCACCGCCAGCTTTACCTTCTACCGCCGCAAGCTGTTCCACCCGCGCCAATGGGTGCATGCCATCGTCGGTACGCTGGTCGGCGCGCTCGTCGGTGCTGTGGTGGCGCATTACCTGCCCGCCGAAACCCTGAACAAGATGCTGCCGGTGATCGTCTTTGCCTGCGGCGTCTACCTGCTGTTTGGCGGCACGCCCAAGGCACCGTTGGATGCCGAAGCGCCGATCAAGAAGAAATGGCAAGCCACCCAGGGCTTCGGCCTGGGCTTCTATGATGGTGTGGCCGGCCCCGGCACCGGGGCGTTCTGGACGGTGAGCACGATGCTGCTCTACCCCATCGACCTGGTCAAAGCCAGCGGCGTGGCGCGCAGCATGAACTTCGTCAGTAACGCGGCGGCGCTGTCGGTGTTTATCTTCAACGGTTCGGTGGACTGGATCGTCGGTCTGGCCATGGGCGTTTCGGTAATGTGTGGCGCATTCTTTGGCGCACGCAGCGCGATCAGCGGCGGCGCCAAATTCATTCGCCCGGTGTTCATCACCGTGGTGCTGGGCCTGACGGTGCGCCTAGCCTGGCAGCACTGGTTCAGCGTGGCCTAAGCGGCGGGCCAGGTAGAGGTCGATCAGGTAACGCGCAATCGAACGTGACGCCGGCAACGGCGGCAGGTCATGGATGTTGAACCATTGCGCGTCCTCGATCTCATCGGCCTGAGGCACGATATCGCCACCGGCGTATTCGGCATGAAAGCCCAGCATCATCGAATGGGGGAACGGCCAGCATTGGCTGCCCATGTACTGGATGTTCTTGACCTCCACCTGCACTTCCTCGCGCACTTCGCGGATCAGGCAGTCCTCGGCCGACTCGCCCGGCTCGGCAAACCCCGCCAACGTGCTGTACACGCCGGTGACAAAACGCGGCGAACGCGCCAGCAGGATCTCATCGCCACGGGTCACCAGCACGATCATGCTCGGCGAAATCCGCGGGTAGCTGCGCAGGTCGCAGGGCGGGCAATGCATCGCGCGCTCGCGGGGCACCTGGACCATGGCCTGACCGCAACTGCCGCAGAACCGATGCTCACGCGCCCAGGTGCCGATCTGCGCCGCGTACCCCAACACTTTGTACAACGCGTGATCGCCCTGCAGCATGAAGCCACGCAGGCCCTGCCAACTGCACCCAGGCACCTCGCTGGACGAGTCGAGTTCCAACAGATACACCGGCTCACCGTCGAGGTAGCCGATGCCGTGTTCGGCGAACACCGGCAGGTCCTGGCGCTTGAGCCATTCCCGTGGGAACAGCGGGCCGTTGGTGTCATGTAAAAAGCCGTCGCGGCTGCGGGCGACGGCCCAGCCGCCGGGGGTGTCGTTGTCCAGCAGCGTTGTGGTAATCCAGCCTGGGGTCATGTCAGTCAATCCACGAAGTCGGGTTTCTGCTTGCTCATATGGGCCGCGATGGCCACGCGCAGGTCGTTGGATTGCAACATAGCCGAGTTCCAGGTGGCAACGTATTCCAGACCATCATTGACCGTATGGTCACGCATGTAGCTGAGCATGGCCTTGGTGCCGGTGACGGCAATCGGCGACTTGGCGGCGATTTCAGCGGCAATCTCCATGACCCCGGCCAACAGGCTTTCGTGATCGGCATAGACCCGATTGACCAGGCCGATGCTGCGGGCTTCTTCGGCGTCGAACTGGCGGCCGGTATAGGCCAGTTCGCGCAGCATGCCGTCGCCGACGATGCGCGGCAGCCGTTGCAGGGTGCCGACGTCAGCGGCCATGCCGATGTCGATTTCCTTGATAGAGAATTGCGCACCCTCGGCGGCGTAGCGCATGTCGCAGGCGCTGATCAGGTCGATGGCGCCACCGATGCAATAGCCGTGGATCGCCGCCAGCACCGGCTTGCGGCAGTTGTCGACAGCGTTGAACGAGGCTTGCAGCTGTAGAATCTTGCGTCGCAACAGGCGGGCATTGCGTCCTACATCCTTGCCGAACTCATTGGCCACCGACGCCAGCATCATCAAGTCAATGCCCGACGAGAAATGCTTGCCGGCACCGCTGAGCACCACCGCACGCACCGCGTCGGTGTCGTCGACCCATTGGAAAATGTCGATGATCTCGGTCCAGAACGCCGCGTTCATCGCGTTGATTTTTTCCGGGCGATTGATCTGCACATGGGCAACGTTGCCGGTGAGTTCGACGACGAAAGCTTGGTATTCGGACATGGCAGTGATCCCTGACTGGCGAGTGATAAGGCCCGAACTATAACAAGGGTGCAGGACGGCGCATCGGCCAAAAGCGGGACTGGCAAAAAATCCTGCCAGGCGCCATCCTTGGCGCTTTAAGCCGCCCCGCCCGCGGCGCTCGACGTTTTAAGGAAATGCCATGCACGCCCAACCCCTCACCCCCGCCGATTTCGAGTTTATCGAAGACACCCTGCTCAAGTACGGCGATGATCATTCGGTGCTGAACCTGGCCGAACTCGACGGTTACTTCACCGCGCTGGTGTCGAGCCCGACGCAAGTGGATATCGCCGAATGGTTCCCGGCCATCTGGGGCGGGCAGAACCCGGAATGGGAAAGCATGGATCAAGCACAGCGTTTCCTGGAGCTGTGCGTACGCCACATCAACACCCTGGCGGCACAATTGGCCAACAACGCCCAAGACTTCAAGGCACGCTTCGATGACACCGAACATCAAGGCCAAGCCGTAACCCTGGCTGAAGAGTGGTGCTTTGGCTACATCCGTGGCGCAGCGATCGGCAATTGGCCGCAACTGCCTGTCGAACTGGCCGCGCAGTTCGAGAAAATTTCCTGGTGCGCCGAACAGGACAACTTCGAGTTGCCCGCAGACCTGGACGTGCAGGCCCACCAGCAGCGCGTCAGCGAGATCGAACCGGCGGCGCGGGCGCTGCATGATTACTGGTTGAGCCAGCGCTAAACCTCGACAAGCACCGCACCTTTGGCCGATTATTCGGGTCCGCCCGCCGGCCACTCCGTATCACCTTGCCTTGACCAGGAGCCTTGTACCTTGAGTTCGCAGAAAACCGTGACCGTTACACCGCCCAATTTCCCCCTCAATGGCAAGGTCGCACCGCCCGGCTCCAAATCCATTACCAACCGCGCCCTGCTGCTGGCCGCCCTGGCCAAGGGCACCAGCCGCCTGAGCGGCGCGCTCAAGAGCGATGACACCCGGCACATGTCGGTGGCCCTGCGCCAAATGGGCGTGACCATCGATGAGCCGGACGACACCACCTTCGTCGTCACCGGTTCCGGCAAGCTGCAATTGCCGACGCAACCGCTGTTCCTCGGCAATGCCGGCACCGCCATGCGTTTTCTCACTGCGGCGGTAGCGACCGTCGATGGCACCGTAGTGCTCGATGGCGACGACTATATGCGCAAGCGTCCGATCGGCCCGCTGCTGGCTACCCTCAGCCAAAACGGTATCCAGGTCGACAGCCCGACCGGTTGCCCGCCGGTGACCGTGCACGGCGCGGGCAAGGTCCAGGCCACGCGCTTTGAAATCGACGGCGGCTTGTCCAGCCAGTACGTCTCGGCCTTGCTGATGCTGGCGGCGTGCGGTGAGGCGCCGATCGAAGTGGCGCTGACCGGCAAGGACATCGGTGCCCGTGGCTACGTGGACCTGACCCTCGATTGCATGCGTGCCTTCGGGGCGCAGGTTGACGAGGTAAACGACACCACCTGGCGCGTAGCCCCCACCGGCTACACCGCCCATGACTACCTGATCGAGCCGGACGCCTCCGCCGCCACCTACCTGTGGGCCGCCGAAGTGCTGACCGGTGGCCATATCGACATCGGTGTGGCCGCGCAGGATTTCACTCAGCCCGACGCCAAGGCGCAGGCCGTGATCGCGCAGTTCCCGAACATGCAGGCCACCGTGGTCGGCTCGCAAATGCAGGACGCCATTCCCACCCTGGCGGTGCTGGCCGCGTTCAACACTACGCCGGTGCGCTTCACCGAGCTGGCCAACCTGCGGGTCAAGGAGTGTGATCGCGTACAGGCCCTGCATGACGGCCTGAATGCGATCCGTCCGGGGTTGGCAACCATCGAAGGCGACGACCTGCTGGTGGCCGCCGACCCGGCGCTGGCCGGCACCTCGTGCAACGCACTGATCGACACCCACGCCGACCACCGCATCGCCATGTGCTTTGCCCTGGCCGGGCTGAAAGTGTCGGGCATTCGCATCCAGGACCCTGACTGCGTGGCCAAGACCTATCCTGGGTACTGGAAGACCCTGGGCAGTCTCGGGGTCGTGCTCAGCGACTGAATCAGCCGCGTCGGTTTGGGGAGGGCCTGCACATGACAATTCGCCAACCCTGCCCACCCGGCGCCTGCGTCTGCGAGCGCGAACAGTTACTTGAGGCCTCCGGCGCCGACCTGCGTATCCTCAGCCTCACCCGCCAGGAAGAAAAACGCCTGCTCGAGCGGCTTGAAGACCTCAAGAGCCTGCAAGACCTCGAACGCCTGCAACAACTGATGTACCAGCAATTGGGCATCCGTGTGCATATCGCCCCAGGCCACACAGAGGTCAAGAGCATGCGCGGGATTCAGATCGTCATCGACGACTTACCGGGCATGTGCCGCAAGACCCGGCAATCGATTCCGGCGGCGATTCGCCGAGGCCTGGAGAAACGCCCGGAAATTGCCTATCGCCTGCTGGATGCCCACGACCTGTTTCGCGACGGTTGAATCAACCGGCGACCGTTTCAGTCTCAAACAGACGTCGCCCCACGGCGTTTGCCGTCTGCAGATGCGCCTGTGCCGCGCCGCCTTCGGAGTCCAGCAACAGCTCGGACGTCACTACCCGCGCTCCGCAGTAATCAAAGATGCCGTAGTCGATCTGCGTACGCATTGCCTTGGCATAGCCGTGGCGGTCGAAGGCGCTGTGGTCCGCTGCGCCGAGGGCGAGCAGATGCACCTGCATGTGGTGTAGCTTTTTCACCACCGGGGTATCCGGGCCGTAATCGATCGCCCAGCCATTGACGAATACGCGGTCGATCCATCCCTTGAGCAGGCCCGGCAGTGACCACCAGTAGATGGGAAACGCCAGCACCAGGGCGTCGGCACGGTCGAGGCGCGCTTGTTCGGCCAGAACATCCGCAGGAGGCGTGGCGCGGCTGCGGTGCACCCGGTGGTCGGCAACGCTGTAGCGCGGGTCGAAGCCTTCGGCGGCAAGGTCGGCGATTTCATAAGTGTGGCCGGCCGCACCGAGGCCGGCAGCGACTTGCGCTGCGATGGCGTGAGTGAGGGATTGCGGGTCGTGGTGAGCAACAACAATGAGCGCGTGCATGACATGGACTCCCTTTCGGTTTAGGCTAGGACTAAGTTACGATTAGTAAGTTACTTTTGGTACATAAGCATGTCAAGCAACGAATCCCCTGCCCCGCGTCGTCGTTTGTCCCGTGAAGATCGGCTGCGCCAATTGTTGGAAGTCGCCTGCCAACTGGTGCGCGAGGAAGGCACGGACGCCCTGACCCTGGGCCGCCTGGCGGAACTGGCGGGCGTGACCAAGCCGGTGGTCTACGACCACTTCGTCACTCGTGCCGGGTTGCTGGCTGCGTTGTACGAAGATTTCGATGGGCGCCAGAACCAGGTGTTTGCCGAGGCTATCGATGCCAGCAGCGCGACATTGGAAGACCGCGCGTGGGTAATCGCCGCGTCCTATGTCGATTGCGTGTTGTTGCAGGGACGAGAGATTCCGGGGGTGACCGCAGCACTGAGCGGTTCGCCGGAACTGGAAATCCTCAAGCGCAAATACGAGGTGATCTTCCTCGACAAGTGCCGCGACGCGCTGGCGCCCTTCGCGCCCACGGGCACCGTCTCTCAAGCCGGCCTGCGCGCCATGCTGGGCGCGGCGCAAGCCTTGTCACACGCGGCGGCCAACGGCGAAATCAGCCGTGAAGAGGCGCAGCAGGAGCTATTGGCGACGATTCTGGCGATGGTCAATCGTGGGGCTGCGACAACTGCGTAGCCTGCCCCACCGCTATCGCAGCCTCGCTAAAGCTTGGCAGCTTCCACAGGGAGGCTGCAGTGGTTGGCTAGCAGCGCGACCACTCAGCCTTGAGACTGCACAAACAATCGAACCTTGTGCGTCAACTGATCCAAATGCCGGTCCCGCTGTTTCTCCGCGTCGATCATTGCGCGCTTGCCGTGCCTTTGCAGCAGGTAGGTATGGATCTGCCGCACTTCCAGGGAGCTGTAGATCGGCGCCACATCCAGCACGCCCATCAAGCCATCGGTGCCGTAGTCGCGGGTGTTCATCAGCACCTGGGTGCCGCGCGCGCCGCGCACCTGGAAGCCCACGGCCTCGAAAGCCGGAACCTTTTCCACGGCGCAGGCCAATTCGGCATGGGGATAGCGCGCCAGCACGTCCTGCATCATTGCACGCGCCACACCCTGGCGGCGGCGACCGGCTTGCACCGCCATGAACGCGATGCCGCACGCCTCGGGGTCATCCTTCACCGGCAGGCACAGCAAGAAGCCGATGAGCTGGTCGGCCTGCTGCGCATCGGTGGCGACAATCAGCTCGACTGCAATGCCTTTCTCGCCATTCAGCGCTTCCAGGTACAGGTGCACTTCAAAGCCAACCGCGTACTGGTAGATGCTGTAGAGCAGGTTGCTTGGCGGCAGCGCCACGCTGCTGATGTCGGTGAGGTTGTCCACCACCATTTGCAGGATCTGAGCATTAATGGGCTCGGGGCACGGCGTGGTGTAGCGGGTAAGGCTGAACATGCAAATTCCTGGGGTTTCGCGTCAAGGCAGCGGGGATTGTACCTGTTGCCCGCACACCTCACGCAAGCATCCACGCAGCCAGCGGTGCGCCTGGTCTGCGTCCAGCCGTGGATGCCAGAGCATCGCCACGGTGAAGCCGGGCAACATCAGCGGCAGGTCAAAGCAGTACAGGTCGCGTCGGTCGGCGATGTAGCGCTCGGGCACGCTGGCGATCAGGTCGGTGCCACGGGCCAGGGCAACGGCGGTGGAGAAGCCGGCGACGATGCTGGCTATCTGTCGCGTGAAGCCCAGGCACTCAAGCGCATCGTCGATCTGGCCACGCGCCTGGCCGCGCCGCGAAACGTAGACGTGCTGGCCCTCGGCGAAACGCTGGGCGCTGATCGCACCCTGGCTGAGGGGATGACCCTTGCGCACCACGCCGATCAGACGGTCGCGAAACAGCGCCTGGGTCAGGATTTCCGGGCTGGCGACGGGGTCGACCACGCCGGTTTCCAGGTCCACCCGGCCATCGCGCAGCCAGGCGCTGTCCGTGTCGGTCTTGTTGATGAAGCGCAAACGTACGCCGGGGGCCTCTCGGGCGATGCGCGCCAGCAGGGACGGGCCGACCTGTTCGACGAACTCTTCGCTGGTACGCAGAGTGAAGGTGCGCTCTACCCGCCCCATCTCCAGGGCTTGCGCCGGGCGCAGTACGCCGTGAGCGTCCTGCACCAGACGGCTGACCTGTTCGCGCAGTGCCACCGCCCGTGGGGTCGGTACCAGGCCGCGCCCGGCGCGTACCAGCAAGGGGTCGCCGGTGGTGTCGCGCAGGCGCGCCAGGGCTCGGCTCATGGCCGAAGGGCTCAGCCCCAGGCGTTTGGCCGCGCCGACGACGCTGCCTTCGGCGAGCAGAACGTCCAGGGTGATCAGCAGATTCAGATCAGGCATCGGTATCTCCTTGGCAGGCGTCTTATGCAGGTATTCAGTGCAACCCATGCGCCTTGCGCCATGTTAGGCCACGCCGTAGCGTTGTGACAGTCGCATTCACCCAAGGAATCCCCCATGCCCTCCTCCCCACGCGGCAGCCTCGTCTGCCTGTCGCTGTCCATGCTGCTGGCGTCCCTCGGCACCAGTATTGCCAATGTCGGCTTGCCCAGCCTGGCGCTGGCGTTCGCCGCGTCCTTTCAGGCGGTGCAGTGGGTGGTGCTGGCCTACCTGCTGGCGATCACGGCGGTGATCGTCAGCGCGGGTAATCTGGGTGATCGCCTGGGCCGTCGTCGGCTGTTGCTCGGCGGGTTGCTGCTGTTCACGCTGGCGTGCGGGCTGTGCGGCAGCGCGCCGTCACTCAATACGCTGATCGCCGCGCGCACCCTGCAAGGTTTGGGCGCTGCAATCATGATGGCCATGACCCTGGGCCTGGTCGCCGATACCGTGACCAAGGAACGCATCGGTCGGGTCATGGGCTTGCTCGGCACGATGTCGGCCGTCGGCACCGCCATGGGCCCCAGCGCGGGCGGCCTGTTGCTCAGCCTATGGGGCTGGCGCGCGTTATTCCTGGCGGGAGTGCCGCTGGGGCTGCTGGCGGTGGTGCTGGCCTGGCGCGCTTTGCCAGCGGATCGACAATACCTGCCGGCAGCCGGCATGGTGAGTCTTTGGTCGCCACTCAAGGACGCATCGCTACGCACAGGCCTGGCAATGAGCACGTTGGTCGCCGCCGTGATCATGGCCACCTTTGTGGTCGGGCCGTTTTATCTGTCACGCGGCCTGGGCTTGTCGCCTGAATGGATGGGCCTGGCCATGGCCGTCGGCCCGTGTGTCGCCGCACTCACCGGCGTGCCCGCCGGACGCCTCACCGACCGTCTTGGCAGCCAACGCATGACCCGCGCCGGACTGGGCATTCTGCTGTGTGGCGCCCTGCTGCTGTCGCTGGCCTCGGGGTTGATCGTCTATCTGGGCGCGCTGATGGTCCTGACGACGGGATACAGCCTGTTCCAGGCCGCCAATAACACAGCGGTGATGAGTGAGGTCGAGGCGAGCCGGCGCGGCACGGTTTCCGGCCTGCTGAACTTGTCACGCAACCTCGGTCTGATTCTCGGCGCCTCGGCCCTGGGCGCGGTGTTCGCCTGGGTAACCCCCGACGTCATCCACGCCGCGCCGCAATCCGTGGCAAATGGCCTGCACACAACCTTCGCCGCGGCGCTGTGCCTGATCATGCTCGCCAGTGCGCTGGCATGGGGCCATAACCGTGCCGTGAACGGCGCGCAGAACACCCGTTGAGGCAAAAAAACAAAAAAGGCGTTGCGCCAGACCGGGTTACATCGCGCATCATGAGCACTTTCAAGCTCAAGGGTAACGTCCATGCGCGTTCTGTCATTGATGATGGGTCTTACGACGCTGGCCGCCAGTACGGTGTTCTGCGCCAGCGCGATGGCGAATGAAGAAAGTCAGTTGGTACAACAGATCAACCAATACCGCAGCCAGGTGCAACGCTGCGGCGACCAGGGTTCCCAGGAACTGCCCCCCCTGGCCGCCGACACACGCCTGGTGCTGCCGGCCAATAACGTCGGCGATTTGCAGCAGGCCCTGGCCCGCGCGGCATACCCGATGGTGAATGTGCAGGCCATCAGCCTGTCCGGGCCCAGGGATGCCCAGGCGGCAATGAAGGCGGTGCGCGAGAGCTTCTGCCGGGTGGTGCTGGACCCGCAATTCGTCGACATCGGCGTGAGTAACAGCGGCCAGGACTGGCGCATCGTGCTGGCGCGCCCGCTGCTATCGAGCGGCCTGGGCGACTGGCAGACCGAAGGCCGTAAACTGCTCGACCTGATCAATTCCGCCCGCAGTCAACCCCGCCAATGCGGGCCCCAGCAGTTCACCGCGACCACCCCGCTGTCGTGGAACGACACCCTGGCCAGCGCCGCCAACAGCCACACGCGCAACATGGCCAACGGCAATTTCTTCGACCACCTGGACCACGACGGCCGTACCCCCGGCGACCGCGCCGAGTTGGCCGGGTACATCGCGAAGAACATCGGCGAGAACATCGCCGCCGGCCTGGATACCCCACGCAAGGTGGTCGACGGCTGGCTCGCCAGTCCCGGCCATTGCGCCAACCTGATGAGCCCGCAATTTCGCGAACTGGGCGCCGCC
Source organism: Pseudomonas lactucae (assembly GCF_036688725.1). Lineage (NCBI taxonomy): Bacteria > Pseudomonadati > Pseudomonadota > Gammaproteobacteria > Pseudomonadales > Pseudomonadaceae > Pseudomonas > Pseudomonas lactucae. The sequence continues at coordinate 190,508 of NZ_JAQQPT010000013.1, read as the reverse complement.
TATGCCATGGACCCGAAGAGTGACGCGGGCATCTACTGGACCGGTTTATTCGGCACGCAATGAGCATTGGCCAGGCGCCCGACCTCGCGGCGCCTGGCCTGTTCAATTCAAGCAAGCATCAAATTGCCATCTAGCCGATAATCGCGCTGAACTGGCAGCGTTCAGGCAGGTCTGTAGCTGTGCGCCAGACACAGAAGGCGCACAGTAGAGGCTGGTTAAAGGTGTTCTCCCAATGACGAATTGGCTGCAATGCAGCAGCGACATGGCTGAGCGTGTGCGTCAGCATGATTGGGCGAGTACGCCCCTGGGGCCGCTGGAGCAGTGGCCGGATGTGCTCAAGACCACCGTGGCACTGTGTTTTGCGTCGAGCTTCCCCCAGGCGATTGTCTGGGGCCCGCAGTTGATCACGCTGTACAACGACGCGTTTATCCCGATCCTGGGTAACAAACCCTATGCGCTGGGCCGTCCGTTCAGCGAAATATGGAGTGAGGTGTGGAACGACATCCGCCCCATTTCCGACGCTGCCTTCCAGGGTCACGCCACCTATATCGAAAACTTCCCGCTGGTGATCGAGCGCGGCCAGGCGCGTGAGCAGGCGTACTTCACCTTCTGCTACAGCCCGATCCGCGACCCCCAGGGCAACGTGGTCGGCCTGTTGGATACCGTCACCGAAACCACGGCCACGGTATTCCTCACGCGGCGCCTGGCGGTGCTGGATGCCATCGGTAGCGCAGTGATCAATGCCGCCGATGCCGAGGCGGTCATGACCAGCACGACCCGACTGCTGACCGAACACCTGCAAGTGAGCAATTGCGCCTACGCCGACATGGACGCCGACGAAGATGGCTTCACTATTCGCGGCAATTGGACCACGCCGGGGTCGCCGAGCATTATCGGGCGCTACAGCCTGGCCGCGTTTGGCGAGCGCGCCGTCACCTGCCTGCGGGCCGGCGAACCGCTGGTGATCCACGATAACCTGCGCGAACTGCCTGCCGCTGAGTCCGCCAGCTTCCAGGCCCTGGGCGTCAGCGCCACCCTCTGCATGCCGCTGATCAAGAACGGTCGCCTGACCGCCTTGATGGCCGTGCATGACAAATCACCCCGCACCTGGTCGCCCTACGACCTGGCCTTGTTGCGCGAGGTCACCGAGCGCTCCTGGGCGCATATCGAGCGGGTGCGCGCCGATGCCGACGTGCGCCAGGGCCTGGCCGCCTACGCCGAACTGAACAGGACCCTGGAACAGCGCGTGCAAGAGCGCACCGTGGCGCTGGCCCAGGCCGAAGCCGCGCTGCGCCAGTCGCAAAAGCTCGAAGCCATCGGCCAGTTGACCGGAGGCGTGGCCCACGACTTCAACAACCTGCTGACGATCATTCGCTCATCGGTGGATTTTCTGCGCCAGCCGGGTCTGCCGGAAGAACGCCGCCAGCGCTATATGAGCGCGGTGTCCGACACCGTGGAGCGGGCCAGCAAGTTGACCAGCCAACTGCTCGCCTTTGCCCGCCGCCAACCCCTGAACCCCGAAGTTTTCGATGTGGGCCAGCGTGTACAGAATATCGGCGAGATGCTCGAAAGCGTCACCGGGGCGCGTATTCGGGTACTGGTCGAGTTGTCGCCGCACGCCTGCTTCGCACGGGTCGACTCCAGCCAGTTTGAAACCGCACTGATCAACATCGCCCTCAATGCCCGCGACGCGATGGGTGGCCAGGGCACGCTGACGCTGCGGGTTGCCGGCGAGCAGCCGCTGCCCGGCATCCGTGGCGACGCCGGGTCACGCCAGCCGCATATCGCCATCTCCCTGGCCGATACCGGCCCGGGCATTACGCCCGAAACCGCCGAGCGGATTTTCGAGCCGTTCTTTACCACCAAGGCCGTGGGTAAAGGCACGGGCCTGGGCTTGTCTCAGGTGTTCGGGTTTGCCAAGCAATCCGGGGGCAACATCGACGTGGCCAGCACCCTCGGCCAGGGCAGCGTGTTCACCTTGTACCTGCCGCAGGTCGAGGCCCAGACCTGCGCGCAGCACAGCGCCCAGGAAAGCCCCGTCCCGACCCATGACGCTGCCCAGTGCCATGTATTGATCGTGGAAGACAACCTCGAAGTCGGACGGTTTGCCAGCCAGATCCTGCAAGACCTGGGCTACCAGACCACCTGGGCCACCGATGCCGAGCAGGCACTGACCCTCGCGGGCCAGGACGCCATGGCGTTCGATGTGATTTTCTCGGACGTGGTGATGCCAGGCATCACCGGCGTGGCCATGGCCAGGCAGCTGCGCCAGCGCCGCGCGGATTTACCCGTGGTGCTCACCTCGGGCTACAGTGATGAGCTGGCCGAGAGCGGCTACGAAGGGTTCGAGTTTCTCGCCAAGCCCTACTCTGCCGAGCAGGTCTCGCGGGTGTTGACCAGAGCCATGCTCAAGGACTGAGCGCTCCTCCATAGGTATCTAAATGTGGGAGGGGCTTGATCCAATGCCGACCAGTTAAATGCAGATCCCCTGTGGAAGAGCAGACAGTTTGCCTCTACTCCGCCACCGCAACCTGGTTGCGGCCCTGCGCCTTGGCCCGGTACAGCGCCTTGTCGGCCGTGTTCATCAAGCCGTGCAGGTCCTGATCCACCGCATCGGTGAAAGCCACGCCGAGGCTTGCGCTCAGCCCGTGCACCGGGTCGGAGACCAGGCCGGAGATGGCCTTGATCAGTTGTTCCGCAATTTCTCGCGCGGTTTCCAGCGTAGTGTTGGGCAACAGGACGGCAAACTCCTCGCCCCCCAATCGCCCATACACGTCAGCCTTACGAAACGATGCGCTGATCACCCCGCCAATCTGGCGCAACACTTGGTCGCCGGCCTGATGGCCGTAGGTGTCGTTGATCTGCTTGAAATGGTCCATGTCCATCATCAATGCACACAGCGGTTGCTGGTGATGGCGGCACTGTGCGTATAACAGCTGGGCATGTTCGAAAAACGCGCGGCGATTCATCAGGCCGGTCAGCTCGTCGGTTTGTGCGGCATGGGTCGAGATGTTGTGGGCATGTTCCATTTGCCGGGTCAGGCGAAAGGCTTTTTCCAGGGCATCGGACAATTTGCGGGTAGCGCTGACCACAAAGGTGCTGAACACCAATACCGCAATTGCCACCCCCACCTGCATCGGCGATGGCTGGAACAGCAACCATAGCGTACAGGGCAGCAATACCAGGGCGATGGACGCCAGCGTCATGCAGCGATAGGCCGAATAACACGAGACCGCGCTCACCGACATGCCCACGGTGAACAACATCACCAGTACCTGGGATAAACGGTCATCGGTGGGCATCACCGCAAACGCACCAAGGCCCCAGATACCCGCCGAGAGCGTCAGCGTGATCCAGTAGCGGCGCTCCCAGCGGTCGGGGGTACGTTCGCTGTTCGGGCAGCGAAACCAGTCCACGAACATCTTGATCCGCAGCAGCGAAGACGCCGCCAGCAGCACCAGCCAGACCAGCATGACGCTGTGGTCGAAGCGATCCCAGCACAGCCAACACAGCATGGCGGCGGCCATGTAACTGCCGAAAATGGCCGCAAACGACTGCCGGAACAGCTGGTGCAGACGGTCGGTCCGCACCTGCTCTTCTATAAAGCAATCCTGGTCCTGCTCACGCCCAAGGCCATTCATGAAATCCGCCTGATCCGACTGCCACGACAAAGGCGCCATTGTGGCACCCTGCCAGCACCGTGGACAACCGAATCCCTCATGGTAGAGCCGTTAACGCGCTTCGGGTCGCAGAATCAGCACCCCCAACGGCGGCAAATTCAGCGACAACGACACCGGCTGACCGTGGCGCGGCTCATCCTGGGTGAACACTTCACCACCGTTGCCGAAATTGGAGCCGGCATAGGTGTCTGCGTCACTGTTGATCACCTCGCTCCAGCGCCCGGCAAACGGCACCCCCACGGCGTAGGCTTCACGCGGTACCGGGGTGAAGTTGGCCACCACCAGCACCGGTTTGCCGTCCTTGCTCCAGCGCAGCCAGGCGTAGACGCTGTTGATCGCGTCATCGCCGATCAGCCACTGGAAGCCCTGGGGCGCGTCGTCCTGTTCGTGCAACGCGGGTTCTTCGCGGTAGAGCCGATTCAGGTCGCCCACCAGTTTTTGCACACCCTGGTGCTCCTGGTACTGCAACAGGTACCAGTCCAGTTGCTGGTCGTGATTCCATTCGCGCCACTGGCCGAACTCGCAGCCCATGAACAGCAGTTTTTTGCCGGGATGCATCCACATGAACGTCAGATAGGCACGCAGGTTGGCAAACTTCTGCCAACGGTCGCCGGGCATCTTGTCGATCAGCGAATGCTTGCCGTGCACCACTTCATCGTGGGAAATCGGCAGGATAAAACGCTCGGACCAGGCATACACCAGGCCGAAGCTCAGCTCGTTATGGTGATGGGCGCGGTAAACAGGGTCTTGCTGGATGTAGTGCAACGAATCGTGCATCCAGCCCATGTTCCATTTGTAGTTGAAACCCAGGCCGCCCTGTTGGGTGGGCTGGCTGACGCCCGGCCAGGCGGTGGACTCTTCGGCGATCACCAATGCACCCGGCGCTTCCAGGGCCACCACGTCATTGAGGTGGCGCAGGAAATCGATGGCTTCCAGGTTCTCGCGCCCGCCGTGGCGGTTGGGCACCCATTCGCCGGCCTTGCGCGAATAGTCGCGGTACAGCATCGAGGCCACTGCATCCACGCGCAGGCCGTCGACATGGAAATGCTTGAGCCAGTGCAACGCCGAGGCCAGCATGAAGCCGTGCACTTCGGTGCGGCCCAGGTTGTAGATCAGGGTGTCCCAGTCCTGATGGAAGCCTTCCAGCGGGTTGGCGTATTCGTACAGCGCAGTGCCGTCGAACTGCGCCAGGCCGTGGGTATCGGTGGGAAAATGCGCCGGCACCCAGTCAAGGATCACGCCGATATCGGCCTGATGGCAGGCGTTAACGAAGTAGGCGAAATCTTCCGGCGAGCCAAAGCGCGCGCTGGGAGCGAACTGCGACAAGGCTTGATAGCCCCACGAGCCACCAAACGGGTGCTCCATGATCGGCATCAATTCGATATGGGTGAAGCCCAATTGCTGCACATAGGGAATCAGCCGCTCGGCCAGTTCGCGCCAGCCATAGTGGCGAGCGACCTCGCCGGCCTCGTCCAGCTCGCATTGCCAGGAGCCGACGTGCAATTCATAGATCGACAGCGGTGCCGTCGATTTCTGCTTATCGCCGCGTGATTGCATCCATTCGTGGTCCTGCCAGTCGACCTGCAGCGGCGCGGCGACTTTCGAGGCGGTGTCCGGCGGCAGCTGGGTAGCCAGCGCCATCGGGTCGGCCTTGAGAGGCAGAATCCCGTGGGCGCCGAGTATTTCGTACTTGTACGCCGCGCCCGGTTGCAGGCGCGGGATAAAGATTTCCCACACCCCCGAAGGGTGGCGCAAGCGCATCGGATGTCGGCGACCGTCCCAGATATTGAAGTCGCCCACCACCGACACACGCCGCGCGTTCGGCGCCCATACCGCAAAACGTACGCCTTGCACGCCGTCGACGCTGGTCACCTGCGCGCCCAGGCAACTGCCCAAGTCGCGGTGATTGCCTTCGGCAAACAGGTACAGGTCCATCTCGCCCAGCAACAGCTGGCTGAAACTGTAGGGGTCTTCGGTGATTTGCTCGCCGCCGGCCCACTGGATCTTCAGCAAATACGCCTGACGCGTACTGAAATGCCCGACAAACAAGCCCGGTACCGGGGTCGCCTCCAGGCTGCCGAAAGGCTCGCCGCTGTCGCGCTCCAGTACCTGGACACTCAAGGCTTCCGGCAGGAACGCGCGGATGAACTGCCCGCCCTGCTCGTCGTCGTGCGGCCCGAGGATTGAAAACGGGTCGTGGTGCTCGGCGCGCACCAGCGCTTCGACGTCCTTGGACGCCGGCATTGCAGTCAACTTGGGCTGCAGCGGTTCTTTATGCGTAAAACTCATGACGTCTCCCCACCGCGTGCATGCTTGGATTTAGGTAACAGTTCGCTCAACAGGCCGTGCAAGCCCTGCAAAGGCACCGGCAACCAGGTCGGGCGGTTCTCCGCCTCGTAGGCCACTTCGTACGCGGCCTTCTCCAGGCTGAACAACGTCAGCGCAGCGTCCTGGCCCTTGGCATCCTGCCAGTCATGCGCCAGTGTAGACGCAGCGGCTTGATAAGCCTGGATAAATGCTCGGCGTGCTTCATTCAGGTAGCGATCGGTCACGCGCTTGCGCGCGGCATCCGCTTGCGGCGACTGATCCACTGCCTGCACATTCAGGGCCATGGCCGCTGCGTAATCAAATGAGCGCAATACGCCGCTCACGTCCTTATAGGGGCTGTGCTTGCCGCGCCGTTCATGCAGCGGCCGCGCGGGTTCGCCTTCAAAATCGATCAGGTAGGCATCGCCTTTCACCACCAGGACCTGGCCCAGGTGCAAGTCCCCATGAACGCGGATGCGCAAGCCGCCCAGCGTGGCCTTCGCCAACGCCTGGACGTGAGCACCGATGGCTTTTTTCTGCGCCAACAATTCACTGACCAGCGCCTGATCCGCCGGGTTCAATTGGTTTTGATGCTGCTTGAGCAATTGCAGTGCGCGGTCGATCTGCGCGCCCACATCCTTGGCCCAGGCCTGGGTGTCCTTGGTGGTGGTGACTTGCGGCTCAAAGGCTTTGTCGGTGGTAGGCGCGCCCAGCACACCGTGCATTTCACCCAGGCGCTGGCCGAGCAAACCGGCAAAGTCGGCCAGCTCGCCGAGGGCGTTGTAGTGCTGCTCCTGCTCGGAGATGGCTTCGACCAGTTCGTCGCGAATGGCGCGTTCGAGGTTGTTCTGGGTCCAGCTCCACGCGTCGCCCTGGTTGCTGAGGTAGCCCTGGGCAATCATCAGCAGGTTGTCCTCGCCCTTGCCGTCGCGGCGAATCACCGCGCCCATCAACGGCGAGATATTCGGGTAATCGGCGGCGGTCAGGTAGGCACTCATCTCAAGCTCCGGATGCACGCCGGCACTGACTTTGCGGATCAACTTGAGCACCAGGCTTTCGCCCACCACCACCGAACTGTTGGACTGCTCGGCCGACAAATAGCGCACGGGCGTCTCGTCGCTCAGTTGCAGCTTGGCCAGATGGGGCGTAGCTTCAAAACGCAGGTCGCCGTCGCTGGAGTTCAATACCGTGCCGGCTTGCAGGCCCTGGATCACTGCGCGAACGAAGTGCTCCAGGCTGAAGGCGTCGGTCACCAGCCCGACCTGGCGGGTACGCCGCACGCGGGCCAGGGCCAATTGCTGGGGCAAGGCGCTGGTGAACTGGTCTTCAGCCAGGAAGCCGAACGGCAACTGATAACGACTGACCTGCCCGGCGGCGCTCACCTCCAGCTCGCTGAGCAAGACCGGATGCTGCGGGTCGCCAAACCGTACGCCGTAGACAATCCGCACGCTGTCGATGGCCGTGTCCTTACCGGCAAACCAGCGCCGCTTGGGCAGCCAGGCCGGCAACGACGTGTGCTCCAGGGTGGTGCGGCAAGGTTCTTCGAGCAATTCTTCCATGCGTTTTTTCAATACCAATGTGGTGAAGTCGGGAATGCTTTGCGCCGGTTCCACATGCCAGCTGGGCATCTGGTTTTCCGCCGCCAACACAAACCAGTAGAAGCCGTACGGTGCCAGGGTCAGCAAAAAATTCAGCTGGCCAATGGGTGGGAAGGCATTGCCGCCGAGCATCTCCACCGGCACCATGCCGGCAAACGCCGACAGGTCCAGCTCGGCCGCCTGGGCACTGCGTGACACGTTGGCCACGCACAGGATGATCTCGGTGTGCCCGTCCTCGCCGGTGTACTCGCGGGTGTAGGCCAGGATGCGACGGTTGGTCGGCGAGAGCATCTTCAAGCTGCCCCTGCCGAATGCCTTGGATTGCTTGCGCACCGCGAGCATCCGCCGGTTCCAGTTGAGCAACGAGTGCGGGTCCTGGGTCTGGGTCTCGACGTTGACCGACTGGTAACCATAGAGCGGGTCCATGATCGGCGGCAGCACCAGGCTGGCCGGATCGGCACGGGAAAAGCCGCCGTTGCGGTCGATCGACCACTGCATCGGTGTGCGCACGCCGTCGCGGTCGCCCAGGTAGATGTTGTCGCCCATGCCGATCTCATCGCCGTAATACAGGGTCGGCGTGCCCGGCATCGACAGCAGCAAGCTATTGAGCAGTTCCACGCGGCGGCGGTCGCGCTCCAGCAACGGCGCCAGGCGTCGGCGAATCCCCAGGTTGATGCGCGCACGGCGGTCAGCGGCGTAGTAATTCCACAGGTAGTCGCGCTCTTTGTCGGTGACCATCTCCAGGGTCAGTTCATCGTGGTTGCGCAGGAAGATCGCCCACTGGCAGTTGGCGGGGATTTCCGGGGTCTGGCGCAAGATGTCGGTGATCGGGAAGCGATCTTCCTGAGCCAGCGCCATGTACATGCGCGGCATCAACGGGAAGTGGAAGGCCATGTGACATTCGTCACCGTCATCGCCCTTGCGGTCACCGAAGTACATTTGCGTGTCTTCCGGCCATTGGTTGGCCTCGGCGAGCAGCATGCGGTCCGGGTAGTTGGCGTCGATCTCGGCACGAATCTGTTTGAGCACATCGTGGGTTTCGGGGAGGTTTTCGTTGTGGGTGCCGTCGCGCTCGATCAGGTAAGGGATCGCGTCCAGGCGCAGGCCGTCAATGCCCATGTCCAACCAGTAGCGCATCACCGACAGCACGGCCTTCATGACTTGCGGGTTATCGAAATTGAGATCGGGCTGGTGGGAGTAGAAACGGTGCCAGAAGTATTGACCGGCGACCGGGTCCCAGGTCCAGTTGGATTTTTCGGTGTCGAGGAAAATGATGCGGGTGCCGTCGTATTTCTGGTCGTCATCGGACCACACATAGAAGTCCCGTGCCGCCGAACCGGGCTTGGCCTTGCGCGCACGCTGGAACCAGGGGTGTTGGTCGGAGGTGTGATTGATGACCAGCTCGGTGATCACCCGCAGCCCGCGCTTGTGGGCTTCGGCGATAAAGCGCTTGGCGTCGGCCAGGGTCCCATAGTCGCTATGTACGCCGCGGTATTCGGCGATGTCGTAGCCGTCATCGCGGCGTGGCGACGGGTAGAACGGCAACAGCCAGATGGTGTTCACACCCAGGTCGGCGATGTAGTCGAGCTTGGCGATCAACCCGGGAAAGTCGCCAATGCCGTCATTGTTGGAGTCGAAAAAGGATTTGACGTGAACCTGGTAGATCACCGCGTCCTTGTACCAGAGCGGATCTTTGATAAAGGTGGCAGCCTTGGGCTTCTTCGCCATTGGAAACTCCTGAAACACTCAAATTCTTACAGACTGAACTCGGTCAATATGGGAGGGGGCTTGCTGTGGTGAGTGGGGCTTGTCCCCCGACGGATTCACCACAAATCTGGTGGGGCGGCTTCGCAGCCCAGCGCGGGGCAAGCCCGCTCACCACAGTAAGCCCCTCCCACAGTTGATCTGCGCAAGACTCAGGAAACAGTGATGCGCCAAATCCCAAACGGCATCTGCGGCTCCAGCCGCGTCCACTGGGTCTTGCCGTACCAGGTCCAGCGGTGGCCGTTCATCAGGTCTTCACCCTGGGTCTGGGCATCGTCCGGCAGGCCCATCTCCCACAGCGGCAGTTCAAAGTGCGCTTCCTGGGCGTTGAACGGGTCGAGGTTGACCGCGACCAGGATGAAATTGCTGCCGTCCTCGCTGCGCTTGCCGAAATACAGGATGTTGTCGTTCCAGGCGTTGTAGAGCTTGAGCCCCAGGTGCGTCTGCAATGCCGGGTTCTGCCGGCGGATGCGGTTGAGCTGGGCGATCTCGGCAATGATGTTGCCCGGCGCCGTGAAGTCCCGAGGGCGGATCTCGTATTTCTCCGAATCCAGGTACTCCTCTTTGCCCGGCACCGGCGCGGCTTCGCACAACTCGAACCCTGAATACATGCCCCATAGGCCCGAGCCCATGGTGGCCAGCGCGGCGCGGATCAAAAATCCCGCGCGGCCGGATTGGTGCAGGAAGCCGGGATTGATGTCCGGCGTATTGACGAAAAAGTTCGGTCGGTAGCACTCCCGCCAAGGCGGCTGGTTCAACTGGGTGAAATATTCGCTCAGCTCGGCCTTGGTATTGCGCCAGGTGAAGTAGGTGTAGCTCTGCGAATAACCGACCTTGCCCAGGCGCGCCATCATCGCCGGCGTGGTGAAGGCCTCGGCGAGAAAGATCACCTCCGGGTACTTGGCACGCACATCGCTGATCAGCCATTGCCAGAACGGCAGCGGCTTGGTGTGGGGGTTGTCGACGCGAAAGGTCTTCACACCCTCTTCCACCCAGCCCACCACGACGTCGCGCAGTTCGGTCCACAGACTCGGAATGGCGTCAGCGGCATAAAAATCGACGTTGACGATGTCCTGATACTTCTTGGGCGGGTTCTCTGCGTACTTGATCGTGCCGTCCGGGCGCCAGTTGAACCAGCCGGGGTGCTGTTTGAGCCACGGATGGTCCTGGGAGCACTGGATGGCGAAATCCAGGGCGATTTCCAGGCCATGATCGGCGGCGGCCTTGACCAGCCGACGGAAGTCTTCGCGGCTGCCCAATTGCGGATGGATCGCCTCGTGACCGCCCTCCTCGCTGCCAATCGCGTAGGGGCTGCCGGGATCGTCGGGGCCAGCGGTCAGCGAGTTGTTCTTGCCCTTGCGGTGGCTGCGGCCGATGGGATGAATCGGCGGGAAGTACAACACGTCAAAGCCCATGTCATGGATCATCGGCAGGCGGGCATGCACATCGTTGAAGGTGCCATGGCGGGCGGGATCGTCGGTGATCGAGCGGGGAAACAGCTCGTACCAGCTGGCGAATTGGGCGCGCTCGCGTTCAACGTCAATCGGGTACACCGTGCTGACGCTCAAGTAGGCACGGTGGTCGGCCTGGGTCATCAAGTGTGCACTGTCTTCGTGCAGGAACAGCGCGACCTGCTCGGTTTCCAGCAGGCCGGAGAGTTCGTGGTGCAACAGCATCAGGCGGTCGCGCAGCTCGTTGTCACTGCGCTCGGCGGCCTGCAATACCAGGCTGCGCCCCTCCTGCAATTCCAGGCTGACCGGCACGCCGGCCTCGTGCTTCTTGCGCAGCTCGTAGCAGAAGCTGGCGAAGGTATCGATCCAGGCTTCGATGCAATATTCGTGAGGGCCCTGGACGGTGACGGTAAACGCTCCCTCCCAGCCGTTGTTGCCCACGTCGCTCATCACCACGCTGTGCCAGCTTTCGTCCTGCAGCGGGCGCCAGCGGATGAGCACGGCGAGCTTGTCATGACCATCGGCGAACACCTTGCTGGTGACGTTGACCCGCTGGCCAACCACGGCCTTGACGGCAAACTCACCGCCGTCGATCACCGGCATGGTGCTTTCGATCGCAATCCTGGGCAGCAACAGCGCCTGGGACAACGACAACAAGGAATCTTCTGGAACCTGTGTTTCAGCGGTCATCGAGCATCTTCCCCTTACGCCCCGTGGACGCTCTTTGCTTGATTCGAATTCATCAGCCAGCCGCGATCTCCCTGAACGGGCCGCTATAGGTCCGAGCCTGGGCCGTTGCCAAAAGTTCAGATGGATCTACCGCCATTGAGCGGGAATCAAATCTTCCCCACGGTTGTCCACCGCTAGAGCAAAGCACAAAGGAGGCCACACCGATGACTATCCCGATCCCGGCAGAAACGCCGGACCCGAATATCGACAACCCGACCCTGCCGCCGACCGAGCCTGAGCCGGTTCCGGAGAAAGAGCCGCCGGAAAACGTGCCGCCGCCGATGGAGGAGCCGCCAACGACCATGCCGCCAGTGATTGTCAGTCCTTCTCCAGCCGTTTGACGATCATTGGCATGACGCTGAACACCGCCAGCGCCAACAAGGTACTGAGCACCGCCGTCGATTCGCGCCCCAACCCCGCGGCTACGCCGATGGCGGCGGTCATCCATAGTCCGGCGGCGGTGGTCAGGCCTTTGACGTGCTGCCCCTCCTCGTCTTCCTTGCCTTTAAGAATGGTGCCGGCACCGAGAAAGCCGATCCCGGCGATCACTCCCTGTACGACCCGGCTCATGGCGTCGGCCTGGTTACCCGACATCTGCGGCACCATCACAAACAACGCGGCGCCCATGACGACCAGCATATGCGTGCGTACCCCCGCAGCCTTGCCCTTGTGCTCGCGCTCGAACCCAAGAATGCCACCCAGCATCGCGGCCATCAGCAGGCGTACGGTGATTTGCGTGAGCTGGCGGGCGTCGCCAAGGTCGGCGAATTCGGCCTGCAGGGTCAGCCACACTTCATGCCACCAAGCGTCCATCAGCATTGTCCTTTGTCATTGTGGTTAAAGCATGGACAACCGCGACCGCCAGTCAGTTGCCTGGAACCGCCACACATCGCTGACCCCTAAACCCTCATAGCCTAAAAAAGGAGAACGGCATGCCTATACGTATCGAAAACCAGCTGTGCTACTTCACGCTCGACGACAACGGCCAGGAACAGAGCGTGCCGGCGACCCGGGTCAATATCGCGACCGACACCGAAAAATCCATGTCCTACGTGGAATTGGCGGCCGAGCGGATCTATATCACTGAAGCCGAGGCCGACGCCCTGACGGTCGCAGGGGCCCACGATGGTCGCCAACATGTGAAGGCCGAAGAACCTGGTTCGTTGATTTAATTGATCTGTATCAGCACATCCGCGATAACGCTGCACCCCATTCGCCATGAGGTGCAGCACATTGTCGCAGCGTCCCGCCATCGCCCCATCTGATCCGCTTTTTATCGCCATGCCTGAGCCTGTTATGCAAACAGAGCCACGCGCATAGTTCATCTGCCTGATGGAGGCTGATGAGCGAACGACCATGAGCGAACGAATCCCAACCGTGGACACTTTTGAGCCCCTGCACCCAAAGAAGGTGAAGGCCAAATCCAGCGATAACCTGATCCATACCCGCAGCTTCACCGGCCTGTACCGCACCTTGCGCGTGGCCGGTGCCGCGCTGCTGTTCCTGCTGTTTTTCGGCACCGTGTGGCTGGACTGGGGCGGCCGTCAAGCCGTGCTGTGGGACCTGGCCGACAGCAAATTCCACATCTTTGGCGCGACCTTCTGGCCGCAGGATTTCATTCTGCTATCAGCGCTGCTGATCATCTGCGCCTTCGGCCTGTTTGCGATCACGGTGTTTGCCGGCCGAGTCTGGTGCGGCTACACCTGCCCGCAAAGCTCATTCACCTGGTTGTTCATGTGGTGCGAGAAAGTCACCGAAGGCGAGCGCAACCAGCGCATCAAGCTGCATGCGGCGCCCTGGAGCCTGAACAAGCTGGCAAGGCGCTCGGCCAAACACACCTTATGGCTGGGTATCAGCGTATTGACCGGGCTGACCTTTGTCGGTTACTTCACACCGATTCGCCCGCTGGCCGCTGAGTTGCTGACCTGGCAAATGGGCGGCGTCAGCCTGTTCTGGGTGCTGTTTTTCACGGCGGCCACCTATATCAACGCCGGCTGGCTGCGTGAAGCGGTGTGCATGCATATGTGCCCGTATGCACGCTTCCAAAGCGTGATGTTCGACAAAGACACCCTGACCATTTCCTACGACAGCGCCCGTGGCGAGCGCCGTGGCCCGCGCAAACGTGACGTCAGACCGGCCGAGGTCGGCCTGGGCGATTGCGTCGACTGCCAGCTGTGCGTGCAGGTGTGCCCCACCGGCATCGACATCCGCGACGGCCTGCAAATGGAATGCATCGGCTGCGCGGCGTGCATCGACGCCTGTGATTCGATCATGGACAAGATGGGCTACGCCCGTGGTCTGGTGAGCTATACCAGCGAGCATCAACTGCAAGGCGGCAAGACCCGCCTGCTACGACCCCGCCTGATCGGCTACAGTGCCGTGCTGCTGGTGATGATCGCCGCGCTGGTGGTGGCGCTGGTCGAGCGGCCAATGGTGTCGCTGGACGTGACCAAGGACCGGGGCATGTTCCGTGAGAACGCCCAGGGCCTGATCGAGAACATCTACAGCCTCAAGGTCATCAACAAGACCCAGCAACGCCAGGACTACCGGGTGCAACTGGTAGAAGGCACGGGCTTCCAGCTGCAAGGCAAGACCGAACTCAGCCTGGCGCCGGGGGAAATCGTGGATGTGCCGGTGTCGGTGGCGTTGCTGGCGGATACGCCGGCGAGCAGTTCGCAGACCCTGCGGTTCAAGGTGACGGATGTGGACGAACCATGGATCTACCAGGAAGCTGACAGCCGTTTTGTCGCCCCACTGAATCGCTGAAATCTATCTGGATAGGTAGAGATCCCACTATCGAAACTGTTCAAGGCCACCCATGAAACGCTACGAAAAATTCGCCGACGACATCGCGGAACTGATCCGCTCGGGCGTGCTCGGCCCCGGCCAGCGCGTGCCGTCGGTGCGCTATGCCAGCCAGACCTACGGCGTCAGCCCGTCCACGGTGTTCCAGGCCTATTACCTGCTGGAGCGGCGTGGCCTGATCCGTGCGCGGCCGCGTTCCGGCTACTTCGTCAACACCCATGCGCCCAGCCCGTTTTCCGAGCCGGTGGTGAGCGAGCAGGTGCATGAGTCCACCGAAGTGGATGTGAGCGAATTGGTGTTTTCGGTGCTCGATTCGATCAAAGACCCCAACACCGTGCCTTTTGGCTCGGCATTTCCCAGCCCCATGCTGTTTCCGTTGCCACGCCTGGCCCGCTCACTGGCCAGCGCCAGCCGCGAGATGGACCCGCGCCTGGTGGTCACCGACATGTCGCCGGGCAACCCGCAGCTGCGTCGGCAGATTGCCCTGCGGTATATGGTCGGTGGCCTGATGCTGCCGATGGAAGAACTGCTGATCACCAACGGCGCCCTCGAAGCGCTGAACCTGTGCCTGCAAGCCGTCACCGAACCCGGCGACCTGGTGGCCATTGAAGCCCCGGCGTTCTACGCCTGCCTGCAAGTGCTGGAACGCTTGAAGCTCAAGGCGGTGGAAATCCCGGTGCACCCGCGTGACGGCATCGACCTCAACGCCCTGGCGCAAACCCTGGAGCGCTACCCGATCAAAGCGTGCTGGACCATGACCAGTTTCCAGAACCCCATCGGCGCCACCTTGCCGGAGGCAAAGAAGCAGGCGTTGGTGGAACTGTTGCGCAGCCACCAGGTGCCGCTGATCGAGGATGATGTATACGCCGAGCTGTATTACGGGCAACACGCGCCCAAGCCGGCCAAGGCCTTCGACACCGAGGGCCTGGTGATGCACTGCGGCTCGTTTGCCAAGAGCCTCGCGCCCGGTTATCGGGTCGGCTGGGTAGCGGCCGGGCGTTATGCGCAGAAGGTCGAGCGCCTGAAATTGATGACCTCGCTGTGCCCATCGATGCCGGCCCAGGCGGCGATTGCCGATTACCTGCAACACGGCGGCTATGACCGGCACTTGCGCAAGTTGCGCTATGCCCTGGAAGAGCAGCAAAGCGCCATGCTGGCGGCCATCGCCCGTTATTTCCCGGCACAGACCCGCGTCAGCCAACCGGCCGGGGGTTACTTCCTGTGGCTGGAGTTGCCGGAGCAGACCGATTCGCTGAAGTTGTTCCAGATGGCCCTGGCCCAGGGCATCAGCATCGCGCCGGGACCGATCTTTTCGGCGACCCAGCGCTTCAGGAACTGTATCCGCTTGAACTATGGCAGCCCGTGGACCGAAGCGTCGGAGAAGGCGATGGAAACGTTAGGGCGGATTGTGCGCTCCTTTTAGAGGTATCAGGATATGGGCTTATAGAATTCGAACCAGCGTAAAACTACCGAGGAGATTCGATACGTCAACGAAGGTACTTTTATGAAAGCATGTCCACTTGCACCCCATGCACCCGCGCATCTTAAACCGCTTCCAGTGCCGGCCCATTACATGTGTTCCGCTGAGCGTCGACAAGTACGTGAGATGCTCCGCCCTACAGGCCGCCCCGCCGGCGATCATACGACGACAGAAACGATTATTGACCAGAGCACCGTGATGAGACGTTTCCTGGAAAGCCACGATCATTACGAAGTCGGCGATCATCTGAAGAGACAGACCGGTGACTGGACCGAGGCGAATCCCGATCCTGAGTCAAGAGCGGATGCGGCCTATGATCTGGACAAGGTGCTGCGGTTTATCGATAACGTGGACGACAGCACCTTGAATCACAGCGAAAACCGCAACGGGAAAATCGACGGGTTCTACAACTACGGCTACCGCACCCTGGATAACTCGGAAGCCAGCCTGCTCAAAGCGTTTTCCCACAACGGCTATGAGGTGCTGCGCTATCTACCGACCTGAGCGTGCGTGCCTTAACGCCCACCACCCAAATCCAAAAAAGTGCCTGTGGCATACGAAGCCTTGTCCGACAACAACCAGATAATCGCCTCCGCCACTTCATCCGGGCGCCCGCCACGGGCCATGGGGATACCGGACTCCAGCTTGCTGACCCGGTCCGGGTCGCCGCTCAGGGCATGGAAATCGGTGAAGATATAGCCGGGGCGCACGGCGTTCACACGAATGCCCTCGCCTGCCACCTCCTTGGACAGGCCGAGCGTGAACGTGTCGAGCGCCCCCTTGGAGGCCGCATAGTCGACATATTCACCCGGCGACCCCAGCCGCGCGGCCACCGATGACACGTTGACGATACTGCCGCCCTGCCCGCCGTGCCTGGGCGACATGCGCAGCACCGCGTGCTTGGCACACAGGATCGGCCCGAGCACGTTGGTCTTCATGATTTTCAGGATACGGAATTCGGACATTTCATCGACCCGTGACTTATGGCCCACGGTGCCTGCATTGTTGACCAGCGCCGTGACGCGTCCTAACTCCGCGTCGACCCGGTGGAACAGCGCAATCACTTCATCCTCGATGCTCACGTCCGCGCGCACGGCAATCGCCTGGGCACCCAGGGCGCGCACCTGATCGAGCACGCGTTGGGCCGCCGCTTCGTCCGACTGGTAGTTGATACAGATGCGGTAGCCCTCGCGGGCGGCCAGCAATGCCGTCTCGGCGCCGATCCCGCGGCTGCCGCCGGTGATGAGGAGGACTTTGTCCATGAGTGCGGTCTCCTGATTCAACCTGATGTTTAGGGTTGGAGCCCAAGAATAACCATCAAGCGCAACTTTTGTCAGGCATCACTGCGTTTTCGGCATGCTGGATATCGGCGATGAAACCCTCGGCGGGCAACGGATGACCCAGCAGGTAACCTTGCAATGCGTTGCACCCAAGGCGTGTGAGAAAACGTTGCTGGGCGTCGGTTTCCACGCCTTCAGCGACAATCCGCAAGCCCAGGGCCTGGCCGAGGGCGACGATGGCCGAGACAATGGCAGCATCGTCGCCATCGTGCTCCAGGTCGCGCACAAAGCCACGGTCGATCTTCAATTCGTTTGCAGGCAAACGCTTGAGGTACATCAGGCTCGAATAACCGGTGCCGAAGTCGTCGATGGACAGGTCGACGCCCATGTCCGAGAGCTGCTGCAACACCGTCATGCTCGCATCGGCATCGCTCATGGCGGTGCTTTCGGTGATTTCCAGGGTCAGGCTGTTGGCGGGTAACCGGTGGCGGTGCAGCGCAGCGGCCACACTCTTGACCAGCCCGGCGTGGCAGAACTGCAGCGCCGAGAGGTTTACGGCGATGCGCCAGCCTTGGTAACCCTGGGCGTACCACAGGCTCATCTGGCGACAGGCTTCATTGAGCACCCACTCGCCGATAGGGATGATCAGCCCGGTCTTCTCCGCCAGCTCGATAAACGCGGCGGGCAGCAGCAGGCCCTGTTGCGGATGCTCCCAGCGCAACAGCGCTTCGGCACCGACCGGGAGACCGCTGACCGCATCGAACTTGGGTTGGTAATACAGCCGCAACTGCTGCTGTTGCACCGCATTGCGCAGGTCCTGCAGCAGTTGCAGCTGCTTGCGCGCGTTGGTGTTCATCGATGCGTCGAAAAAACTGTAGCCATTCTTGCCCATGTTCTTGGCGTGATACATCGCGGCGTCGGCGTTCATCAACAATTCCTGGGGATTGCCGCCGTTGCCGGGGAACAGGGCGATGCCGACACTGGCAGAGATGTTCAGTTCATGCTCGGCCACCTGGAATGCACGGTTGATCATCACCACCTGGCGTTCGGCCAGGCCCAGGGCGTCATCAGGCTGGCTCAGTTGCACCAGCAGCACAAACTCGTCGCCGCCGATGCGCGCCAGGGTGTCATGGCTGCGCAAGTCTTCGCGCAGGCGCAGGCCGACTTCGCGCAGCAACTGGTCACCCATATGATGACCGAAGGCATCGTTGACCGGCTTGAAGCCATCCAGGTCGATAAACATCAGCGCGAAGCAGCCGCCCTCCTCCTTCACCGCCTGCATCGCCTGCTGAATCCGGTCGGCGAGCAAGGTGCGGTTGGGCAGGCCGGTGAGCATGTCGTGCAGCGCCAGGTGCGTCAGTTCCTGGTTGGCCTGGGTCAGCGAGTCGGCCAGCACGGCGGTGCGCGCTTCCAGGCGGGCGTCGAGCAGCGACGTCAACAGCGCAATGGCCAGCACCGCCAGGGTCGTCACCAGCACGAGGTTATCCAGGCCCTTGCCGGTCAAGCCATCCAGCGCGGCGGCGCAGTAGCTTTCATCGGCAAAGCGTGCCGCGGCCATGCCGGTGTAATGCATGCCGACGATGGCAAAGCCCATCACCACCGCCGCCCCGCCGCGTGCAAGACGCACGTAGGGCGTGTTACGGCGCAGGTTGAAGGCAATCAACAAGGCCGCACCCGAGGCCACCACGGCGATGAGCAACGAGGCGCCAAACAAGGTGGGGTCGTAGTCGATGCCTGGGGTCATGCGCATCGCGGCCATGCCGGTGTAGTGCATGCTGGCGATGCCTGTGCCCATGATCAATGCGCCAAGCGCCAACTGCCAGGCAGGCAAGCGTGGCTGGCTGACCAGCCAGAGTGCAAAGCCGCAGGAGATCACCGCGATCAACAACGACAGCGCGGTGATCTCGATGTCAAAGCCCAGCGCGAACGGCAGGCGCAGCGCCAGCATTCCGATGAAATGCATGGACCACACACCGACCCCCATCGCCAACGCTCCGCCGGCCATCCACAGATAAACGCCATGGCCTTTGGCGGTCGCGATGCGACCGGCGAGGTCCAGCGCGGTATAGGAGGCCAGGATCGCCACGCACAGGGAGATCACGACGAGGGAGGTTGAATAACTACCGATGAGCATGGGAATTCTCGAGGGCAACGGACTTGAAACGTCCGTACCAGATGGCGAAGCGGCGGATTGTAGCGAGAATATTTTGGTGCAGGCGATTAATTATCAAAAGGCCACCACCTGTTTTCTGGCGTCAATCCGACGCCTTGAAAACCTCACCTTTCAGGTCGCGAATGCTCGATCGTGGAAGGGGGTGGTGCGACGATTCGTTGGGCTCACGATTAGGTAATCCGTAGCAGCCGAGCCTTGGCCTGGCTCGGTATCTACACAAGGCCATCGAGAGCAAGCTCCCTCCCAGTTGGATCGCGGGCATCAGCCGGCTCGGATGTGCATACGAGACTAATCGTCTTTGGCGCTGATCGGGGTCTGCCCGTCCCAGCCACCGCCCAACGCGGCAATCAACTGCACGCTGGCCACCAACCGCGACTGCAGCAAGGTCAACACCGTGCGCTCGTTACTCAGCGCGGTGGCCTGCACCGTCACCACATCCAGATAGGCAATCAAGCCCGCCTTGTACTGGTTCTGGGTCAAGCGCAGCGACTCACGCGCCGCTTCCAGCGCTTCGTTGCTGACCACCGCTTCGTCTTCCAGCACCTTGAGTTGCACCATGTAGTTTTCCACTTCACGGAAACCGTCCAGCACGGTCTGGCGGTACTTGGCCACGGTTTCATCATAGGACGCCACGGTGCGGTCAACCTCCGCCGAACGCTGGCCGCCGTCGAACAACGTCATGGCCAGCTTCGGCCCCACCGACCAGAAGCGGTTCGGCAGGCTGATCCAGTCGGCGTAGGTGCTGCTGGAATAACCGCCGGCCAGGCTCAGCGTCAGGTCCGGGTAGTAGGCAGCCTTGGCCACGCCGATGTTGGCGTTGGCGGCGATCACCGAGCGTTCGGCCGAGGCGATGTCCGGACGACGCTCCAGCAGTTGCGAGGGCAGGCTCACCGGGATCTGCGGCAGTGCCGGAATATCTTTGCTGACCGCCAGGTTGAAGTTGGCCGGAGCCTCGCCGATCAGCACGGCGATAGCGTTTTCGAGCTGGGCCCGCTGCCAGATCAGGTCGATCAGGCTGGCCTGGGTGGTCTTGAGCTGGGTTTGCGCCTGGGCCACCGCATCCTTGCCGGAAACGCCGGCGCGGTATTGGTTTTCGGTCATTTGCAGAGAACGCTGGTAGGTGTCCAGCGTGGCTTGCAGCAGACGGGTCTGCTCGTCCATCACGCGCAGTTGCAGGTAGCTTTGCACCAGTTCCGACTGCTGGCTCAGACGCATCGCGGCGAGGTCCGCCGAGCTGGCTTCGGCGCTGGCCTCGTTGGCCTCCAGGCCACGGCGTAATTTGCCCCAGATGTCGGCTTCCCAGCTCACGCCCAACTGCGCGTTGAGGGTGTCGCGGATACCGCTGCTGGAGCTGCTCAGGCTGGCGCTGCTGCTGCCGGTACCCTGGCTGGCGCGGGTCTTGCCGGCGCTGAGGTCGACGGTGGGGTAGAACGCACCGCGGGAGCTGCGCACCAATGCCTGGGCCTGGCGAAAACGCGCTTCGGCCTGGGCCACGGTCTGGTTGGCGTTGTTCAGGCGCACCACCAGATCATTCAACTGTCGGTCGCCGTACAGCTCCCACCAGGCGCCACGGGCCAGGGAATCACTCGGCGTCGCCTGACGCCAGCCCTGGGCTTCCTTGAATTGCGCCGGTTCGACAACCTCGGGGCGCTTGTAGTCGGGGCCGACGGCGCAGGCACTGAGTAACGCGCCGAACATCACCATCACCAATACCTTCACACCGCTTGCAATGCCGGTGGTGTGGCGAGGGAGCTTGCTCCCGATGGAGGGTGAAGCACTCCCAGGCTTTTTGGGGGCCGCTTCGCAGCCCGGCGGGAGCAAGCTCCCTCGCCACAATAAGCCGGCGGCGCCTGCAAGGGCGTTGGTTGAATCGGTCATAGCGCAGTGTCCAGGGCAGCATCGGTACGCACGCCGCGCCAGGCATTGAAGCGGTGGCGCGCGCGGTCGAGGTAAAGGTAAACCACCGGGGTGGTGTAAAGGGTCAGGACCTGGCTGAACACCAGGCCGCCAATGATGGTCAGGCCCAGGGGGTGGCGCATTTCCGCGCCATCGCCAGCGCCGAGCAGCAAGGGCAAGGCGCCGAGGATAGCCGCCAGGGTGGTCATCAGAATCGGCCGCAACCGCAGCAGGCAGGCACTGCGAATCGACTCCAGCGGGCCGAGGCCGTCGTTGCGTTCGAGCTGCAACGCCAGGTCGATCATCAGGATCGCGTTCTTCTTCACCACGCCGATCAGCAGGAACAGGCCCAGCAACGAGATCAGGCTGAACTCGCCGCCGGTCAGGTAGATGGCGAGCATCGCGCCGACACCGGCCGATGGCAGGGTCGAGAGGATCGTCAGCGGGTGAATGTAGCTCTCATACAGAATACCCAGCACCAGGTACACCGCCACCAGGGCGCCGAGGATCATGAACGGCTGCCCCTTCTGCGTGGCGGCGAAGGCATCGGCGGTGCCGGCCATCTTGGCGATCACGTCCTCCGGCAGGCCGACCTTGGCAATCGCCCGCTCGATGGCGGCCGTGCCCTGCTCTACCGTGACCCCGGGCGCCATGTCGAACGCAATGTTTTCCGAGGCGAACTGGCCTTCATGGCTGACGCGGTCGTCGGCCAGGCTGTTCTCATAATGGGCAATGGTCGATAACGGCACCCGCGCGCCATCGGCGGTGATCACCTGCATCTGGTTGAGGGTGATCGGGTCCTGGGCATATTTGGGGTTGACCTCCATCACCACCTGATACTGGTTGAGGCTGTCGTAGATCGTCGAAATCTGCCGCTGGCTGTAGGCGTTGTTGAGCACCGCCGTGACCATATTCATGTCGATACCCAGGCGCTTGGCCTGGTCGCGGTCGACAATCAAGGTCACCTGGGCTGCGCCGCGACCTTCGCGGGCGTCGATGGCGGTCAGTTCCGGCAACTCACGCAAGGCAGCAACCACTTTCGGGTACCACAGGCGCAGCGCGGCCAGGTCGCCGCTTTGCAGGATGTAGGAGTATTGCGCGCTGGTCTGGTCGCGACTGCCACCAAATTGCAGGTCCTGGTCGGCCATCAGGAACAGGCGTCCGCCCGGCACCAGCGGCACGTCCTTGCGCAGCCGCTCGATCACCGCCTGGGCGGAGATCTTACGTTCGCTGATAGGCTTGAGGCGCACCAGCATCACCGCATTGTTGGTGCCGTTGTTGCCGCCGATAAAGCCGGCCACGCTGAGCACCGCCGGGTCCTTGAGCACGGCCTTGCGGAACGTCTCCATCTTCGGCTGCATCACGCTGAACGACAGACCGTCGTCACCGCGCACGAAGCCGATCAATTGGCCGGTGTCCTGCTGGGGCATGAAAGTCTTGGGCACCACCACGTATAACGCCACGTTCATGCCGATGGTCAGCAACAGGCTGAGCAAGGTCAGGCGCTTATGACGCAGCACCCAGTCCAGGCTGGTGGCGTAGCCGGCGACCATGCGGTCGTTGATCTTCTGGCTCCAGCGCTGCAATCCGCTCATGCGGTCTTTGACGTGGGGTTTGAGCCAACGCGCGCAGAGCATCGGGGTCAGGGTCAGCGAGACGATCAGCGACACAATGATCGCCGCCGACAAGGTGATGGAAAACTCGCGGAACAGGTTGGTGACGATCCCGCCCATAAACAGGATGGACAGGAACACGGCCACCAGCGATACGTTCATCGACAGCAAGGTAAAACCGACTTCCTGGGCTCCGAGGTAGGCAGCCTTCATCGGCGGCACGCCTTCGTCGATATGCCGTGAAATATTCTCCAGCACCACGATAGCGTCGTCCACCACCAGGCCGGTGGCCAGGATCAACGCCATCAGCGAGAAGTTATTCAACGAGAACCCGTACAGGTACATCACCGCAAAGGTGCCGACCAGCGACACCGGTACCGCCAGGGTCGGGATCAACGAGGCACGAAAGTTACCGAGGAACAGGTACACCACCAGGATCACCAGCCCCACCGCGATCAGCAGCGTCATCTCGGCTTCATGCAAGGTGGCGGTGATCACCGGCGAGCGGTCCATGGCCAGGCTCAGCTTGACGCTCGACGGCAGCACCGCCTGCAATGCCGGCAACTGCGCCTTGATCTGGCGCACGGTCTCGATGATGTTGGCGCCGGACTGGCGGTTGATCACCAGCAATACCGCCGAATCGTTGTTGAAGAAACCACTGTTGTAACGGTCTTCGACGCCATCGCTGATCTTCGCCACATCCGACAGGCGCAGGGCCGCGCCATTCTGATAGCGAATCAGCAGGGGCTCGTAGTCCTTGGCTTTCTCCAACTGGTCATTGGCCTGGATCTGCCAGTTGCGCTCGCTGTCTTCAAGGGAGCCCTTGGGCCGGCGCTGGTTGGCGTTGGCGATGGTGTTGCGCACGTCGTCCAGGGCTACGCCGTACTGGTCGAGGGCCTTGGGTTCCAGTTCGATACGCACCGCCGGCAGCGAGCTGCCGCCGATCTGCACTTCACCCACGCCCGGCACCTGGGACAGGCTTTGCGAAAGAATGGTCGAGGCCAGGTCGTAGAGCTGGCCCTTCTGCAACACGTCCGAGGTCAGCGACAGCACCATGATCGGTGCCTGGGACGGGTTGATCTTCTTGTAGGTGGGCATGCTGCGCATGCCGCTGGGCAGCAGGTTGCGCGAGGCGTTGATCGCCGCTTGCACTTCCCGCGCCGCGCCATTGATATCGCGGTCAGAGTCGAACGCCAGGATCACCCGGGTCGAGCCCTGGCTTGAGGAACTGCTCATGGTGGTAATACCGGCAATCGCGCCGAAGGAGCGTTCCAGCGGCGTCGCCACGGTGGAGGCCATGACCTCGGGACTCGCCCCCGGCAAACTGGCCGACACCACGATCACAGGGAAGTCGATCTGCGGCAACGGCGACACCGGCAGCAGGTTGAAGCTGACCCCGCCCAGCAACATGATCGCCAGGCTCAGCAGCATGGTCGCAACCGGCCGGCGAATGAAAGGTCCGGACAGGTTCATGACTCAACCGGCTCCAGGCGTTGCGGCTCTTTGCGCCAGCGACGGCCAAGGCGATCGAAGTACAGGTAGATCACCGGGGTGGTGAACAGCGTCAACACCTGGCTCACCAGCAGACCGCCGACCATCACCAGGCCCAGGGGCTGGCGCAATTCGGCACCGGAGCCGGTGGCCAGCATCAACGGTACCGCGCCGAACAGAGCCGCCAGGGTGGTCATCAGGATCGGCCGGAAGCGCAGCAGCGCCGCCTGGTAGATCGCGGTCTGCGGGTCGAGGCCCTGGTTGCGTTCGGCGTCGAGGGCAAAGTCGATCATCATGATCGCGTTCTTTTTCACGATGCCGATCAGCAGGATGATGCCAATGATCGCGATCATGCCCAAATCATTGCCGCTGAGCAGCAAGGCGAGCAAAGCCCCCACCGCCGCCGACGGCAAGGTCGAGAGAATGGTGATCGGGTGGATATAGCTCTCATAGAGCACGCCGAGCACGATGTACATGGTGACCACAGCGGCCAGGACCAACAACAAAGTGCTCGACAGCGAGGCTTCGAACGCCTGGGCCGCGCCCTGGAACTGCGTCTGTACGCCCACCGGCATGCCAATGTCTTTCTGG
This sequence comes from Pseudomonas lactucae, assembly GCF_036688725.1. Taxonomy (NCBI): domain Bacteria; kingdom Pseudomonadati; phylum Pseudomonadota; class Gammaproteobacteria; order Pseudomonadales; family Pseudomonadaceae; genus Pseudomonas; species Pseudomonas lactucae. The sequence continues at coordinate 165,650 of NZ_JAQQPT010000013.1, read as the reverse complement.
GTCTGGTTGATCAGCTCCACCCCCTTGCCCAGGGCGACGCCAGGGGCCAGGTTGAACGACATCATCACCGCCGGGAACTGGCCGATGTGCGCAATCGCCAACTGCGCCTGGCGTTGTTCCACGCGGGCCAGGCTCGACAACCGCACTTGGCCGCCATCGGTGGTTTTCACGTGGATCTGATTCAGCGCCTGGGGGCCAAGGGTTTCGCCGGACTGGGCCTGCAACACCACGCGGTACTGGCTGGCCTGGGTGTAGATCGTCGAGATCTGCCGCTGGCCGAAGGCGTCGTACAGCGCATCGGTGATGGTCGACACGCTGACGCCCAAGCGCGAGGCCGCGTCGCGGTCGATCACCAGGTACACCTGCAGGCCCTTGTCTTGCAGGTCGCTGGCGACGTCGGTGAGTTCCGGCAACTGGCTGAGAGCGTGCACCAGTTTGTCGCTCCACAGCGCCAGCAGCTCGGCGTCCGGCGACGACATGCTGAACTGGTACTGGGTACGGCTCACGCGGTCTTCGATGGTCAGGTCCTGCACCGGCTGCATGAACAGGCGAATGCCGACCAGCTTGTCGATCTCAGGCTGTAGCCGGGTAATCACCTGCGCCGCGCTCAAGTCGCGCTGGCCGTGGGGCTTGAGGTTGATCAGCAAGCGCCCGCTGTTGAGGGTAGCGTTGTCGCCGTCCACACCGATGTAGGACGACAGGCTCTCCACCGCCGGGTCGGCCAGGATGATTTTGGCCAGTTCCTGCTGGCGCTGGCTCATGGCGGCGAAGGAAATCGACTGCGGCGCTTCGGAAATGCCCTGGATCACGCCGGTGTCCTGCACCGGAAAGAACCCCTTGGGCACCACCAGGTACAACACCACCGTGAGGCCCAGGGTCGCGATGGCTACCAGCAGGGTCAGCGGCTGGTGCTTGAGCACCCACTGCAATTTGCGCCCGTAGGCTTCGATCATCCAGTCGATCCAGGCGCCGCTGGCCTTGTAAAAACGGCCCTGTTCTTCGTCCTTGGGTTCACGCTTGAGCAATCGCGCGCACATCATCGGTGTCAGCGTCAGGGACACCACCAGGGAAATCAGGATCGCCACCGCAAGGGTGATGGCAAATTCGCGGAACAGACGCCCGACCACATCGGCCATGAACAGCAGCGGGATCAACACCGCAATCAGCGACAGGGTCAGGGAAATCAGGGTAAAGCCAATCTGCTTGGCGCCCTTGAGCGCGGCAGCCAACGGCGTCTCGCCCTCTTCGATATAGCGGGAGATGTTCTCCAGCATCACGATGGCATCGTCGACCACGAAGCCGGTGGCGATGGTCAGCGCCATCAGCGTCAGGTTGTTGATGGAGAACCCGGCCAGGTACATCACGCCAAAGGTGCCCACCAGCGACAGCGGCACGGCAATCGACGGAATGATCGTGGCGCTGACCCGGCGCAGGAACAGGAAGGTCACCATCACCACCAGGGCGATGGCGATCAGCAATTCGTGTTGCACGTCCTTCACCGAGGCGCGGATGGTCTGGGTGCGGTCGGTGAGCACGGTGACGTCGAGGCCGGCCGGCAGGTTATCGGTGATGCTCGGCAGCAGCGCCTTGATGCGGTCCACCACCTCGATCACGTTGGCTCCCGGCTGGCGCTGGATATTGAGCAGCACGGCCTGGTTTTCATTGGCCCAGGCGGCAAGGCGTTCGTTTTCGGCGCCGTCGACGATTTGCGCGACATCCTTGAGGCGCAGCGGCGCACCGTTGTTGTAGGCCAGGATCAACTCGGCGTATTGCTGCGGCGAGACCAACTGGTCGTTGGCATCAAGCATCGACACCCGCGTGGGGCCGTCGAAATTGCCTTTGGGCTGGTTGACGTTGGACGCGGCGATCAGGGTGCGCACATCCGACAGGTTCAGGCCATTGGCTGCCAGGGCCTCGGGGTTGACCTTGATGCGCACCGCCTGGCGCTGGCCGCCGGCGATGCTGACCATACCGACGCCGCTGATCTGCGCAATTTTCTGCGCCATGCGCGTGTCGACCAAGTCATTGAGCTTGGGCAACAGCATGGTCTTGGAGGTGATGGCCAGGGTCAGTACCGGGGTGTCCGCCGGGTTGACCTTGTTGTACACCGGCGGTGCCGGCAGATCCTTGGGCAGCAGGTTGGTCGCGGCGTTGATCGCGGCCTGCACCTGTTGCTCGGCGACATCCATGTTGATGTCGAGGTTGAAGCGCAGGGTCAGCACCGAGGCGCCGCCGGAGCTGGTGGACGCCATCTGGGTCAGGCCTGGCATTTGCCCGAACTGGCGCTCCAGCGGCGCGGTGACCGCGCTGGTCATCACATCCGGGCTGGCGCCGGGATACAGGGTCATCACCCGAATAGTCGGGTAATCCACCTGGGGCAACGCCGATACCGGCAGCAAGCGGTAAGCGATGATGCCGGCCAGGACGATGGCCAGCATGCTCAGCGTGGTGGCGACCGGGCGAAGGATAAACAGCCGCGACAGGTTCATGAACCGACCTTTTGCGCCTTGCCGGCGTTGGTGCCGGTGTCTGTCTTGGCCGCGGGTTTGCCCTGCAAGTGTTCGGTCGGGGTGGTTGGCACTTCACTGCTGTCGTTGACCACTTCGATTTCACTGCCGTCTTTGAGGCGGTCGGTGCCCTCGAGTACGATACGGTCGCCAGCGGCCAGGCCTTCCTTGATCACCGTGTTGTCGCCGTCGGTATCACCGACGACCAACGGCTGGACCTTGACCTTCTTGTCACCCTCGAGCTTGTAGACAAAGGTGCCGTTGTTGCCGAACTGGATCGCAGCGGACGGCGCCAGCACCACATTGTGCAGCGTGTCGGCCAGCAGATGCACATTGACGAACTGGTTGGGGAACAGCGCCTGGTCCTTGTTATCGAAGCGCGCCTTGAATTTCAGGGTGCCGGTGGTCACGTCGATCTGGTTGTCGAGGCTTTGCAGTACGCCCACTGCCTGCTGTTTAGCGTCGCCACGGTCCCAGGCTTCCACGGGCAGTTTGTTGCCGGTGCGGTAACGGCTCAGCACGGTTTCCAGGGTATTTTCCGGCAGGGTGAAAGCCACGCTGATGGGCTGGGTCTGGGTGATCACGGCGAGGAACGTAGTGTCGTTGGCCGCCACCAGGTTGCCCACGTCGACCTGGCGCAGGCCTACGCGCCCGCTGATGGGCGCACGGATCTTGGTGAATTCAAGGTTGAGCTTGGCGTCATCCACCGCACCCTGGTTGGTCTTGACCGTACCCTGGTACTGCAACACCAGCGCTTCGGCGGTGTCCAGGGTTTGCTTGGCAATACTGTCCTGGGCGTAGAGGCCGCGGTAGCGCTCGACATCAACCTGGGCGTTTTTCAGCTGGGCCTGGTTCTGCAACAGCGTGCCCTGGGCCTGGAGCAAGGCATTCTGGTAACTGCGCGGGTCGATCTCCGCCAACAGGTCACCGGCCTTGACCATCTGCCCTTCCTCAAAGGCGATTTTCACCAACTCACCGCCCACCCGGCTGCGCACATTGATGGTGTTGAGCGCCGTCACCGTGCCCAACGCCTTGTAGTACACCGGAAACTCCCCCAGCACCGCCGGCGCCACGCGCACCGGCACCGGGCCGGTGGCGCCGCCGAAACCCGGGCGCGCCATGCCGGTTTTACCGGTATGCCCGGCCGGTGCGTCTTTGTGGGCCGCGCCGCCTGGCCAGAATTTCCAGCACAGGCCGGCGATAACCAGCAGCACAAGCAGGCCGAACAGCCAGCGACGGGAGTTGCGGGGGGAGGATTGCATGGAGTGATCAACCATTGGGCGCGAGAGCTTCTACTGGGGGAGGCTGAAAGATAAGCACTGGGGCGCATTAAGAAAAGCGCCTTTACCGGCTATTTACCTTGGGCTTACAACTTTTAACTGCTGCGGCTTAGTCCGTCGGCTATTTCGCTAAGCGTTTGAGCTGCAAATGAAAACGGCCTGGACTAGGCCAGGCCGCAATCATGTATCAAGCGTGTTACTGCATCACGACAGCAATGCGCGGAAACAGTTACTTCAACACAGCCAGGGCTGCTTCGTAGTTTGGCTCTTCGGCAATTTCCTTGACCAACTCGCTGTGCAGCACGTTGTCGTTTTCGTCCAGCACCACCACGGCACGGGCGGTCAGGCCCTTGAGCGGGCCATCGGCGATCGCCACACCGTAATCAACGGCGAAATCCGAATCACGGAAGTCCGACAAGTTCTTCACGTTTTCCAGGCCTTCGGAGCCGCAGAAACGCGCCTGGGCGAATGGCAGGTCAGTGGAAATGCACAGCACCACGGTGTTTTCCACATTGTTGGCCTGGGCGTTGAACTTGCGCACCGAGGTCGCGCAGGTTGGGGTGTCAACGCTTGGGAAGATGTTCAGCACTTTGCGCTTGCCGGTAAAAGTGGCCAGGGTGGCGTCGGACAGATCGCCGGCGGTCAGGGTGAAGTCTGCGGCTTTGGCGCCGACTTTCGGCAATTCGCCTTCAACCTGAACCGGGTTGCCTTTGAGGGTGACTTGAGCCATGAACGGAATCCTTATGCTGGGTTTTGGTTAAACGAATTCGAGAGGCCGAAGTTAACCACAAAGTGACGTGGCTACCTACCGCCAGACATAAATTGTCATGCCAGCCGGTTGTGGTTTAATTGCGCGCTTTTTGCCCGCCCGATCAAGGAACCCGCTGCCGATGAAAACGCCCATCACCAAAGTCCTGGTCATTGGTTATGTCTGGCCGGAGCCCCGTTCCTCGGCCGCCGGCGGGCATATGATGCAGATCCTCGAAACTTTTCTTACACAGAATTGGGATATTACCTTCAGCAGCCCGGCCGCTCTCGGCGAACACAAGGCCGACCTGCGCGCACTGGGCATCGCCGAATGCGCCATCGAACTCAATAACAGCAGTTTCGACGACTTTATCCGCGAACTGGCCCCGGACATCGTGCTGTTCGACCGTTTCATGATGGAAGAGCAATTCGGCTGGCGCGTGGAGAAGTACTGCCCCGACGCCCTGCGCGTGCTCGAGACCTCCGACTTGCAAAGCCTGCGCGACGCCCGTCACCAGCGCCTCAAGGACCATCTCAAGGCACATCCGGACAATGACGACTTCAGCGCCCTGTTCGCGCTCGCCCTGGAAGAAGAATTCCAACGCATGGCCGACACCGACCTGGCCAAGCGCGAGATCGCAGCCATTTACCGCTGTGACATCAGCCTGATGATCTCCGACGTGGAAATCCGCCTGCTCACCGAACAGTTCAAGGTGCCGGCCGCCCTGCTCCACTGGTGCCCCTTGATGATGGTGCCGCCGACCGCAGCGTTCGCGCCCTATGAAGACCGCGCGCACTTTCTCAGCATCGGCAACTTCCGCCACGCGCCCAACTGGGATGCGGTGCTGTGGATGAAGAACAGCCTGTGGCCGCTGATTCGTCAGCAACTACCGGGCGCGCAGCTGCATATCTATGGCGCCTACACGCCGCCCAAGGCCACGGCGCTGCACAACCCGGCCCAGGGCTTTCATGTGATGAACTGGGCCGAAGACGCGCTGCAGGTGATGACCGCCGCACGGATCTGCCTGGCACCGCTGCGCTTTGGTGCCGGCATCAAGGGCAAGCTGGCGGACGCGATGCTGTGCGGCACGCCAAATGTCACCACGCCGATCGGCGCCGAAGCCATGGGCGATGATCAGCCATGGCCCGGAGCAATCGAACAGAGTGCCCCTGCCCTGGCGGCGGCGGCCGTGGCCTTGTACCAGGACCGCGAACGCTGGAACCTGGCGCAGGAACAGGGGCGGCACTTGCTTGGCCGTCGCTACGACCAGGCAATCCACGGCCCGGCGCTGCTGGCCTGCCTGGAGCAATGCCGCCGTAACCTTGCCGCCCATCGGAGTACTAACTTCACTGGCAGCATGCTGCGCCATCACGCCCATAAAAGTACCCAGTACATGTCCCAGTGGATCGAGGCGAAAAACCGCAGCGTATAAACACCGGCGCTGGCGGGGTCGCGCGCGAGGGGGCATTATCCTGTGCAGCAACCACAATAAAGCGACGGCAGCATGACCCGAGCAACGCGCATCACCGACCCTTCCTACGAGCTGATGGACGATCACAACGGTCTGTCCATCATCTATCGCCAGCATGGTTTCCCGTGCCCGCTGGTGCGCTGGCATTTCCACAAGGAATACGAGCTGCACCTGATCGTCGCCAGTTCGGGCAAGGTGTTCATCGGCGACTACATCGGCAACTTCTACCCGGAAAGCCTGTTTCTCACCGGCCCTAACCTGCCCCACAACTGGATCAGCCAGATCGAGGAAGGCGAGGTGGTGCCCAAGCGCGACATGCTGGTCAATTTCACCGATGAGCTGCTGAGCGGCGCCAGCCAGATCTTCACTGAACTCAAAAGCTTGGCGCCCTTGCTGGAGCGTGCGCAGTACGGCATCGAATTTCGCTGCAAAAAGACCATTGCCCAGGCCATGGATTTGATGCAACGCATCGAGGACGCCCAGGGCATGGCGAGGCTGGGGCACTTCTTCATCCTGCTGGAAGTGCTCGGTGCCTGTGAGGACTACCACCTGCTGTCGGGCGTGACCACGCCACAGCAAGCCGATGAACACAGCATCGACCGCACCAACCGCGCGGTGGACTACATCTTTGCCCATTACGCACGGGAGTTGCCGCTGGAAGAAGTGGCCGAATACCTGGGGATGAAGCCGACGTATTTCTCGCGGGTGTTCAAGCAGGCAACCGGACGGACTTTTATTGAATTCGTCAATCGGCTGCGCATCAGCAAGTCATGCGAACTGCTGGCCGATGGCGACAAGGCTGTGACGGATGTGTGCTTTGAGTCGGGGTTCAACAACATTTCCAACTTCAATCGACGTTTTCAGCAGCTTAAGGGTATGACGCCGTCCCACTATCGGCGGTTGGCGGTGCAGCGGTTGACTGAGCAGAATTTGGCTTGATGTTGATCGTTCGGCTGGGTGTCGGGGGAAACAGAAACGTCTTACAAGCCTTTGAGGTTGCCCCTAGGACACTCCATCTCTAGTCTCCGTACACCGCTGCACACTCAGCGGTCGGGCGTCGCGGCCTGTATTTCTCCGGCTTCTTTAATACATCTGCGGAGCTTGACCATGATTAAACCCACCCCAAATCCCTCGCTCGATCCGGCGCCCAGCGTGCTATTCACCGTTAAAGACGGCATCTGCACCCAAGACCTGCTGGTCAACCTCAGCGAATCCCTCGCCTCTGCCCACGCCCTCACCTGCGATTTCGCCTTTGAACTCGACGGCTCGCGACGAGAAGGTGCGCTGGGTATTGCACAGTTGATTGAGGTATCCAGGTTGTTGGCTGAACGCGTATTGGCTGATATCGAGCGCTAAACCCTGCATCGGTCGCCCTCAAGCTTCGTTTGAGGGCGATCACTGAGTGCAAAAAAGTATCAATAATCGTGCTCCCAAGGATTTGTCATCGCGCCTTTAGAAGGCTGTAATCAACGCACACTCTTCCTGACTCCCTGTAGGAAGACACAACAACAATAACTGTCCTTCTGTAGCCCCCTGGGCGCGGAAATGGAGTGCGCGATGAAGTTCACAGCTAAAGCACTGCTTGTCTCCACCTGCATGACTACCTGCATGACCCTCAGCGCCGTCAGCTTTGGCGCGCAGACCCTGACCATTGCCACCGTCAACAACAGCGACATGATCCGCATGCAAAAGCTCTCGAAAACCTTCGAGACCGAGCATCCGGAGATCAAGCTGAACTGGGTGGTGCTCGAAGAAAACGTGCTGCGCCAGCGCCTGACCACCGACATCGCCACCCAGGGCGGACAGTTCGACGTGTTGACCATCGGCATGTACGAAGCCGCACTCTGGGGCGCCAAGGGTTGGCTGGAGCCGATGAAGGACCTGCCGGCGTCCTACGACCTCGACGATGTGTTCCCTTCGGTGCGTGACGGTTTGTCGGTCAAGGGTTCGTTGTACGCCCTGCCGTTCTACGCCGAAAGCTCGATTACCTATTACCGCACCGATCTGTTCAAGAACGCCGGGCTGAGCATGCCCGAGCACCCGACCTGGAGCCAGATCGGCGAATTCGCCGCCAAACTCACCGACAAGAGCAAAGAGCAATACGGCCTGTGCCTGCGCGGCAAAGCCGGTTGGGGCGAGAACATGGCGTTGATCACCACTCTGGCCAACGGCTACGGTGCGCGCTGGTTCGATGAAAAATGGCAACCCGAATTCAACGGCCCCGAGTGGAAGGATGCGCTGAACTTCTACGTCGACAACATGAAGAAATCCGGCCCGCCGGGTGCGTCCAGCAATGGTTTCAACGAAAACCTGGCGCTGTTCAACAGCGGCAAATGCGCGATCTGGGTCGATGCCAGCGTCGCCGGTTCGTTCGTCACCGACAAGTCCCAGAGCAAGGTGGCCGATAGCGTCGGCTTCACTTTCGCTCCGCACGAGAAGACCGACAAGGGCACGTCGTGGCTGTACTCCTGGAGCCTGGCGATTCCGACCAGTTCCAAGGCCAAGGACGCCGCCAAGGTGTTCACTACCTGGGCGACTTCCAAGGAATATGGCGCCCTGGTCGCCAAGACCGACGGTATCGCCAACGTGCCGCCGGGCACGCGCACCTCGACCTACAGCGACGACTACATGAAAGCCGCGCCGTTCGCCAAGGTGACGCTGGAATCGCTGAAAGTCGCCGACCCGACCAAGCCGACGCTCAAGCCGGTGCCGTATATCGGGATCCAGTTGGTGACCATTCCTGAATTCCAGGCGATCGGGACCCAGGTCGGCAAGTTCTTCTCCGGTGCGCTGACCGGTCAGCAGACGGTCGATGCGGCACTGACTGCGGCGCAGACCACCACCGAGCGGGAAATGAAGCGGGCCGGTTACCCCAAGTAACCCGGGCCTCACCACAGTCAAATGTGGGAGGGGGCTTGCCTCCACCCACACTGACCGCGCTCCGATTCGTATCCGACTGGTCTTGATCACCATGAATACACCCCGCAAAAACCGCCTGGCCAACCCCGGCTGGTTCCTCGTCACGCCCTCGGTCGCCATGCTGCTGGTCTGGATGATCGTGCCGCTGGGCATGACCCTGTACTTTTCACTGATCCGCTACAACCTGCTCTACCCCGGCGAGAACCAATTCGTGGGGCTGGAGAACTTCACCTACTTCATCACCGATTCAGGCTTCCTGCCCGGCGCCACCAATACGCTGTTGCTGGTGGGCAGTGTGCTGCTGATCAGCGTGGTGTTCGGCGTGTTGATCAGCGCTCTGCTGGAGGCCAGCGAGTTCTTCGGCCGCGGCGTGGTGCGGGTGTTGCTGATCTCGCCGTTCTTCATCATGCCCACCGTCGGTGCGCTGATCTGGAAGAACCTGATTTTCCACCCGGTGTCCGGGATTCTCGCCGCCGTGTGGAAGCTGTTCGGCGCCGAGCCGGTGGACTGGCTGGCGCACTATCCGCTGTTGTCGATCATCATCATTGTGTCGTGGCAATGGCTGCCGTTCGCGATCCTGCTGCTGATGACCGCCATGCAGTCCCTCGACCAGGAACAAAAGGAAGCCGCACGCCTGGACGGTGCCGGTGCCATCGCGATTTTCTGGCACCTGACGTTGCCGCACCTGGCCCGCCCGATTGCCGTGGTGGTAATGATCGAGACGATCTTTTTGCTCTCGGTGTTCGCCGAAATCTTCACCACCACCAACGGTGGCCCCGGCTACGCCTCGACCAACCTGGCCTACCTGATCTACAACCAGGCGCTGGTGCAGTTCGACGTGGGCATGGCCTCGGCCGGCGGCTTGATTGCCGTGGTCATCGCCAATATCGCGGCGATCATCCTGGTGCGGATGATCGGCAAAAACCTGACTGACAAGCCTTGAGGGCCGCGCCATGACGCTTCAACAATCCCGCCGCCTGCAAAGCCTGCTGCTTGGCACGCTGGCCTGGGCCATCGCGATTCTGATTTTCTTCCCGATCTTCTGGATGGTGCTGACCAGCTTCAAGACCGAAATCGACGCGTTCGCCACCCCGCCGCAGTTCATCTTCACGCCGACGCTGGAGAACTACCTGCACATCAACGAGCGCAGCAACTACTTCAGCTACGCGTGGAACTCGGTGCTGATTTCGTTCAGCGCCACCGCGCTGTGCCTGCTGATCTCGGTGCCGGCCGCCTACTCCATGGCGTTCTACGAAACCCAGCGCACCAAGGGTACGCTGCTGTGGATGCTGTCCACCAAGATGCTGCCGCCGGTGGGCGTGCTGATGCCGATCTACCTGCTGGCCAAGAGCTTCGGCCTGCTGGATACGCGCATTGCGCTAATCATCATCTACACCCTGATCAACCTGCCGATCGTGGTGTGGATGGTGTACACCTACTTCAAGGACATCCCCAAGGACATCCTCGAAGCCGCCCGTCTGGACGGCGCCACCCTGTGGCAGGAAATGGTCCGGGTGCTGCTGCCGATCGCCAAGGGCGGTCTCGCCTCCACTGTGCTGCTGTCGTTGATCCTGTGCTGGAACGAGGCGTTCTGGTCGTTGAACCTGACCTCGTCCGCCGCCGCGCCGCTCACCGCGCTGATCGCCTCTTACTCCAGCCCCGAAGGCTTGTTCTGGGCCAAATTGTCCGCCGTCTCGACCCTGGCTTGCGCACCGATCCTGATCTTCGGCTGGATCAGCCAGAAACAGCTGGTGCGTGGGCTGTCTTTCGGCGCGGTTAAATAATAATTCCCAGCGGAGGGCCCATCATGGCCAACCTGAAAATCAAGAATCTGCAAAAAGGCTTCGAAGGTTTCTCGATCATCAAAGGCATCGACCTGGAAGTGAACGACAAGGAATTCGTGGTCTTCGTCGGCCCGTCGGGCTGCGGTAAATCCACCCTGCTGCGCCTGATCGCCGGCCTGGAAGAAGTCAGCGACGGCACCATTGAACTCGATGGCCGCGACATCACCGAAGTGACCCCGGCCAAGCGTGACCTGGCGATGGTGTTCCAGACCTACGCGCTGTACCCGCACATGAGCGTGCGCAAGAACATGTCGTTCGCCCTGGACCTGGCCGGCGTCGACAAGAAACTGGTGGAGAGCAAGGTCAACGAAGCGGCGCGCATCCTCGAGCTGGGCCCGTTGCTGGAGCGCAAGCCCAAGCAACTCTCCGGCGGCCAACGCCAGCGCGTGGCGATTGGCCGGGCGATTGTGCGCAACCCGAAAATTTTCCTGTTCGACGAACCGCTGTCCAACCTCGACGCCGCCCTGCGCGTGCAGATGCGCCTGGAGCTGGCGCGCCTGCACAAGGAACTGCAGGCGACCATGATCTACGTCACCCACGACCAGGTCGAAGCCATGACCCTGGCCGACAAAGTCGTGGTGCTCAACAGCGGCCGTATCGAGCAGGTCGGTTCGCCGCTGGAGCTGTACCACCAGCCGGCCAACCTGTTTGTGGCGGGTTTCCTGGGGACACCGAAGATGGGCTTCCTCAAGGGCAAGGTCACGCGGGTCGAGGCGCAAAATTGCGAGGTACAGCTGGACGCCGGCACCTTGATCAGCCTGCCGCTCAGCGGCCCGACGCTGAGCGTGGGCAGCGCCGTGACCCTGGGCATTCGCCCGGAACACCTGGAAATCGCCGTACCTGGGCAAACCACCCTGACCGTCACCGCCGACGTCGGCGAGCGCCTGGGCAGCGACACCTTCTGCCACGTCAACACCGCCAACGGCGAGCCGTTGACCATGCGAATCCGTGGCGACATGGCCAGCCAATATGGCGAAACGCTGCACCTGCACCTGGACCCGGCGCACTGCCATCTGTTCGACACCGACGGCGTGGCCGTGACCCGCCCACTGCGCGCCGCCGCCTGATTTCGCGAGTACTCCGTTATGAAGCTGAATAAACAGAACCTGACCCAACTGGCGCCGCAGGTAAACATCCCGACCTATGCGCTTGCCGACACATCCCAAGGCATCGCCCATATCGGCGTCGGCGGGTTCCACCGCGCGCACCAGGCGTATTACACCGACGCTTTGATGAACACCGGCGAAGGCCTGGACTGGAGCATCTGCGGTGTCGGCCTGCGCGCCGAGGACCGCAAGGCCCGCGATGACCTGGCCGGCCAGGATTACCTGTTCACCCTGTATGAGCTGGGCGACACCGACGACACCGAAGTGCGCGTGATCGGCTCGATCAGTGACATGCTGCTCGCCGAAGACGGCGCCCAGGCGCTGATCGATAAGCTGGCGGACCCTGCGATTCGCATCGTCTCGCTGACCATCACCGAAGGCGGTTATTGCATTGACGACAGCAACGGCGAATTTATGGCCCACCTGCCGCAGATCCAGCATGACCTGGCGCACCCCGCTGCGCCGAAAACCGTATTCGGGTTTATCTGCGCCGCCCTCACCCAGCGCCGCGCCGCCGGGGTACCGGCGTTTACGGTGATGTCCTGCGATAACTTGCCGCACAACGGCGCCGTCACGCGCAAGGCCTTGCTGGCGTTCGCCGCGTTGCACGATACCCAGTTGCATGACTGGATAGACGCCAACGTCAGCTTCCCCAATGCCATGGTCGACCGCATCACGCCGATGACCAGCACCGCGCACCGCCTGCAACTGCACGACCAGCATGGCATCGACGATGCCTGGCCGGTGGTGTGCGAACCGTTTGTGCAGTGGGTGCTGGAAGACAAGTTCGTCAACGGCCGTCCGGCCTGGGAAAAGGTCGGCGTGCAGTTCACCGATGACGTAACGCCCTACGAAGAAATGAAGATCGGCCTGCTCAACGGCAGCCACCTGGCGCTGACCTACCTGGGGTTTCTCAAGGGTTATCGGTTTGTCCACGAAACCATGAACGATCCAGTATTCGTGGCCTACATGCGTGCCTACATGGACCTGGACGTCACGCCGAACCTGGCGCCGGTGCCCGGCATCGACCTGACGGCGTACAAGCAGACGCTGGTGGAGCGTTTTTCCAACCAGGCCATTGCCGATCAGTTGGAGCGCGTGTGTTCGGATGGGTCGTCGAAGTTTCCCAAGTTCACCGTGCCGACCATTAATCGCTTGATTGCGGATGGGCGTGAGACCGAGCGCGCGGCGCTTGTCGTTGCAGCCTGGGCCTTGTATCTGAAGGGGGTGGACGAAAACGGGGTGAGCTACAGAATCCCGGATCCACGGGCGGAGTTCTGCCAGGGGCTGGTGAGCGATGACGCACTGATCAGCCAACGGCTGCTCGGGGTTGAAGAGATTTTTGGCACGGCTATTCCCAACTCGCCTGAGTTTGTGGCAGCGTTCGAGCGGTGTTTTGTGAGTTTGCGTGATAACGGCGTCACCGAAACCCTGAAGCAACTCCTCAAAAAATAATACTGCTGAGCACACCCTCATGACCCAGCAAAACCTATTCCTCGGCATCGACTGCGGCACCCAGGGCACCAAAGCCATCGTCCTCGACGCTTCCAGCGGCAAGGTCCTGGGCCTGGGCGCCGCCGCGCATACTCTGATCAGTGGCGCCAATGGCCGCCGCGAGCAGCACACTCAGGAGTGGCTGGACGCTTTCACCGAAGCCACCCACCGCGCCCTGCAACAGGCCGGGGTGGATGGCCAGGACATCCTCGGTATCGGCGTTTCCGGTCAGCAGCACGGCCTGGTTTTGCTCGATGACCAGGGCCAGGTACTGCGCCCGGCCAAGCTGTGGTGCGACACCGAAACCACGCCCGAGAACGAGCGCCTGCTGCAACACCTTGGCGGTGAACGCGGTTCGCTGGAACGGCTGGGCGTGGCCATCGCGCCGGGCTACACCGTGTCCAAACTGCTCTGGACCCGCGAACAACACCCGGACCTGTTCGCGCGCATCGCCCATATCCTGTTGCCCCACGACTACCTCAACTACTGGCTCACCGGCCGCGCCGTCGCCGAGTACGGCGATGCGTCGGGCACCGGCTACTTCAACGTGCGCAGCCGCGAATGGGATGTAGCGCTGCTCCAGCACATCGACCCGAGCGGTCGCCTGGAAAAAGCCTTGCCACCACTGATCGAGGCGGACCAGGCGGTGGGCACGATCCTGCCGGCCATCGCCGAACGCCTGGGCATCAACCCGGCGGCCATCGTCGCCAGCGGCGGCGGCGACAACATGATGGGCGCCATCGGCACCGGCAATATCTCACCGGGCGTGATAACCATGAGCCTGGGGTCGTCGGGCACGGTCTACGCGTTCGCCGACCAGCCCAACGTCAGCTCCCAGGCGTCGGTGGCGACCTTCTGCTCATCCAGCGGCGGCTGGCTGCCGTTGATCTGCACCATGAACCTGACCAACGCCACCAGCGTGATTCGCGAATTGTTCGAGCTCGACCTGGGCGCCTTCAACGCGCTGGTCGAGCAAGCCCCGATTGGGGCCGACGGCGTGAGCCTGCTGCCGTTCCTCAACGGTGAACGCGTGCCCGCCCTGCCCCATGCCACCGGCAGCGTGCACGGCCTGACCATGACCAACCTGACCCGCGCCAACCTGTGCCGCGCCGTGGTCGAAGGCACCACCTTCGGCCTGCGTTACGGCCTCGACCTGCTGCGCCAGACCGGCCTGCAAAGCCAGCACATCCGTCTGATCGGCGGTGGCTCGAAAAGCCCGGTGTGGCGGCAGATGGTCGCCGATATCATGAACACCGAAGTGATCTGCACCGAACAAAGCGAAGCCGCCGCCCTGGGCGCGGCGATCCAGGCGGCGTGGAGCCAGTCCGGCGAATCCCTGGCCAGCCTGTGCGACAAATGTGTAAGCGTCGACCCGGCCAGCCGAACACTGCCGGTGGCGGCCAACGTCAGTGCCTATCAACACGCCTACGAACGCTATCAACAGCAAGTGGCAACCCTTTAAGAGCGAATAACTATGTATCTGGTGTGTGGTGAAGCGTTGTTCGATTTTTTCAGCGAGGAGGACGCCAGCGGGCTGGCGTCCAAGGTCAACTACAAGGCGATTGCCGGCGGCTCGCCGTTCAACGTGGCGGTGGGCCTGCGCCGCCTGGGCATCGAAGCGGGGTTTTTCGCCGGTATTTCCAACGATTACCTGGGCCGTCGCCTGTTGCAGGTGCTCAAGGATGAAGGCGTAAGCGAACAGTTCCTCGTGGAGTTCGCGGCGCCGACCACCCTGGCGATGGTCGCCGTGGGCGCCAATGGTTCGCCGCAATACAGCTTTCGCGGCGAAGGCTGCGCCGACCGGCAACTGCAGGTGGCGCATCTGCCGAGCCTGGGCGATGACGTTCGCGGCGTGCATATCGGCTCGTTCTCGCTGGTGGTGCAGCCGATCGGCGACACCCTGCTGGCCCTGGTCCAGCGCGAAAGCGGCAAGCGCCTGATCAGCCTCGACCCGAATGTGCGCCTCAACCCGCAACCGGACATCCAGCTGTGGCGCGACCGCGTCTCACAGCTGGCCAAGCATGCCGACCTGATCAAGGTCAGCGACGAAGACCTGCACCTGCTCTACCCCGACCAGACGCCCGAAAGCGTGCTGCAAGGCTGGTTGCAACACCGTTGCCAACTGGTGTTCCTGACCCGTGGTGGCGATGGCGCCAGTGTGTTCAGCCGCCAGCATGGCACGTGGTCACAACCGGCAGTCAAGGTGGTGATGGCCGATACGGTGGGCGCCGGCGATACCTTCCAGGCCGCGTTGATTGCCTGGCTGACCGAGCAGCAACTGGATTCGGTGCAGGGCCTGCAACAGCTCACACGCGAGCAGATCGACGCCATGCTCGGCTTCGCTATTCGCGCCGCCGCCCTGACCTGCACCAAGACCGGCCCGGACTTGCCGTACCGTCAGCAGTTGGGCTGAAAACGTGGGCGGTTCATGAAGGTTTTGTCAGCCAGGGTCACATTAATCGATGGTTAATCCCGCAGGTCGACAGTGAAGTCGAACCCACTTGCGGAGCACTATCATGAAACTGCGTACCTTAATGTTCGGCGGCCTGTTGACCCTGGCAGCCACCTCGGGCCTGGCCCAGGCCGACGACCAGAAGCCGGTGCCGTATCAGTACGGCATGCCGCTGAACATCAAGCATGTGATCGCCATGAACGAAACATCGACGGATGAATGCAAGGTCATCGACGCCGATATCAAGTTCGTGGACAAGGCCGGGAAAATCGAAGATGTGGGCTATCGCAAGTTGTCCGATGCGTGCAGCTTCCAGAATTGAGCCTTGAACGCCAGACAGCAAGCCCGCCTGAATAGGCGTATTCTCGCAGGCTTGTCTTAAGGCCGAAAGGAATCGTCATGCCGTTGAGTTTTCGCCCCCTCGCCACCTTCACTGCCCTGCTCTGCTTCGCGCTTGCGCTGATCTGGGGATTACGCCCCCAACTGCTGCTGGAGATGTGGAGCGTCGACTATGCGCAGGCCACGGGGCTGGTGGCCCGACGCAACGCTGCGTTGTTCCTGGCCATTGGCATCATGCTCTACCGCGCCCGCCATGCACCGCCCGGTGACACCCGGTCTGCCATCAGCACCGGCTTTATGATCGGCTGCCTGGTCTTGGCCATGCTCGGATTCAGCGAGTGGATCACGGGTAATGCCGGGGCGGGGATCCTCTTGGCCGTGGCAACAGAAACCGCATTGGGCCTGGCGTTCATCCAGGCCCACAGGTCTTCGGTGACTCACCCTCAGGCGTCTGCCTAGTAGTAGGCACGGCCTCCCGCTCTTTGCTGGGCGGGTGCCTGATTCTGTCTAAGGTCTTCACGCAACCCAGTGATCAGGTTGCAAATGGCTCGACTGCTGTTGAGTTGGTCAGCCTTGATACCTTTGACTTCCAAATCCACCCGGTCACGGTCGCGGTCGTCGTAGACTTTGATCGTCAGCGAAGCGTCTTCGGCTTTGGTGCATTCGCACCGTTTGGGCAGGAAACTTCCTTCAATAATGCTGCGTAGCTCTAGTTCCGAAAGCATGGTCAACCTCTCCTTTTTTTGAGACTGCCAACAGATTGTTATGGTCATGCAAGCGCTTTCCAGCCTTGGAAGGCACCTTCAAATACCAGCGTACTCGGCAAAATCCGCTGGCGTTGTAACCTTTCCTCATAAGGCTGCGGCAGTTTTTATATAACTAAACTTTGAACTTAAAAGAGACGGTTAAACAAGCGTCGAACGGCGGCGATTAAACGTTTAATCCTGTGTTTGAATTTAACCCGGGCTAAGCGCAACAACTTTTTCGCAACATATCGCAAACTATCAAGGTTGATATTGGCTGCGCAAATTCACCGCCGTCCGGGGTTTACGCGCGCCATACGAACCATATACGCTTCGTATATCAACCCTGCACAGTGAATCCCCATGGGCATCGTCAAGATCACCGACCAATTGCACGAACAATTGCGCCTGGCCAGCGCCGCGATGGATCGCTCCATCAACGCCCAGGCCGAGTTCTGGATCAAGATCGGCCTGCTCGCCGAACTCAACCCCAGCCTGCCCTACAACGAGCTGATCAACAGACTGCTGCTGGATAAGCCCGACCTGATCCGGGGGCGCAGTTGATGATCAAGACGCCCGCTCAACTGGCCGTCATGCGCGAATCGGGGCGCCTGCTGGCCCAGGTGTTCACGATGCTCGACGGTTTTGTCGCCGCCGGCCGTTCCACCCTGGAACTGGACGCCACCGTCGAAGCCTATATCCGCAACGAGTTGAAAGCCCGTCCGGCAAGCCTCGGGCAGTACGACTACCCGTTCTGCATCAATACTTCGATCAACGAAGTGGTGTGCCACGGCATGCCCAGCGCCAGGGAGCTGCTCAAGGACGGCGATATCATCAACATCGACATCACCCTGGAAAAAGGCGGCTACATCGCCGACGCCAGCAAGATGTACATGATCGGCGCCGTCGCCCCCAAAGCCAGGCGCCTGGTGGAGATGACATTTGAAGCGATGTGGGCCGGCATCCGCCAGGTCAGGCCCGGCGCTCGCCTGGGGGACATCGGCCATGCGATCCAGAGCCACGCGCAGGCCAACGGCTACAGCGTGGTGCGCGAATATTGCGGCCACGGCATCGGCAAGCAGATGCATGAAGAGCCGCAGATCCTGCACTTCGGTCGCCCCGGCACCGGGCTCGAACTGCGCGAAGGCATGGTGTTTACCATTGAACCCATGCTCAACCAAGGCAGCGCCAAAACACGCAGCCTCAAGGATGGCTGGACTGTGGTGACCAAGGACAACAGCCTGTCGGCGCAGTGGGAACATACCGTGGCGGTGACGGCGGATGGGTTTGAGGTGCTGACCCTGCAACAACAGCCTTGCGATTAACCTGTGGTGAGCGAGCTTGCTCGCGTCGGGTTGCGTAGCAGCCCCAAAAGCAAGGGAGCGCTGCGCACTCCAGCGCGAGCAAGCTCGCTCACCACAATGAATATCTCAGGCCACTTGCTTGATGCCGGCCTTGGCCTCCAGCTCACGCACCAGCGGCAACACGCGCTTGCCGAAGTACTCCACTTCTTCCTGGAAGTGCAGGAAACCCGCCAGCACCAGATCCACCCCCACAGCCTTGAGCGCAACGATACGCTCGGCAATCTGCTGCGGCGTGCCGATCAGGTTGGTCTTGAAGCCGTCGTTGTATTGCACCAGGTCTTCAAAGCTCGATTTGGCCCAGTTGCCCTCGCCTTCCGGGGACGCCTTGCCCGCTTGTCTGGCCGCGTCGCCGAATGCGTTGACTGCTTCCGGGTCGGCCTTGTCGATGATCTCGGCCAACACGGCGCGGGCTTCTTCTTCGGTATCGCGGGCTATGATAAAGGCATTCACACCGACTTTGACCGAATGGTTATTCGCCGCCGCCTTGGCGCGGATATCGTCGACCTGGGCCTTGATGCCTTCGGGGGTGTTGCCGTTGGTGAAGTACCAGTCCGACACCCGCGCCGCCATGTCGCGCGCGGCCCGTGAGCTGCCGCCCTGGAACACTTCCGGCCGGCCCAGGGGCTTGGGTTTGAGGGTGTAGTTGTTGAAGCGGTAGAAGTCGCCCTTGAAAGTAAAGTCGTCCTGGGTCCAGATGCCTTTGAGGGCGCGGATGAATTCCTCGGAACGCCGATAACGCTCGTCGTGCTCCAGCCAATGCTCGCCGATGGCCTGGAATTCGCCCTTGAACCAGCCGCTGACGATGTTCACTGCAATGCGGCCGTTGGTGAGCTGGTCGATGGTCGCCAGTTGCTTGGCCGCCAGCGCCGGTTGCCACGGGCCCGGCAGGATGGCGGCGATCACCTTGAGCTTGGTGGTCGCTGCCAGCAGCGCATGGCTGAACGCCACCGACTCATGCTGGTTGTCGGCACCGTAGCCGGCGGTGAAGCGGATCTGGGTCAGGCCATATTCAAAGCCGGCTTCTTCCGCCAACTGCGCCAGTTTACGGTTGTAGTCGATGCCCCAGTGGGTACGCTGCTCGATCTTGCTGACCACCAGCCCACCGCTGACGTTGGGCACCCAATAGGCAAATTTCACGGCTTGCTGACTCATCTAACGCTACCTCATGCACAGGGATGTACCGGTGACTTGAGCAGCAAGCGTGCCAGCCTGGGCAAACGCCCGCGCCAGGGGGGTTGCGGCAGAAAAACCAGGCGCCAATCGTGTGATCACAACTGTCAGGGATTACATCGGTTTGTCGCAATGCTGTTGCTGGAGCAACAGTCATTCGGCTGATTGCCCCGTAAACATTGGGCTTCGCACCCGGCACGGACTGTGCAATCACCTCTGACATTGTCCACTGCCCCGGAGCCTTGCCCATGACCGAACACCACGTCATCAACCCGCTGTCCATCGGCGTCGATTACCCCACGCTGGCCGCGCGTTTCCGGCCGATCTTCCAGCGTATCGCCGACGGCGCCGTGCAGCGCGAACTCAACCGCACCCTGCCCCACGAGCCGATCCAATGGCTGAAGGAGGCTGGTTTCGGCGCCGTGCGGGTGCCGGTGGAATACGGCGGCGGCGGCGCGTCCCTGCCGCAACTGTTCCAATTGCTGATCGAACTGGCCGAAGCCGACTCCAACGTACCCCAGGCCCTGCGCGGGCATTTCGCCTTTGCCGAAGACCGCCTCAACGCGCCACCGAACGCCGGGCGCGAGCTGTGGTTCAAGCGCTTTGTCGACGGCGATATCGTCGGCTGCGCCTGGACCGAAATCGGCAACGTGGCCATTGGCGACGTGGTCACCCAGGTCAGCCCCAACGGCGACCAATGGACACTCAACGGTGAAAAGTTCTACAGCACCGGCAGCATTTTCGCCGACTGGATCGACGTATACGCCCAACGCAGCGACACCGGCGGTGACGTGATCGCCGCCACCCGCGCGCGCCAGCCTGGGGTGGTGCACAGCGATGACTGGGACGGCTTTGGCCAGCGCACCACCGGCAGCGGCACGTCGCGGTTTACCGAGGCGGTGGTGGAGGCGGACAACGTCATCGACTTTGCCACCCGCTTCAAATACCAGACCGCGTTCTACCAGTTAGTGCTGCTGGCCAGCCTGGCCGGTATCGGCCGCGCGGCATTGCGCGATGTGGCCCATCAGGTGCGCAGCCGCAAGCGCATCTACAGCCATGGCAATGCGCCCCACGTGAGCCAGGATGCGCAGGTTCAACAGGTGGTGGGCGAAGTGGCGGCGCTGGTGTATGCCGCAGAGGCCAGCGCCTTGAGGGCGACGTTACCGGCACAACGGGCGTACGTGGCACGCTTTGGCGGCGATGAGGCTGCAGAGCGCGAAGCCAACGTGGAGGCCGAGATTGAATCGGCGACGGCGCAGGTGGTGGTGTCGGACTTGATCCAACGCGCCACCAGCCAGTTGTTCAATGCGCTGGGAGCGTCGGACGTACGCCAGGGCAAGGCGCTCGACCGGCACTGGCGCAATGCGCGGACCGTGTCGTCGCACAATCCGGTGATCTACAAGGCGCGCATCGCGGGTGATTGGGTGATCAATGGGACCGAGCCGCCGTTTGTGTGGCAGATCGGCAACGGCCCGGCGAAAGCCTGAATCAAGGTTTACCACAGTCAAAATGTGGGAGGGGGCAAGTCTCCTCCCACATTTGACCTCTGTGTATTGGGACCCTGTGTACGCCTCAGAAGGCCAATTTGTACCCGACCGCCATCAACATGACCGCCAGGCAGGGGCGCAATACACCGTCCGGAATCTTGCCGGTCATGTGGCTGCCGATGTAGATCCCCGGCAGCGAGCCCATCAACAGAAAACCCAACAGTTGCCAGTCCATATTGCCCATGCCCGCATGACCCAGGCCGGCCACCAGGGTCAGCGGCACGGCGTGGGCGATTTCGGTCCCCACCAGGCGGCGTGTGGCCAGGAACGGATACAGGATAAACAGCGCCACGGTACCGAGGGCGCCGGCGCCGATCGAGGTCAGGGCGACCATGGTGCCGAGGATGGCGCCGGTGAGCACCGTCAAGGCGTTCAGGTTGCGCGGGTTCAGGTGGTAGCTGTCGCCCGCATGCCGCTGGGCGAAGGTCAACAGGGTTTTCTTGAACAGGATCGCCAGCGCGGTCAACAGCAGTACCACGCCGAGGGCCTGCTTGATCACCGCGTTCATCACCGTGGGATCGGTATGCAGGCTGGCGAGGAACCACAGGGTCAACAGCACCGCCGGCACGCTGCCCAGGGTCAGCCAGCCGGTGATGGTCCAGTCGATGTTCTTGTTTTTGCCGTGCACCAGCACGCCACCAGACTTGGTGATCGCGGCGTACAACAGGTCGGTGCCCACGGCGGTCGCCGGGTTGATGCCGAACCACAACAGGATCGGGGTCATCAGCGAGCCTCCGCCGACCCCGGTCATGCCGACGATAAATCCAACGATCAGGCCGGCGATTACGAAACCAAAATTACCTACATCCATTCCAACTACCCGCGGCCTTATAAAATTCTGGCCGCAGGATAGCGATTTTTCTTATAACCACTTATACCAATATGATCTGACTTTATGCTTTTTAGGCCAGTCGACGGCAACAGTAGGCTTGGGTCTGGTAAGGAAAGGCCACAGTGTCGCGCCCGCGCAGGTCGGGATGGGTGTCGATCAGCGTCTGCAACTGTGCGGTGACCGTGGCTTTTTCCGCGTCCGGCAAGGCGGCAATGAAGCTCACCGACAGGAAGCGGTCCATGATCACCTCCCGAGGGCTGCCCACATGCTGATAAGCAAAGCAGGTCACTTCAGGGTCGGAAAAGTACTCGCCAGTGAAGGTTTCGCGCCAGCGCCCCGTATGAAAGCGCGGTGTGTCGCCCTCGTAGGGGGTAATGATCTCGGTAATCGCCGCGACCCACCCCACCGACTCATCACGCACGTTCCACACCAGCCCGAGGCGCCCCTGCGGTTTGAGCACCCGGTGAATTTCCGCCAACGCCGCCCGAGTGGAGAACCAGTGAAACGCTTGCGCACAGACCACCGCATCGGCGCTGGCGGTCGGCAATGGCATCGACTCTGCCGTGCCATCTACCAGGCGCACATCCGGTAACAGCCTGGTCAATTGCGCGCCCATTGCGGCCACCGGCTCCACGGCGATCAGCGTCGGTGCGAGGGTGCTGAGCAAGCGCGTGAATTTGCCGGTGCCGGCGCCCAGGTCGATCACCGTCGAATTTGCATCGACAGCCAGCGTCTGGGTCAGCCAACCCGAGAGCTGTCGAGGGTAATCCGGGCGGCCCTGGGCATAGGTGCCGGCCTGGGTAGAGAAACCTTGTTGAGCAGACGCGTGAACAGCGGTCATGGCCAATCTCTCTTCGCAAAAACGGGGTCACAGTGTGCGCCTTCCCGCAGCGGTTTTCTAATCGACCATCGTCGGTAACCACACCCTGAACCGTGCCCCACCCAACGGCGCCGCCAGCGCAGTCAATGTACCGCCCTGGGCTTGCAGCGCGCGGCGGCTGATCGCCAGGCCCAGGCCAAAGCCGCCGGTTGCACGGTCGCGGCTGCGGTCGAGGCGGTAAAACGGTTCGAAGATGCGCTCGCGCTGGTCCGGCGGGATGCCGATGCCGTCGTCATCGACGCAGATTTCACAGCCCTTGGGGCACACCTTGACCCCCACCCGGATGCGCTTGTCGCAGTAACGCGTGGCGTTGCGCAGCAGGTTCTGCAAAGCGCGCGCGGTCAGGCGCGGGTCGAGGCTGAAACGCTCGACGGCGCAGTCGAGCGCCACATCGATGACGATCTCGGGGTTTTCCAGTTCGTCATCGACGCTGCCCAGCACGCTGTCGATGAACTCATCGAGCGCCACTTCGACCCGCTCCGGCAGTTGCGCCGGGTTGTGCAGGCGGCTGTAGGACAGCAACTCCAGCACCAGCTCATCCAGCTCGCGAATATGCGCGACCAGGCCGTGCAAGCGCTCGCGACTGGCGACGGGCAGGTCTTCGGACAACGCCAGGGCCAAGCCGAAATCCAGGCGTGTCAGCGGCGTGCGCAGTTCGTGGGAGACCGCATTGAGCAGATCACGTTGCTGGTTGAGCAGGCGCTCGATGTCGTCGGCCATGGTGTCGAACACCGAGGCCAGGCTGCCGATGCTGGAGTGCGACGGGATGCCTGTGCGCTCGGCCAGGTTGCCCTGGCCGAGTTGCCCGGCGGTGCGTTTCAAGCGCTCCAGGTCTCGCCAGTGCGGGCGCAGCCAGACCAGCAGGCACACCAGCAACGCGGCGACGATCAGGACGTTGATCGCCCAATAGAGCAGGTTCATGTCCAGCGGGTCCGGCGGCACCTTGAGCTTGACCACGAACCGTTCGTTGATCGGCGAGCTGATCTCCTCCATCCAGCCCCAGTCGCCCAGGTGCACCACCGGCTTGCCTTGCGCCAGCAGTTGTTCTTCCTCGGGGGTGTAGCGGGCGTCCTCGCGCAGTAGCAATTGCACGCTCAGCGGCGCAAAGTCATGGCCCAGTTGTTCGGTGATCCGCGACCAATGCTCAACCGGTGCGCGCAGGTACTGCTTGACGATCAGCGCCTGCTGGCCACGGGTCTGCTCGATGTTGTAGTTGAGGTAGCGGTGTTCGAACAGCTGGATCACCAGTTTGGGAATCAGGTAGATCGCGGCGCTGTAGGTGACGATGGTGATCAGGAAGAGGCGGATCAGTACGCGCAGCATGGGTCAGCATTCCCACTCGGAACGGCTGAACAGGTAGCCCTTGCCCCACACCGTCTTGATCTTGCGCGCCTCACCGGCGTGGTCGTCGAACTTGCGGCGCAGCTTGGAGATGGCCACGTCGACCGAACGGTCGGTGCCGTTGAACTCGATACCGCGCAGGCGTTGCAGGATCTGGTCGCGGCTGAGCACTTCACCGGCGTGGCGGGCCAGTACCACCAGCAGGTTGTATTCGCCGCTGGACAACTCCACCGCCTGTTCGCGCCAGCTCACGCTGCGTTCCGACAGGTCGATGCACAGGTTGCCCATGATGATCTGATCGTTGGCCACCTGCGGCTCGGACAGACTGCTACGGCGCAGCAATGTGCGGACTCGGGCAAGCAGTACGCGGGGCTCGCAAGGTTTGGTCACGTAGTCGTCGGCGCCCATTTCCAGGCCCAGCACCTGGTCGTGGCTGTCGTCGCGGGCGGTGAGCATCAGGATCGGCAGGCCCGCCGAATCGTCGCGCAACAGGCGGCAGACTTGCAGGCCGTCAAGACCCGGCAGCATCAGGTCGAGGATCACCAGGTCCGGTGGGTTCAGGCGCGCACGTTCGCGTACGTGATCGCCACGGCTGAGCACGCTGACGTGGTAGCCATTGCGTTCCAGGTAGCTGGCAATCAGCTCGGAGAGCGCGGCGTCGTCTTCCACCAGGAGGATGTTGGGCATGAAGGTGTTCCATGAAATACAGTTATGGGTCGTACACAAATCCCGGGTGGGAGGGGGCTTTGGTGTTTGCGCGATTTTGTAAGGATATACGTCCCGGGTGGATGATGGGTGCCACCTTACATTTCTTCACACACCACCTACACAGCTTCACAGCACCACGGCGCAGGTGACCTTAGGATGCGCCAGTCAATATTGGGATAAGAGCATGTCGAAGAACCTGTTTACGCCGTTTTGCCTGCTGGCCCTCACCCTGGCGCTGAGCGCGTGCGGCCCGTCCGAGGACGAGGCGCCACAAACGCCCCTTGCCAAGGTGCGTATCGAAACCCTTGAAGCCAAGCCCCTGTCCATCACCAGCGAACTGAGCGGGCGCATTGCCGCGCCGCGTATCGCCGAAGTGCGCGCACGGGTGGCCGGCGTGGTGATGCAACGGGTGTTCAAGGAAGGCCACGACGTCAAACAGGGCGACGTGCTGTTTCGCATCGACCCGGCCCCGTTCAAGGCCGACCTCGACAGCGCCCAGGCCAATCTGAGCAAGGCCGAGGCCAATGCGTTCCAGGCGCGCCTGCAGGAGCAGCGCTACAGCCAGTTGGTGGAAGGCAACGCCATCAGCGCACAGGACTACGACAACGCCCGCGCCAACCTGCGCCAGACCAACGCTGAAGTCGCCGCCAACAAGGCCGCCGTCGAGCGCGCCCGGTTGAACCTGGGCTACGCCACCGTGACCGCACCGATTTCCGGACGCATCGGCCGGGCGCTGGTGACCGAAGGTGCCTTGGTCGGCCAGAACGAAGCCACACCCCTGGCGATCATCCAGCAACTGGACCCGATCCACGCCGACCTCACCCAATCCACCCGCGAACTGAACGACCTGCGCCGCGCCTTTCGCGCCGGCAGTTTGAAGCAGGTCGGCCAGGACCAGGCCAAGGCCACCCTGATCCAGGACGACGGCAGCCTGTACCCGCTGCCGGGTAAGTTGCTGTTCGCCGAGATCAGCGTCGACCCCGGCACCGGGCAAATCATCCTGCGCAGCGAGTTCCCCAACCCGGACCTCGACCTGCTGCCCGGCAGTTTCGTGCGGGTGCGCCTGGAACAGGCCGTCGACAGGCAAGGCATCAGCGTGCCGCAACGCGCGATCACTCGTGACAGCGCCGGCATCCCCATGGTGCTGCTGCTGGATGCCGAGCAGACCGTCAGCCTGCAGCCGGTGGAATTGGGCGCCGTGATCAATGATCGCTGGGTGGTCAGCCACGGCCTCAAGGCCGGTGACCGCATCGTTGTCGAGGGTCTGCAACACGCACGTCCCGGTGAAAAAGTCGAGGTGGATGACCGCCCCGCCTCTGGCCAGCCCGTTAAGGAATAACCCGCCATGCCGCATTTCTTTATTGACCGCCCGATCTTCGCCTGGGTGGTCGCCCTGTTTATCCTGCTGGCCGGCTTGCTGGCCATCCCGCAGTTGCCGGTGGCGCAGTACCCCAACGTCGCACCGCCGAAAGTGGAAATCTACGCGGTGTACCCGGGCGCTTCGGCGCAGACCCTGGACGAGAGCGTGGTGAGCCTGATCGAGCAAGAGCTTAACGGCGCCGATCACCTGCTGTATTTCGAATCCCAGAGCAGCCTCGGTTCGGCGACGATTACCGCCACCTTCCAGCCCGGCACCAACCCGGAAATGGCCCAGGTGGATGTGCAAAACCGCCTCAAGGCGGTAGAACCGCGCCTGCCCCAGGCGGTGACGCAGCAAGGCTTGCAGGTCGAGAAAGTCTCCGCCGGTTTCCTGTTGCTGGTGACCCTCACCTCCAACGACGGCAAGCTCGACGACGTGGCGCTCAGCGATTACCTGGCGCGCAACGTGATGAACGAACTCAAGCGCCTGGACGGCGTGGGCAAGGCGCAGTTGTACGGCGCCGAACGCGCCATGCGCATCTGGATCGATCCGCAGAAGCTGATCGGCTTCAACCTGACCCCGGCTGACGTCAACGCCGCGATCAGCGCGCAGAACGCCCAGGTCTCGGCGGGCAGCATCGGCGATTTGCCGGGCACCGCGACCCAGGAAATCACCGCGGCAATCCTGGTCAAGGGCCAGCTGTCGACCCCGGCCGAATTCGCCGACATCGTGCTCAAGGCCAACCCCGACGGTTCCACCGTGCGCATCGGCGACGTGGCGCGGGTGGAGATCGGCAGCCAGGAATACCAGTTCTCCACGCGCCTGAACGGCAAACCGTCCACCGCCGTCAGTGTGCAACTGGCGCCAGGCGCCAACGCGCTGAACACCGCCACCCTGGTGCGGGCGAAAATGGACGAACTGTCGCGCTACTTTCCGGCCAATGTGGAATACAAGATCCCATACGACACCTCGCCGTTCGTCAAAGTCTCGATCACCAAGGTGGTGTACACCCTGCTTGAGGCCATGGCGCTGGTGTTCGCGGTGATGTTCCTGTTTTTGCAGAACGTGCGCTACACGTTGATCCCGACGCTGGTGGTGCCGATCGCGCTGATGGGTACCTTCGCCACGCTGCTGTTGCTGGGTTTCTCGATCAACGTGCTGACCATGTTCGGCATGGTGCTGGCCATCGGCATCCTGGTGGACGATGCGATTGTGGTGGTGGAGAACGTCGAACGCATCATGGTCACCGAGGGGCTGTCGCCCAAGGAGGCCACGCGCAAGGCCATGGGCCAGATCACCGGCGCCATCGTCGGGATCACCCTGGTGCTGGTCGCGGTGTTCCTGCCGATGGCATTCATGCCCGGTTCCGTGGGGGTAATCTACCAGCAGTTCTCGCTGTCGATGGCCACCTCGATCCTGTTCTCGGCATTCCTCGCCCTGACCTTGACCCCCGCGCTGTGCGCCACGCTGCTCAAGCCGATCGCCCAGGGCGAGCACCATGCCAAGGGCGGCTTCTTCGGCTGGTTCAATAAACGTTTCGAGCAACTCACCGACCGCTATGAAGGCTGGGTGGCCTACGCGCTCAAGCGCAGCGGCCGTTACCTGTTGATCTACCTGGTGCTGCTGGTGGGCCTGGGCTGGATGTTCACGCGCCTGCCCTCCTCATTCCTGCCGGTGGAAGACCAGGGCTACACCATCACCGACATCCAACTGCCGCCGGGCGCGAGCAAGAATCGCACAGTGCAGGTCGCCGAGCAGATCGAAGCGCACAACGCGGGCGAGCCTGGGGTGGGCGATACCACCATGATCATGGGCTTCAGTTTCTCAGGCTCCGGGCAGAACGCGGCGCTGGCGTTTACCACGCTCAAGGATTGGTCGGAACGCAGCAGCGACGACTCGGCCACGTCGATTGCCGACCGCGCCAACATGGCCTTCAGCGAGCTCAAGGACGCGATTGCCTACGCAGTGCTGCCACCGCCGGTGGATGGCCTGGGCACTTCCAGCGGGTTTGAGTTCCGTTTGCAGGACCGCGGCGGCGTCGGCCATGCCGCATTGATGGCGGCGCGTACCGAGTTGCTGGCGGCGGCCGAGAAGAGCCCGATCCTGACCAATGTGCGCGAAAGCGCCCTGGCCGAAGCTCCGCAAGTACAACTGGAGGTGGACCGCAAGCAAGCCAACGCCCTGGGCGTGTCGTTCGCGGATGTGGGTAATGTGCTGTCCTCGGCCATCGGTTCGGCCTATATCAACGACTTCCCCAACCAGGGCCGCATGCAGCGCGTGGTGGTGCAGGCCGAAGGCGACCAGCGCAGCCAGGTGGCGGACCTGATGAAGATCAACGTGCGCAACAAGGCCGGTAACATGGTGCCGCTGTCGGCTTTCGTCGAAGCCAAATGGACCCAGGGCCCTGCGCAGTTGACCCGTTACAACGGCTACCCGGCCATCGCCATCAGCGGTGAAGCCGCGCCGGGGCACAGTACCGGCGAGGCGATGAACGAGATCCAGCGCCTGGTCAGCCAGTTGCCGGCCGGTCTTGGCCAGGAATGGACGGGGTTGTCGTTGCAGGAACGCTTGTCCGGCGCTCAGGCTCCGTTGTTGCTCGGGCTGTCGTTGCTGATCGTGTTCCTGTGCCTGGCGGCGCTGTATGAAAGCTGGTCGATTCCGACCTCGGTGCTGCTGGTGGTGCCGCTGGGCGTACTCGGCGCGGTAGTGGCGGTGAGCCTGCGCGGCATGCCCAACGATGTGTTCTTCAAGGTGGGCTTGATCACCATCATCGGGCTGTCGGCGAAGAACGCGATTCTGATCATCGAATTCGCCAAGGACCTGTATGACCAGGGCGAAGACCTGATCAGCGCCACCTTGAAGGCGGCGCGCTTGCGCCTGCGGCCGATCATCATGACCTCGCTGGCATTCATTCTCGGCGTGGTGCCGCTGGCGATCGCCACCGGCGCCAGTTCGGCGAGCCAGCAGGCGATCGGTACGGGCGTGATTGGCGGGATGATCACCGCGACATTGGCGGTGGTGTTTGTGCCGGTGTTTTTTGTGGTGGTGATGAAGTGGGTGCGTAAACGTAGCGACTCGCTCTAAGCTTCAAGCGACAAGTAAGAGCAGGTCTGCTTCTAACTTGCCGCTTGGTGCTTGAAGCTTGCAACGGCGCAACCTATGGTGCTCAGCACTTTTCTCAAATTGTGAGCGCCATGCCCTTCCTCGCCCGCACCCACCCTCGCCTCTCCGCCGCTGCCGTACTGGGCCTTGCGGTGGGCATCCTGGCGCCGGCCGATACGGTCGTGAGCAAAATACTGATCGGCTGGAACGCCGGGGTCTGGACCTACCTGGTGCTGATGCTGTGGTTGACCAGCCGCGCCAGGGCCGAAGACGTCAAGCGCATCGCCGAAGTCGAGGATGAAAATGCCGGGCTGGTGCTGTTTACGGTATCCATCGCCGCCATCGCCAGCCTGGCGACCATCACCTTCGAACTGGTGGGCAGCAAGGACCTGGCCGCCACCGAGCGCCTGCTGCACTACGGGTTCACCGGGCTGACGGTGATCGGTTCGTGGCTGCTGATCGGCGTGGTTTTCAGCGTGCATTACGCCCGCCTCTATTACACCTGGGAGGGCAAGGAGCCGGCGCTGCGTTTTGCCGAAGGGTTGCTCACGCCCAACTACTGGGACTTCCTGTATTTCTCCTTCACCATCGGTGTGGCGGTACAGACCTCGGATGTGGGCGTGGCCACCCGTGGCATGCGCAAGGTGGTGCTGGGGCAATCCTTGATCGGCTTTGTGTTCAATACCGCGATCCTCGGCTTCTCGATCAATATCGCCGCCGGGCTGTTTGGCTGAGGCTGCACAAACCTTCTAGACGTCCGGACGGCCCATGAGCCTTAATAGGCTCATGTTTTCCGTCTCGGTGTGTTATGGCCGCGCACAATTGGATCGACCTGTCCCAGGACGCCGACACCGGCATCGAGACCCTGCGCGCGCATTTCGAAGGCCACGCCTACGACCCCCATTGGCACGACAGCTACCTGATCGGCGTCACCGAACAAGGCGTGCAGCAATTCAATTGCCGCCGCGCCCGCCACCACAGCGTGCCCGGTCAGGTGTTCCTGGTGGAACCCGGCGAGCTGCATGATGGCGACGCACCCACGGCGGACGGCTTCACTTACCACATGCTCTACCTCGACCCGCAGTGGCTCGCGCGGGAAGTGAGCGCGGTATTCGAAGAGGCGCCGCTCAACAGCCAACTGAGTTTCGCCAGCACCTTGACCAGCGACCCGCGCCTGGCACTGGCCACCAGCCGGGCGTTCCAGACGCTGCACAGCGGCGAACTGCGCATCGTACGGCAACGGGCCATGGACCAATTGCTCGAACGCCTCACCGGCCAGCTCTATTGGCGTACCCGTTATCGCGAAGACCCGCGCCTGCCGTTGGTGGCGCACAAGGCCCGGGAATACCTGCATGCGCACCTGCATCATGACGTGGGCATGGATGAACTGGCGCTGGCCTGCGGCGTCGACCGCTTCCGCCTGAGCCGTGCATTCAAGAGCGCCTTCGGCCTGCCGCCCCACGCGTACCTGGTGCAACTGCGCCTGGCCCGCGCACGGCATTTACTGGCCAAGGGCGAGCAACCGGCCGATGTGGCGATTGCCCTGGGTTTTGCCGACCAGAGCCACCTGGGCCGCTGGTTCGTACGTGCCTATGGCCTGACGCCGGCGGCGTATCGCAAGCGCTGCTCAAATCTTCCAGACAGGTAGCGCAGAGGCTTGTGAAGATCGACTCCATCGTTTGGTTTATCGGAGTCACCGCCATGCTGTCTACCTTGCCGCCCTTCATGTTGTTTGCCTTTGTCGCCTCCATCACCCCAGGCCCGACCAATATCCTGGTGATGAGCAACAGCGCCCGCTACGGTTTCAAGGCGGCGTTGCCGATCATTCTAGGAGCTTGCGCGGGGGCGGCGGGGATTGTGCTGCTGGTGGGTTCGGGCGTGGGCCAGTCCCTGGTACACCTGCCTGGCATACAGACTGCGATGCGTTGCGCAGGATTGGCCTGGTTGAGCTACCTGTCCTGGCAGATTTTCACCGCGGCGCCGCAAACCATAGAGCCACAAGCGCTGCAAAAGCGACTCGGCCTGTTTGGCGGTGCAAGTTTGCAACTGATCAACCCCAAGACTTGGTTGATGGCATTCGCCGTGATCAGTGCGTTCGCGGGGGACGGCGCAGATCAGCAAAGCCGTATATTGCACCTGTCACTGATATTTTTCCTGATTTCCCTGCCATGCCTCAGCGCTTGGGCATTGCTGGGTACAGGTTATGGCCGGGTAAAGCGATCTCCCCGAGCGATAGTCAACTTCAATCGATGCATGGGAACCTTGTTGTTGTGCTCGGCAGGGTTCAGTGCTTTCACCTGAGACAGCTCGATACACTTAGTATAAAAAGACATTAAAAGAGCGCTTCAAACGCCCAAACATAAAATACAAACAAGATGCATGAGGTTTCTAAACGAGATGGCTCGCCTGCACAGCGTCAATACTGGCAGGTACCCTGCAGTCTCTTGGGTCAATCATGAATTGAGTACGCTGTACACTGTTAGTTCTGACAGTTTACAGCACGAGCGTACTGGCATCTTATAACTAAACCAGCGTATCCGGTACTTTCGCCTCATACCTCTATAATGGAGTCGCCATCATGTCAGCACAGCTCGCAATGTTAACGCCTCACCAAGCACAGATTTTGTTTCCCAAACCGCGCATCGGGCAAGGAAGTTTTACAACTTCGGTAGACTCGCACACCATTCCGATCCAGACAAAAGACGTCGTCCACGATACCGAAAAGCGCATCTTCGGGATTACTGGTCGCAATGCAGATGCACTGAGTAACACCGTAAGAACAGTTTATATTCAGTTTCCGGACGACACCCCGGCAGGTACGGTTTTCCATCTGGCGGAAGGTGAGTTCACCAATATCAGAGTTTGGTTTACCGTAGATACTGCTCTTAACAAATACGCCGTACGCGTTATCACAGGCACTTTGTCCATTCAGGAAATCTCTACTCGTGGTATTCATATTGCAGGGGCTTGCAGTGGCCGCACAGAGAGAAACCCCTCGGGAAAATCCCATGAAATGGTCATAAACTTCGACCTGAAAACCTCATACAGCTGAAAAACAAAAAAAAGCCCGTATCCTGCGATACGGGCTTTTTAATCAAGCGTTAGTTACCATGTGTAGCGAACACCCACATTGGCCCCCCACGGCTGTTCAACCTTGCCGCCACTGCTGTGCTCAAGGTCGGCATGCAATTGCAGATTTTTCGACAACTTCACCGCCATACCCGCTCCGAACTCAGCGCGGGAGCCGGACAGGTCGTTGTTGAACACATTATTGTTCACAGAAACCTTATTGTTATTGGCAAACTCGTGCACCATTGCCGCTCGCAGGTAAGGCTGCACCACGCTCCCACTGTCGAGTTGGATGTCACGTCCTACGGTCGCACCGGCCTTGGCCGTGATCGAGCGCGTACGTTCGCCTTTGGCTTGCAAGCCGTTATCCAGGTTGTAATTGGCCCCCTGGATAACCACAGTGGACATTTGGGCGTAAGGCTCGACAAAAAAGCCGTCATCCAACTTGATATTACGACCGAACTCAGCCGACAAGCCGCCACCGGTGTTGCTGTACTTGCCCTTGGACGAAGTGCCATCACTCAGACCGACCTTGGACTCATTCTGGAACCGGTTGACCTTGGCCACGGCATCGAAATACAAGCCGCTTTCCTCGTCCAGCCAGGTTGCGTAGGCCCCCAGGTAGTAGCTCTTCACATTGCCGGAAGTACCGCGCTTGAGGTTCAGGTCCGAGGTGCTGTGACCCGCCATCACACCCACCAGCCACTGGCTGTCGGCCAACGGAGTGTCGGCACCCAAGGTAAAGCCCTGCTGGTTCTGGCTGTAGCCAATCCCGGTGCTGTCGGACACTTTGTATTTGTTGCCATAACCACGGATCCATACACCCGCCTGACCAGGCTCGAAACGCAGCTCACCCATACGCGTACGCAGTGAAGTCGCCTCGCCGTACCACACGGTCGGCGCGGTATTGAACAGTGCCAGCACCGAACGGGTGCCTGGGCTGATCACGCGGTTATTCGGGTCAAGGAACCAGTCGGTGCCTTCCTTTTTCAGGCCATAGGAATAAGCGCCAACGTCCACCACATCGCCCAGCAGGGAGAACTGCGCATCACCGCCGCCAGTGTGCACGATGCGGATGTCTTCGGGGTTGACTGGCTCGGCACCGCTGGCAGCCAGCAACAGGCTGTGATTGCCGTTGGCCTCACCTTCAATGTTCAGGAAGTCCGTGATGCCACGAGCAAAATCGGTGCTCATCACAAACGTGCCGTTACCGTCGAGGCTATCCAGGTCGAGCTGATAAAACGCATCGCTATCACCGAACTTTACGGTCCCGCCTGCCAGGCTCAAGGCACCGACCTGACTGTCTGCGGTCAACTCCCAGAACGACTGATCGCCTATGTCCAGACGAGCTACATTCTGCAACTGGCCGGTCAGGCCTGCCTGGTTCTGCAGGTTCAAGTGCGCGGTGCTGCCATCCTCGACAATGACGTTGCCGTTCAAGCGGCTGTTGTCGATATTCATGTTCGCCGTAGCGCCGCCATTGACTTCCAGCAATGTGCCATTGCCACCGGTCAGGGTAGAGCCATTGCGTACATCGATATCAACCGTCGGGACTCGCCCCGGCCGCCCTTCGACAACAATTGCAGAGCCTGTGCGACCTTCCACCTGTGAGTTATCCAGGACCAGCTTGCCCATCTCGGCATTGTTCAACTGGTTGGTCACGACGACACCGTTCTTGCCGCCAATCAATGTACTTTGGCTGGCCGTCACCAACCCACCGCTGTCCAGAAGAACACCGAAACTGTCCGCTCCAGTGCCTTCCACCAGCGTGTTTTGTTTGAAATGCAATTCACTGTTGCGTTGAGCGGTGGCTCCTCCAACAGTACCCTTGATGACACTGTTGGATACTTCGGCAATCCCACCCTGAAGCGAGCCCAAGGTTTGAAAGGCTTGCAGTCCGACGTGAGTGTGACTGATCAACGTACTGTCGGTAATGGTCGCAGTACTGTCGGCCAGACGTACAGCCGCCCATGTCGGGCTCCTCGACTCTACACGAGCGCCCGTAAGACTGACGCTGGAACCCTGGGTAGCATGGATATCATTAACCCGGCTGCCGGCATTCACGATCAAGGCCGAATCATTGACCCTGATACTTTGCGCACGGGCCCCGTTGAGGGTCAGTTCGGATTTCAGATCGAGTTGCCAGTCATTGGAGGCTTCACTGGAATCGATGGTCTTGCTTTCGCCAATCAACTGACCTGCCTGGGCCGTTCCTTGAACGGCGGCAAACATAAGCAGGGTCATCGTTGGGACTTTCATCATCGCACTCAGGGGTTTGAGTTTGAAGTGGGTTAATCTGTGCATGATTGTTCACTCTCTGGAGTAGAGCCTTCGAAAACGGCATGGCTCGTTCCCGGGGAATGAAGCCTTGCCTGTGCGGCGCAGAGAGTACGGATTGAATATCCCAAGTACTGTAGGACTTATCTTATTGAGCAGACTGAATCGACAGCAGCGTGGTGCAGAAATAAAAAGGGGAGCAACGCTCCCCTTATCATATCAATGTCTATGTGCTCGAACCTCAGGGAGTCGTCGGTACCTCTGACCCGTCACAGAAGACATGAGTCCTCCCCATCGCAACACGTGTATTCGATTTTACACCGCGTCCGGTCACACCATTGTTCAACACAGTAAAGTAAGTAGCATCGCACTCGCCTAAAGGTGCTTTGTCCAAATACCCCTTGTAATCGATTTGGAATGTGATGCCCTTATCGATATCGTCCTGGGTAATAGGTGTATGAACAAGCGGCAATGTAAACGGTCCTGGTGGAAAAGGCGTGTGTGTATTGAAGAGGCTCAGTTCCAGCGTCAGCGACGCGCCCAGCACCATCCTTTCATCTCCTGGTACATAAACCTCGCCATAGAGTACAGGTGGCGTCCCCGGTGTTCGGATTTTCAACGAACTACAGTCCCAACGATTGGTGGCGGGATTGCGGGCGACGTACTGAGCCATCGGTAACATCACCGATACCGCATCCTGTACGTCGACTTCGGTATGTGGAGATTCATTTTCGTTGGTCGTGGCCGGGTCGATGACCAGATACTTGATGGTCTTCATGTCGTTACCGTGGCGGGCGACGACCTCCCAGCCAATGTTGAAAGAAAAAGTATCGCCGCCCGCTGTTGTACCGATAGAAAACGGCCCAACTCGCTCATCTTCCCAAAGCAGGATGATCGACAGCCCCGGATGGGGCTCCACTGCGACCGTCCACAACACGATGTCCACACGCACGAGCTGGTCGGCATGCTCGGGCAAC
Organism: Pseudomonas lactucae; assembly: GCF_036688725.1. Classification (NCBI taxonomy): domain Bacteria; kingdom Pseudomonadati; phylum Pseudomonadota; class Gammaproteobacteria; order Pseudomonadales; family Pseudomonadaceae; genus Pseudomonas; species Pseudomonas lactucae. Next base: position 130,120 of record NZ_JAQQPT010000013.1, on the reverse strand, counting down.
AACACATCCGGCGTCGTCGAACCCTCGCCAAATACGTGGGCTTGATTCAGGTTGATATTGGGGTCGCCAGGTTCTCCTGGGTTAACCGGACCACCTACTGACAAATCGAGCTGAATGTTTTTATCCAAAGACGTAAACAGCGAGCCATTTCGCGAAATTCGGTATCGCACAGGCACCGACTGCGGCCCGACCGTGGTCCGTGTATAAGAAGCCTTGATCTGCGCTTGCATGCCATTGAACGTTTGCGGGAACGTATCGAAAACCGGGCCCAGACCACTCCACGACTGGGTGGTCCATTGCACTTCGAGCCGATCGAGCGTCGGGGCGTGATTGGTATAGGCGCAGACCCAAACTTCAGGGTCCCGCAGATAATCGGCGATATTGATCAAGTCGTCGGTACTTCCACCCTCCGGCGCGGGTGCCAGCGGCAAAAACAGCTCACCGGGTATGGGGTCGGGGATTAACCGGACTTCACGCTCCTCGATGTACGAGGGGCGGCTGGGGTTACCTGCCCTGTCTGTGATGGTGTAAAACGCCCGGTAAGTCCCACTCAGGTCAATCTTCGCGCGAGGCAGAAAAAAGCTATTACCGGTCTCAAGCATCGGAATACCGCCCGGGCGGGGACTTACGATGTCGACGTCGCGCGGAAACATCACAGGGCTCCAATAGAAAATAATGAAATCGCCAGCCTGCCATTTGCCAGACGGCTGAACGAAGGTATTGTCCGGAATAGCGAACTGTACTCCGCCATTCATCGTCAGATAGGTCTCGTCGATAACCGCACCGTCAGGCAGATTGCTTGGAAAAATGACGGCAGTGGGCTGAGCACTATAGATGGGATCGCTATACGGCGGAATCAGGTCAACGGTGAACGCGCCAGGATCGGAAATGTCTTCCGGGTCAGGTACGCCTGGAGCACCGAGAAAATCTCGAGATTGCAGGCTTCTGAGTTCATAGAAGCCGTGCCGAAATCCACCGCGCGGTGGCTCAATAGAAATATTAAATCTGTCAGGTATCGGAGTGGTGTTCAGTTGCGTCGGCCCGCCGACACTGACCCAGGTAGGTGGGCTTGCCTGAAGGTCCCGCATCTCGACTTCAAACCAGTCATCGAAATCCGTCAAGTCACCTGTTTTGCATTCAGCGGTGATTCCGACTGTCGCAAGATTGGCCGGAATCGTGCCGGTCGCATCGTCGAGGGCCTCGTCAATCGTGACGGCTGCCGGGTTAGCGGTGGTTTCAGAGGACGTTTTTGGATCGCTGCTCATTTGAAGATCTCCACTATTGATTGGTTAGGTTCCTTACACACATGGCTGTGTTCGCCAGGTTCATTTCGGCGGTCGAGCGTGACGACGTCCCGAATCTCGGCAACACCTTTCCCCGCCGACTGATTTTCGGCACAACTCGGGAGGTTGAAACTTGGATTTAAATCACTATGCGAAGGCCAATGTGGTCGCTCGCCTCAAGGCTCCGGTAGATTGCCGTCAATCCAGCAATAACGGGTTGGCGGCGCGGACGGAACGACACGGTCAAATCGCGCGAATCTGGAAAAAGAGCGGCCAATGATGGCGCCCCCTCGGGAAACCATGTAGCTCGCCTCCCCGCCTGCATACTCCTTGAGCGGGCGAATCAAGCGCTCGACATCAGTAATCGAAAAGGAATAGCCGTCGGCATCCGCGACGCCGTCCCAGACATGCGTCTGGGTTTCAACGATATCGGGAAGCGGATCCACATCGGGGGCCCCGCGGTATCCCTGAAACCGCATCGTGACAAGATCCCCATCCTGGATGACCGGAAACGACGAGGTGCCCTGATCGATGCGAATTTCAACGCCCTCCCAGAGGCGCGGTATGCAGGCACACGACATGTACTTGTTCGGGTTGTTGATCGGGTCCGATTCTGTCTGTGGAAACCTCGGTCTGAGGTACGTCGGGGACGGTATGGCAACGCTCAGTCCAGCTTGCGCCACCTCTGAAAACTGTGGGTTGAGGTTACCGGCGCGATCCCTCAGACGGTAGAAACAAAAGATAAACAACGCACCCGGGAAATTGCGAAAAACCGTATTGGGTACTTCAACGATCAGCGGGCCGGTAGCGCCGGGTTGCGGAGGTGAAATGAGGGTGGGTGCCCCCGTCGGCAACGCATTCATGGCAGAAAAATACAGCAGTATGGCATCACCCGCCTCACGGCCCCCGTAGCCACCCGGGATTTCCATCGGGACCAGGAGGGTGCTGTCCAAGTACCCATCCGTGATGGGATCGACAGGGAAAATTGCGGGAGCGAGCAACTCGCCAGCACCCGGCGCATCGCGATCGATCCGAATCGTCGTGACATCGGATCGATCGCAGACTGGGTTGTCCGGCGTATCGAGGTGGATGCGATACGTCAGATCCACGATTGCACTGTTCAGCAAAAATGCCTGAGGGATCGACGTTGTATAGGGAAAGTCATCATCGGGGTCCAATGGACCCGGCAGTTCCAGGAACGGCGTCACATCGACAGGCGCAGCGCTACGGTCACTCCATTCAAAAACGACCCAGTGGGTGTCGCCGTCGCCAGGTAAAACAGTCCAAGGCGTAACAAGCTGAACCTCTAAATCATTAAAATAGTACTGCGCAGGCACCAGCCCGTCAGCAAGGGCATTCACAACACTAGGTCGCGCCGGCTTTGGGCTTCTGCTCGTCCCAGAAGCCGCAGCCCCGTCTGGCTGACCCTTTTTTGGTGTGCTCATGCTCGTCTCCCGCTATGGCAGTAGCTGTGCTTACTTGAAGCCGATTGAACACCTCCAATAATCACTCCGATACTGTCAAACCTGACAGGTAGCCGCGCCGTTCATCGGTTTTTGACATGGCCGACGCCTAACTCATTAAAGATTTTCTTGACGGAGCTCATCGACCAATGCTCTTCTGAAACCGGTTTCAAGCTGATTTCAATTCCAATAAAAAAGGCACCACCGTGACCTCATTTTCCGCCGCCCAGCGCAGCCGCGTGACCATGCTTGATGTCGCCCAACACGCCGGCGTGTCCAAGGCCAGCGTCTCGCGGTTCATCGGCGACGACCGCGCCCTGCTCTCCGATGCCATCGCCTTGCGCATCGAACAAGCCATCGAACAACTCGGCTACCGCCCCAACCAGATGGCGCGTGGCCTCAAACGCGGCCGTACGCGCCTGATCGGCATGCTGGTGGCCGACATCCGCAACCCCTATTCCATTGCCGTGATGCACGGCGTCGAAACCGCCTGCCGCCGGCACGGCTACAGCCTGGTGGTGTGCAACACCGACCGCGACGACGAGCAGGAGCGCCAGCATCTGGCGGCGCTGCGCTCGTACAACATCGAAGGGCTGATCGTAAACACCCTCGGCCATCACCTCGACCAACTGCTGGAATTGCAACGGGAAATGCCGCTGGTGCTGGTGGACCGCAAGGTCGAGCCGCTGCACAGCGATCTGGTCGGCCTGGATAACCCGGCAGCAGTGCGCATGGCGGTGGAGCACCTGGAGCAACAGGGTTATCGCGAGGTTTTGCTGGTGAGCGAAGCCGCCGATGGCACCAGTTCACGGGTGGAACGCCTGGAGAGTTTCAAAGCCGAGATCGTCCGGCACCCGGTGCTGACCGGCGCGGTGCTGGAGCTGGATGGCAACCTCGAAAGCGGCCTGCAGGCGTTTCTCGCCAAACCGGGTCCCAAAGCGGTGTTCTGCGCCAACGGCGTCGCCGCGCTGGCCTGCACTCATGCACTCAAGGCACTGGGTTGCAACCTGTTTGACGACGTAGGCCTGATCGCCCTGGATGACCTGGACTGGTACCCCCTGGTGGGCACCGGCATCACCGCCCTCGCCCAACCCACCGAGGCGCTTGGCGCCAGTGCTTTTGACTGTCTGCTCAAGCGTTTGCGCGGTGATACCGGGCCAACACGTACCCTGGATTTTCTGCCACAACTCATCGTCCGAGGCTCCACCCGATCCGTTGTGGGAGCTGGCTTGCTGCAGTGAGGGGCGGTGCGACGATTCAACTTGTCCCCCGACAGGTTCACTGAAGATCCAGTGGGGCTGCTTCGCAGCCCAGCGCAGGGCAAGCCTGCTCACTACAACAAGCCAGCTTCCACAGTTTGTTTTACGTATAAAAATGAAACCGGTTTCAGAGGTAAATAACAATGCACAAATACCCCGTCTCCATCAGCCTTTCCAGCTACGGCGCCGACCTGGTTCGCCAGCAGGGCCAGTTGAGTTTTGTCGAGTTGCTCGCCAGCGCCGGTGCCCAGCGCATCGAATGGCGTGAAGAGTTACTGACCGTCGAACAGCCCGCCGAGCTGGCCCAGGCCGCCGCCGAACAGGGCCTGGAATCGGTATTCTCGTCACCGCTGGAACTGTGGGTCGCCGGCCGCGCCCAGCCGAATGCCGAACTCGGCGCAACCCTGGACCGCGCCCAAGCCTTCGGCGCACGTTGGCTCAAGGTCTCCCTCGGCTACTTCACCGACACCAATGACCTGCAAAGCCTGCACGCCCTGCTTAACCGCCACCCGGTCAAGCTGTTGGTGGAGAACGACCAGACCCTGCACGGCGGGCGCATCGAACCGATGCAACGCTTCTTCAGCGAGGTCGAGCGCCTGGGCCTGCCGGTAAAGATGACGTTCGACATCGGCAACTGGCAGTGGCAGGACCAATCCGCCCTCACCGCCGCACGCCTGTTGGGCCGGCATGTGGATTACCTGCACTGCAAGGCCGTGGCGCGCCGCGCGGACGGCAAGCTGGTGGCACTGCCGCCCGGCGCCACCGACCTGCATCTGTGGGAACAACTGCTCAAGCACATGACTCAAGGGATTACACGGGCGGTGGAATTTCCGCTGCAAGGCGACGACCTGATCGAAGTCACCGCGCAGCAGGTCGCCACCCTCGCCCGCCTTGGCCAACCCGTTGGGGAGAACGCCCATGTCTGAGATCGATATCCTCTCGTTTGGTGAAACCATGGCGATGTTCGTCGCCGAGCAGACCGGCGACCTGGCCCAGGTGACGCACTTTCATAAACGCATTGCCGGGGCCGACAGCAACGTCGCCATCGGCTTGTCGCGCCTGGGCTTCAAGGTGGCCTGGCTGAGCCGGGTGGGCAATGATTCCCTCGGGCGTTTTGTGGTCGATACGCTCAAACAGGAAGGGCTGGATTGCCGGCATGTGGCCGTCGATCCGCTGCACCCCACGGGTTTCCAGCTCAAGTCCCGTGAAGAAGGCGGTGCGGACCCGCAGGTGGAGTACTTTCGCAAAGGTTCCGCCGCCAGCCATTTGTCTGTCGCGGCCATCAGCCCTGCGCTGCTGCAAGCGCGCCATCTGCACGCCACCGGGATTGCGCCGGCATTGTCAGAGGCCACCCGGGCGCTGTCCCGCGAGCTGATGACACAGATGCGCAAGGCCGGGCGCAGTGTGTCGTTCGACCCCAATCTGCGCCCGTCGCTATGGGCCAGCGAGCAGCAGATGATCCGCGAGATCAACGCCCTCGCCGCGCTGGCCGACTGGGTCCTGCCGGGCCTGGGCGAAGGCCGTCTGCTGACCGGCTTCGATGACCCGGCCGACATCGCCGCGTTCTACCTCGACCAGGGCGCCGAAGCCGTGGCCATCAAGCTCGGCGCGGACGGCGCCTACTACCGCACCCACCTGGACCAGGGCTTCGTCGCCGCCGTGCGCGTGGACAACGTGGTGGACACCGTGGGCGCGGGCGATGGGTTTGCCGTGGGCATGATCAGCGCCCTGTTGGAAAACGCAAGCTTCCCCGAGGCGGTGCGGCGCGGCAACTGGATCGGCAGCCGCGCCGTGCAAAGCCGTGGCGACATGGAGGGCCTGCCGACCCGCGCCGAATTACCCGCTCGATCCGTTGCATAAACCCACTACCTGTTGCCACAACTACAACAAGCTCAGGAGCAACCTTATGGACACCGTGAAACTCGCCACCCGCCGTTGGTGGTACATCATGCCCATCGTCTTCATCACCTACAGCCTGGCCTACCTGGACCGCGCCAACTACGGCTTCGCCGCCGCTTCCGGAATGGCCGAAGACCTGATGATCACGCCGGGCATGTCCTCGCTGCTCGGCGCGCTGTTTTTCCTCGGCTACTTTTTCTTCCAGGTACCGGGGGCGATCTACGCGCAGAAACGTAGCGTCAAGAAGCTGATCTTCGTCAGCCTGATCCTCTGGGGCAGCCTCGCCACCCTGACCGGCGTGGTGTCCAACGCCTATATGCTGATCGCCATCCGCTTCATGCTCGGTGTGGTCGAAGCCGCGGTGATGCCGGCGATGCTGGTGTACCTGTGCCACTGGTTCACCCGCGCCGAACGTTCGCGCGCCAACACCTTCCTGATCCTCGGCAACCCGGTGACCATGCTCTGGATGTCGGTGGTCTCGGGTTATCTGGTGCAGCATTACAGCTGGCGCTGGATGTTTATCATCGAAGGCTTGCCGGCGGTGCTGTGGGCGTTTATCTGGTGGCGCCTGGCCGACGAGCGTCCCAAGGATGCCAAGTGGCTGAGCGACGGCGAAAAACACTCACTGGAAAGCGCCCTCGCCGCCGAACAGGTGGGGATCAAGGCGGTGAAAAACTACGGCGAAGCGTTTCGCTCGCCCAAGGTGATCATCCTGGCGCTGCAGTTCTTCTGCTGGAGCATCGGCGTGTACGGCTTTGTGCTGTGGCTGCCATCGATCCTCAAGGCCGGTTTGAAAATGGACATGGTCGAAGCCGGCTGGCTCTCGGCGCTGCCCTACCTGGCGGCGGTCATCGCCATGCTGGTGGTGAGTTGGGGGTCGGACAAGCTGCAAAAGCGTAAACGCTTTGTGTGGCCGCCGCTGCTGATCGCCTCGATAGCCTTCTATGCGTCCTACCTGCTCGGCGCCGAACACTTCTGGTGGTCCTACACCCTGTTGGTAATTGCCGGGGCATGCATGTACGCGCCGTACGGTCCGTTCTTTGCGATCGTGCCGGAAATCCTGCCGGCCAACGTCGCCGGTGGCGCCATGGCGCTGATCAACAGCATGGGCGCGCTCGGCTCGTTCGGCGGCTCGTACCTGGTGGGTTACCTCAATAGCAGCACCGGTTCGCCCGGCGCGTCGTACCTGCTGATGAGCGGCGCGTTGATGCTGTCGGTGGTGCTGACGATTTTCCTCAAGCCCGGCGCCAGCGACCGCTCGCCGGTGCCCACTCTGGCGTTGAAGGTAAAGACCTCATGAAAAAATCCGTCGTGTTGTACAAGAAACTCTCCGCGCCACTGATGGCTCGCCTGCATGAACACGCCGAGGTCACGCTGATCGACGCGCTGGATGACGCCGGCCTGGCCAAGCTGCGCGACGCCCTGCCCGGCGCCCATGGCCTGCTGGGCGCCAGCCTGCGCCTGGATGCCCGGTTGCTCGACCTGGCGCCCCACCTTGAAGCGGTAGCCAGCGTATCGGTGGGCGTCGACAACTACGACATCGATTACCTGACCGAGCGCCGCATCCTGCTCAGCAACACGCCCGATGTGCTCACCGAAACCACCGCCGACACCGGTTTTGCGCTGATCCTGGCCACCGCCCGGCGTGTGGTCGAGCTGGCCGACATGGTGCGCGCCGGCCAATGGCACAAGAACATCGGCCCGGCGCACTTCGGCAGCGACGTGCACGGCAAGACCCTGGGCATCATCGGCATGGGCCGCATCGGTGAAGCCCTGGCCCAGCGCGGGCACTTCGGTTTCGGCATGCCGGTGATCTACCACAGCCATTCGCCCAAGCCTCGGGTCCAAGAGCGCTTTGGCGCGCAGTACCGCAACCTGCAAGACTTGCTCAAGGAGGCCGATTTCGTCTGCCTGACCCTGCCGCTCACGGCTGAAACCGAAAAGCTGATTGGCGCTGAAGAATTCGCGCTGATGGGCCCCGAAACGATCTTTATCAATATCTCGCGGGGCAAGGTGGTGGATGAAGCGGCACTGGTCGAGGCGCTGCGCCAGCGCACGATTCGCGCGGCGGGTTTGGATGTGTTCGAGCGCGAACCGTTGAATCACGACTCGCCGTTGTTACGGTTGAACAATGTGGTGGCGACGCCGCATATCGGTTCGGCGACGCATGAGACACGGGAGGCGATGGCCCGGTGTGCGGTGGATAATCTGCTGGCGGCGTTGGCGGGGCAAAAGCCGAAAAACCTCGTGAATCCAGGGGCCTGGAAGCAATAACCCCTGACACACCACAAAACCCATGTGGGAGGGGCGGTGCGACGATTCGACTTGCCTCCTCCCACGGTTGGATTGCTTGCAAAGTGGATCAGATTACAAACTTGGCCACCATCGCATTCAAATCCACCGCCAAACGCGACAGCTCATGGCTGGCCGAACTGGTCTGGTTGGCACCCGCCGCCGACTGGGTGGCCAGGTCACGAATGTTGACCAGGTTGCGGTCCACTTCGCGGGACACCTGGGCCTGTTCCTCCGAAGCGCTGGCGATCACAAGGTTGCGCTCGTTGATCAGGCTGATCGACTGCGTGATCTGTTCCAGCGCCACACCCGCGGCACGCGCCATTTCCAGGGTGTTATGGGTGCGTTGGTTGCTCTGTTGCATGGATTGCACAGCCTCGCCGGTGCCGTTCTGAATGCCGGCGACCATTTTCTCGATCTCCTGGGTCGACTGGGCGGTACGGTGGGCCAGGGCGCGCACCTCGTCCGCCACCACCGCAAAACCGCGCCCGGCCTCACCGGCACGGGCGGCTTCGATGGCCGCGTTGAGCGCCAGCAGGTTGGTCTGCTCGGCGATCGCGCGGATCACGTCAAGCACCTTGCCGATGTCACGCCCTTGCGTGGCCAGGCCTTCGATCATCGCGGCGGTGTTCTGCACGTCCTGAGTCATGGTCTGGATCGCGCCGACAGTCTCCATCACCCGGTCACGCCCTTCGCGCGCCGCCTGGTTGGATTGTCCGGACGCCTCGGAGGTGGACACTGCGTTACGCGCCACTTCTTCCACCGCCGCCGTCATTTCGTTAACCGCCGTGGCGGCCTGGTCGATTTCATTGTTCTGTTGCTGCAAGCCTTTGGAGGCTTCTTCGGTGACCGCGCTCAGCTCTTCGGCGGCGGAGGCCAACTGCGTGGCCGAACCGGCAATGTGCCGGATGGTCTGGCGCAGGTTGGCTTGCATCGCGGCCAGGGCACCGATCAAGCGCGCGGGTTCATCCTTGCCATCGTCTTCAATGACTTTGCTGAGGTTGCCGCCGGCGATGGTTTCGGCCACTGCCACCGCTTTGCGTAACGGCGTGACGATGCTGCGCGTCAGCAACCAGGCCAGCAGTACGGTGAGCAACGCGGCGGCCACCGATACGATGATCACGCCGGTGATCGCGCTCTCGTAACCATGGCCAGCTTCGGCGTCCGACGACTTGGCGTCGGCCGCGTTGATGGCGATCAGCTTGTTCAACTGCTCGCCCATCTGATCGGTGCCTTCCTTGATGCGGCTGTTGATCAGCGCACGCATCTCATCGACCTTGCCTTGCCTGGACAGGGCGAGCATATCGGCCTGAGCCTTCAAGTAATTCTCCAGAGTGACGCCGAAGACCTTGAACAGCGCCGCTTCCTCCTGCCCGGCAGGCAGCTTGGCGTAAGCCGCCTGGGCGGTCTTCACCTTGTCGGTCAGCACACCAATGCGGGTTTCAGCCTCCTGCAGCCCGGCCGGTTCGCGGTTGACCAATACGCGAAACGACAGGATGCGCATGCGCAGCACGTTCTCCATCATGGTGCCCAGGTGCGTCACGCTGGGCAGTTGGTTGGCGCTCATCGCCACCGATGCCTCGCGAATCAGCGTCATGCGGTTGACCGCAAACACGCCCAGTACAACGACTAACAACGCAATAAATGCGAAGCCGAGAGAAGCGCGAGGGGCAATATTGAGATGGCGAAGTGACATAAGAGAGCTCTCAGAAGTAATGTTTGCGTGCATCCTTGCCGCGAAACGGCCAATCGGTGTCAACGCACCGCTCAGACCTTGGTCACCACTGTTGTAATTGATCGGTGGGCCTATAAGAGCTATCGGCGGGGTCATGGGTTTTATGCAGGCTATTCATAAATATTTTTTTACACTTTTGACGATAGACGGTTTCTGGCATCCTGCGGCTCCATTTTCCGACCCGAGCCCTTACTTTGTCTGACGCTCAAGCCCCCCGCCCGCGCTATAAATCCGACCTGATCTACGGCCTTGAAGACCGCCCGCACTTCAGCGCGGCGATGTTTGCCGCGTTACAGCATGTGCTGGCCAGTTTTGTCGGGATCATCACCCCCACGTTGATCGTCGGTGGCGTGCTCGGCCTGGAAAGCGAAGTGCCGTACCTGGTGAGCATGGCGCTGTTCGTGTCGGGGCTCGGCACCTTTGTGCAAGCGCGCACCTTCGGCCCGATCGGCTCAGGGTTGCTGTGCCTGCAAGGCACCAGTTTTTCGTTTATCAGCGTGATCCTCAGCGCGGGCTTCATGGTCAAGGCCCGGGGCGGTGGCACCGATGAGATCCTCTCGACGATATTCGGCGTGTGCTTTTTCGCGGCGTTTATCGAAGTCGTGCTCAGCCAGTTCATCGGCAAGCTGCGCAAACTGATCACCCCGGTAGTGACCGGCACCATCATCACCCTGATGGGCTTGTCGTTGATCAAAGTAGCGGTCACCGACATGGCCGGCGGCTTCGGCGCCAGCGACCTCGGCGCGGCCGGCAATATGGGCCTGGCAGGGCTGGTGCTGCTCACCATTGTGGTACTCAACCGCTTCAACAACGCGTTCCTGCGCCTGGGTTCGATCGTGATCGGCCTGACCCTGGGCTTTGTGGTGGCCTGGTGGCTGGGCCGCGTGGACATGACGGCATTGCCCCAGGTGCCGTTGATCAGTGTGCCGGTGCCGTTCAAGTACGGTTTCTCGTTCGACTGGGTGGCGTTTATCCCGGTGGCGGTGATCTTCCTGATTTCGCCGTTGGAAGCGGCCGGTGATCTGACCGCCAACTCGATGATTTCCCAACAGCCGGTCAAGGGCCCGCTGTACATCAAGCGCATCAAGTCCGGACTGCTGGCCGACGGTCTCAACTCGGCGATGGCGGCCACCTTCAACAGCCTGCCGATGGTGACCTTCGCCCAGAACAACGGCGTGATCCAACTGACCGGCGTGGCCAGCCGTTATGTGGCGTACTTTATTGCCGGGCTCTTGGTGCTGCTGGGCCTGTTCCCGATGATCGGCGCAGTGTTGCAACTGATGCCCAAGCCGGTGCTGGGCGGCGCAACCCTGATCATGTTCGGCACGGTGGCCGTGGCCGGCATCAAGATCCTCGCCGAAGCCGGGCTGCATCGGCGCAATGTGCTGATCGTGGCGATTTCCCTCGGCATGGGCCTGGGCGTGGCCGCCGTGCCCGAGGTGTTGCGCGACTTGCCCAAGGCGCTGCGCAACATCTTCGAGTCGCCGATCACCGTGGGTGCGTTCTGTGCAATCGTGCTGAACATTTTCCTGCCGGAAGCGTTCATAGAGCTGCAAGAAGATGAATTCGATCCGGAATCTTCTACCCTCAAAGTCATGCAGGACCCGGACGTCACCCAATAGGAGCACCTTGTATATGCGCAGGCTCATGGTTCTATCGCTGTTGCTGCTGACCTTGAGCGCCTGCGCGCTGTTCCCCAACCGCGACCCGGTCAACATCAACGTGGTGGGCATCGAGCCGCTGCAGAGCCAGGAGCTGGAAGTGCGCTTCGCGGTAAAACTGCGGGTACAAAACCCCAATGAAACCGCGATCGACTACAACGGCGTGGCCCTGGACTTGGAAGTCAACGGTCGGCCGCTGGCGTCGGGAGTGACTGATCAGAGCGGCTCCATCCCGCGTTTTTCCGAGACGGTGCTGATCGTGCCGGTGAGCGTTTCGGCGTTCTCGGTGTTGCGCCAGACCCTGGGCCTGAGCCAGACCCAGAGCTTGAACAACCTGCCCTACGTGCTGCGCGGCAAACTGGCGGGCGGTCTGTTTGGCACGATGCGCTTTGTCGACCGTGGCACGCTGGACTTGCCGAACACCGCGACCTGGTGAGCACCATGCAACCGACATTGTTAACTGAAAGACTGATCCTGCGCCCGCTGACCCTGGACGACACTGACGCAATTCAGCAGCAGTTTCCCCACTGGGAGGTGGTGCGTTACCTCAACGCGCTGGTGCCCTGGCCCTATCCGGCGGACGGCGCCCGAACTTATCTGGAACACACCGCCCTGCCCGCCATGGCGCGTGGCGAGGAATGGCATTGGTCGATCCGTCTGAAAACCGCGCCCGACCTGTTGATCGGCAATGTCAGCCTGATGGATGAGGTGGATAACAACCGAGGCTTCTGGCTCGCGCCGGCATGGCAGGGCCAAGGCTTGATGACCGAGGCCAGCGCGGCGGTGACCGACTATTGGTTCGGCGTGCTTGAACGCCCCTTGATGCGCGTGCCCAAGGCCGCGCCGAACCTGGGGTCACGGCGGATTTCCGAACGTACGGGCATGCGTTTGATCAAGACGGATGAAGGTGAGTTTGTCGAAGGCACGTTCCCCCGGGATATCTGGGAAATGACCCGTGAAGAGTGGCTGCAATCTCAATCGTCCAGACGCTGAAGAACCAATGTGGAAAGCGGGCTTTCTGTGGTGAGCGGGGCATGAGTATCTACACAATTTTTAAAAGCTGATAATTCACCCTGTGGTGAGCGGGCTTGCCCCCCCCCCCACAACAGCCCATTCGCCATAGTTTTTTTTCGCTCACCGGAAGTTGTGTAGATACCCATGCTCATCGGGGCAAGCCCCCTCCCACATCAGTGATAAATCGCACACCCGGCTTTTCGCGCTCATCCACCGTCAGCTCAAACACATCCGGCCGGGCGTAATGCCCTACCACGTCATAGTCATACCTCGCGCGGATCAGATCGTCGGTATCGATCCGCGCCGTCAACAACCCCGCTTCACCGACCAAAGGCCCGGCAAGGATGTCGCCCATGGGCCCGACAATCACGCTGCCGCCGGCAATCAACGGGCGGTCTGAAGGCCAATTGGCGATCTCCAACCCCAATGCCTCGGGCGAGTCCTGCACCTGGCAGGCACTCACCACGAAGCAACGCCCTTCATGGGCCACATGGCGCATGCTCACCTGCCACATCTCGCGCTCGTCCACGGTAGGCGCGCACCACACTTCGACGCCTTTGGCATACATCGCGGTGCGCAGCAGCGGCATCATGTTTTCCCAGCACACGGCCCCGCCGATACGCCCCACCGCCGCGTCGATCACCGGCAAGGTGGAACCGTCGCCCTTGCCCCAGATCAGCCGCTCGGTGCCGGTCGGCATCAGCTTGCGGTGCTTGGCCACCAGGCCGCCGGTGGGTTCGACATACAGCATCGTGCAGTACAAGGTGCTGCCACTGCGTTCGATCACACCGAGTACCAGGCTGGCGCCGGTGCGCGCCGACAGCCCGGCCAGCGCCTCGGTCTCGGCGCCCGGCACGTCGATGGCGTTGGCGAAATAACGGGCAAAGGCTTCGCGACCTTCCGGCAAGCGATAACCCAACTGCGTGCCGAAGCCTTCACCCTTGGGGTAGCCGCCCAGCAGGGCTTCGGGCATGACCACCAGTTGCGCACCGCTGCGTTTGATTGCGTCCTCGTAACTCAGGATCTGTTCGAGGGTTTCGGCCTTGCCGCCCGGCAATGCGCCGATTTGCAGGGCCGCCACAGTAGAAACAGGCATTACAGTCACTCCGAATAAGGGGGGTTGCCCATTCTCCCGTCAGTCGCGATCATGAATAAAGCCCACTTCAGTGCTGAATGATATAAACCAAATGAATATCGCCAACGTCGACCTGAACCTGCTGAAAACCTTCGAAGCCCTGCACGATGAGTCCAGCGCCAGCCGCGCAGCGTTGCGCCTGGGCGTCACGCAATCGGCCATCAGCGCGGGCCTGCGGCGTCTGCGCGAGGTGTATGGCGACCCCTTGTTCGTGCGTACCGGCCGTGGCCTGGCACCGACGTTGCGAGCCAATCAATTGAAACCCGTGATCAGCGAGGCGCTGGACCGTTGCCGCCAGAGCCTGGCCATGGTCGACCCAACCACCCCGCATTACCAGGGGCGTTCGGTGGTGCTGGGGTTGTCCGATGATTTCGAGATTGCCTATGGCCGCCGCTTGATGGAGGAAATTGCGCAACGCCTGCCGAAACTGCGCGTGATCTTCCGCCAGACCCACAGCCAGATCGTCGCCGGCGCCCTGCTGGACCGCACGCTGGACCTGGCGATTACCGCCGGCGGTTTCGCCCAGGGGCGCTTGAGCCGACAAGTGCTTGGCGAAGGTGATTACCGCTGCCTGGCGGACCCCGCCAGCCTGGCGCCGGATCAACACACCATCACCCTGGAGGCGTTTGTCGCCCGCGAACACGTGCTGGTGTCGTCAGGCGGGTTTATCGGGATCACCGACGAGGGCTTGGCGGCGCAAGGGCTGAGCCGTCAGGTGTGTGCGTCAACCAGCCACTTTGCCGCGCTGCCGTTTTTGCTCAAGGGCAGCCAGGCGGTGGCGACCATTCCCGGGCATGCGGCGCAGGCCATCGCCGGGATGACCGGCCTGCAGGTGTTGCCCTGTCCGCTGGCGCTGCCGCGCTACCCGGTGGAGTTGGGCTGGCGCACCCAGACTCAGCTTGACCCGATGTTGCTGAAAGTACGCGAGGCCATCGTGGCCGGGTTTACTTCGTCGCCGCCATCAGCTTGTTGACTTCACTGCGCACCATGTTGGAAAACTCCGGCGGCGACATGCCGTCGAGTTCCGCGCGGACCCACTCGGCCCATTTGCCCTTGCGCTTGGCACGCTCGCCGAACAACCGCGCGGCTTCGCCCTTGGCCTTGCCCAGGTTGGTCTGCCACAGGTCGTAGAGGCGGGACTTTTCATCTTCCAGCTCGGCGCGTTCGGCGAGGGTCTTGTTGGCGAGATTGAAGCTCATGTTGAATTACCTGCTGCACAAATAGGTGTCATCTTACACTGTAGGTCGAAAATTCCTGATTCGGATTTCGCCCACGAAAGCGCTTCGGCAAAAAAACTGCAACTTTTGCCACCGCCCGATACTCCATTGTTCACTGTCACATTCACCTGCAAGGAATCACACAATGGCCCGCAAAACCGCTGCCCAAGCCACCGTCGACCAGATCAAGGATCAAGCCTTCAGCGAACTCGCCGCGCTGATTGAAGAATCGGACAAACTGCTTAAAAGCAGCGCCAACCTCGTCGGCGAAGAAGGTGAAACCCTGCGTCAGCAAGTGGCGCTGAAGCTCAAGCAGGCCATGGACTCGGTGACCAGCGTGCGCGAACGCACCCAGCCGGTGGTTGACGCCACCGAAACCTACATCGGTGGCCACCCATGGCAAACCGTGGCGATTTCGGCGGGCTTCGGCTTGGTGGTGGGCCTGTTGCTGGGTCGCCGTAACTGACCCCCTTGCCGTTGTTGTCGTAGTCGTCGTAGGGAGTTGACGACTACGCCATTAAAACTTCAACCCGCCCAATCGTGTAACTGCGCCAACGCCTCAGCCTCGATCGCAATCCCCTTCTCCAGCGACGTCGCCCGTGTGCGATGGCGTCGATCCCCTGGTAACCGCCGCAACCCCGCCGCGTGCATCTGCCGCACCAGCTCCTGGCTGCGCTCGGCAAAGCTTTGCCCGGCCGTTTTACTCGGGTCGATCACGATCAACAACTGCCCGGTCCAGGGTGTACGCGCACCCGGATGGTCGGCCCAGTTGAACTCGAAAGAAAAATTGCCGCCGGTCAACGCCGCCGCGAGCAATTCGACCATCATCGATAACGCCGAGCCCTTGTGCCCACCGAATGGCAATAAAGCTCCACCTTCCAGCACGGCTTTCGGGTCCTGGGTGGGCTGGCCAAGGCTGTCCACGCCCATCCCCGGCGGCAAGCGCTCGCCCTGGCGCGCCGCGATCTGCACGTCCCCGTGGGCAATGGCGCTGGTGGCCAGGTCGAACACAATCGGCGCGCCATCGGCACGCGGCGCGGCGAAGGCAATCGGGTTGGTGCCGAACAATGGCCGATCCGCGCCGTGGGGCACCACGCAGGTCATGCTGTTGACCACGCTCAGTGCCACCAGGCCTTCTTCGGCAAAGGGTTCGACATCCGGCCACAGCGCGGCGAAGTGATGGGAGTTATGAATCGCCAACAAGGCGATGCCGGCGCTGCGGGCCTTGTCCACCAACAGCCCACGGGCCGCCGCCAGGGCCGGCTGGGCGAAACCGTTGGCGGCGTCCACCCGCACAAAGCCGGACGCTACATCCGTGACCACCGGCACAGCCTTGCCGTCGACCCAGCCGCTGGCCAGCGTGCTGAGGTAACCGGGCATGCGGAAGACACCGTGGCTATGGGCGCCGTCGCGTTCGGCACTGGCGCAGTTGTGCGCGAGGATAGCCGCCACGTCCGGCGAGGTGCCGTGCTTTACAAACACCGTGTGGAGCAATGCCACCAGCTCATTGAAACCAATGAGTGCGCGAGTACTGTCAACTATCGGGGACTGGGCAGACATCTGTAGCTCCGATTTTATAATTGGAAGAGGCAACAACAATCCAGACCTTCGATTAAACAACGCCGTACAGGCCTGCTGTCAACGGGCGCTTGAAGCCCACCGCAATTATGTACCGCTCCACATTCCACACCGGCACCTACCGTGAGGCTTCACAACCGCCGCATTGATGGAGCGTGCACCATGGCGAAAGTCTCCCCGCCGTATTTTTTCGATGAATTTCTGCGCCCGATCAAACGCAAAGAGCCGACGCCACGGGAGCGTGCGCTGGGGTTCACGCTCAAGGATCTGGACTGGCTGCACACGCTGTATTACGCCACCGATGCCGCACGCCAGAACCGCACACTGCACGGGTATTGCATGCGGGTCGAACGGCTGCTGATCAACCGCCCCGGCAAGCCCGTCATGCCACTGGCCGGCACCTTTATCATGAGCCCGACTCCCGATGCTGAAAAAGCCGTGCTCTACACCCCCTATGGCGGCCTGGAGCTGTTCGACAGCCGCACCGACCTGCTCAGTGAAATGGAGGCCCGCTTGCGGGACCCGGACCTGCGCCGCCAATTACTGCACTTTCTGTCCATCACAGAACGTGACGGACTGCCGGCGGATGAGCACCTGGGCCTCAGCACATCGGTCATCGAGGGTGCAGTGATGCTGGACCAGGAGCGCGCTATCCAGGCCGGACAATACAAAAATGTAACGATGATGCTCCAGGAACTGCGCAAACTACCCACCCTGGATGGCATGCTCCACATCTTGCTCGACATCATGGCCCGCTCCTACTTTCCGGGCCTAAAACAGGCCGACACCCGTGTTAACTTTTTCAGCCGTACGCCCACTGATGACGGGTCTCGCTGGGTCGCCTCGCTGCCGCTCAACGAGACGCTGCTGCAGTTTTACGTCAAGCATGCCTGGCCGACGGACCGGACCCACACCTTCGATAATATCGGCTACGACCCCAGCACCTTGACCCCGCAGCAACGGGCCGAGGACCAGCGACGCTGGGACAGCGTGGTGGAACAAACCAGCGCGATCCTCTCCCGGTTATTGAACAGCCTGCTGCAGACCTACTGGAACGAAGACATCAATGGGGGCGAGTCACGCGCGCAACTGTTCGCCAGGGTCATGAGCGACAAGTTCCGCGCCGACCTGTTGTTCAAGCACCAGGACGAAATCGTTTCCACCGACGAAAGCCTGACACTGCGCACGATGTTACTGCCCAACCAGGCGATGCGTGATACGACAGGCAGTCAGTTGAAACTGGAAAAGGTGCGGGTGCATGCGCCCTTTCAACATTACGTCGACCTCGCCGGCACACTGATGATGAGCAATTCCCACGCCTATCTCTATACCCAATCGCGCGGGTTGCAGGTACTCAAGGACCTCAAGGACCTCAACGCCACCTTGTTGAGCATGCTCAAAGCCGCGGGTCATGAAGATGAATTGCTCAATTTTCTGTCCGTGGACGAGCGCAGCGTATTTATCGGCATGGACCACATGCAGGTGCAGGGCCAGCCGGTCGCGGACGATGTGTTTCTGGAAATGGTCGAGGACATCGTCACCAAGCAGTCCGACAACCTGAACTTTGCACTGGGGCTGTTTCGCCGCAGTGCAGGCAGCATTGACCTGGCGGCACTGCTCGACAGTGCCCTGGACGTGCGCACGATGCTTGACAGTCGTTTGTTGGAGCAACCAAGCGGCGGGCGCTGGACGGTGCATCCCATCACCAGCGGCAATGGGCGCCCCAGCACCGTCCAGGCGGAAAAAGCCAAGCTGCACCTACAGCGGTTGGAAGCGATTGAAGCCGCGCTGGCCATGGAGCGCAGCCAACATCCCACCTTGCGCGAGCTGGTGGCCCATGCGCTGAACCTCGAGCTGGCCAAGAGAAATCTCAACCTGACAGCCGACAACATTCATATCAATACCTATGCCAGTCGAGCGCGAGAACAAGAAGGCCGTCCGCCCCAAAAGTCTTCAAGTATGGTCGAGCACTTTATCGCGCGCCTGGCGCGGCAAAGCGAAGCACTGAAAGACTCTCTACGCACCGGGCTCTACGGCAAACGCGACGCGGGCCTCGCTCACATGCTGCACAGTCTTTCAACCACGACGTTCAATGCGATCATCGAGCAGGTCATGCAATCCTTTGTTCAAAGCGACCTGCGCACGCTGCCGCACCTGCTGCTGGAAAACAACCAAACGCACCTGAGCCATGGCCTGTTGCAAGGACTGATCGGCGAAGTCAGATTGCGACAATTGTCCAGAAGCTTGCCGGGGCCAACGCTGGCGTTGCTGGACGCCTCTCTGGACGCCAACGGCCTGACGCGGCTGACCCGGCATGGCCTGAACGGTTTTATACCGGATGCCTTCGGCTTGACGTTGAACCTTGGCCTCGACGCCATCCCCCAAGCCCTGGCCAACTGTTTTGTGCTGACCGAACGCGGCGGCATCGACCCCAACAACTCAGGCACGGCGCTGTTATGGACACCGCGTTGCGGCTATGAAGCCTTTGCGTCAGTCAAGGTCCTGCTCGACGCCCTGGAACGACGGTTGCAAAATCCGCTGGAACGTCTGCCCCTGCTGGAGAACGTGCCGGTCTCGCGGCGTCTTCCTCATCAGTCATACTCGCTGGGTCCGCTGCAACGGATCGACGACGATCTGCTGAAAAACCGCCAACA
This sequence comes from Pseudomonas lactucae, assembly GCF_036688725.1. Classification (NCBI taxonomy): domain Bacteria; kingdom Pseudomonadati; phylum Pseudomonadota; class Gammaproteobacteria; order Pseudomonadales; family Pseudomonadaceae; genus Pseudomonas; species Pseudomonas lactucae. The sequence goes on along the minus strand of NZ_JAQQPT010000013.1, from coordinate 110,930 downwards.
GACCTACAGCTACTTCACACGTGACGAGATCGACCACGTGCTTTCCATGGGATTGAGCGCACAGCGTTTTCAAGACTGCATGGACCGCCTGATCCGCCGCGCGCCCCCGTCCAACCTGCCCAGGGCGATCGCAATCGCGCGCGCCATGATCCTCCAGCAGGCACTGCCGGTTTGGCTGGGCATGGCAACGCCTCGGGAGCAGATCCTGCAGGCCGAGCTGATCGAGCAGTACCGCGTCAGCGCAGCGGATGAACGTGACTACCTTCACGGCATCACATCCATTCGCGAGAGCGCTCAAAGCGCCCTCACGAGCTTGCTCAAAGCGCGTTTTCCTGAGCAGGACATTACGCCGGACAACGTACTGATCCCTGGAAATATCGATTTAGCGGGCAATATCCAGACGCTGACGGATTTCGCCCTGCGGCACTTGCCTGAGTTGAACGGCGACTCGATCCGGCCGCGCTCACGCACCGCTACGCCCTTGCCGGCCACACTGGACGGGAATGCCGTGGTGCAACTGGTTCGCCAACTGGACCTGAAAAAGCGCTTTGAGCAGCAGTTGACCACACATCTCAAAAGCCAGACCACAGCCACGCGGGAGCGCCGCGAGCTGTTCTGTCGGCAACTGCCCTGGCAAGTCCTGCAATACGCCCATCAACACATGCTTGACGAGCGGCTGTCGGCATCCGCCTGGGGGTTTATCCAGCAAGTCTTCGACATGCCTGATGCCTTGGCGCGCGCCACGGTACGTGGGGTCACAGCCTTCATTCGCCCGCTTGAGCTGATCGCAACCGAGGGATCCGCCAAAGTCAAGGCGTTGGGTTGTTATCTGATCGGGCCAACGTCCGGCGCTCCTGGCCCCCTGGTCTTGTATGCGCCCTACAGCCCCGCGCATTCATTGAAGGAATATCCGAACGAAGTCGCGTTGCTCAATGAGTTCATCACGCCCGGCGCACTGCAGGACTGGGTACTGGAACAGTTGGAAACCAAGCATCAGGCCACTTACCGTAATTTGCTGAATCAACGCTTTGGCAAAGGACCTTCTGATATACGTCTGGGTGTGTCACCCATCACCGGCAACCTGCTGACTCGCCTGTTCGAAGACAATGCCGAAATGCTCCTCAAGATGCTCGCCAGCCAGTTCTCCCGCTGGGGCAAGTCAGCCTGGGACGCGGTCACCAGCCTGTTGACTCAGGGCATTCCCAAAGGCTTGCAATTCATGGCCGGCAAACTGGCCTACCCGCTGGTGGTATGGCGCAGCTATAACCTGTTCAAGGCCTCCGCCGAGAACCTGCAGGAACACCACTGGCAACAGGCGCTGAAGATGTTCGCACTGGGTGTCGCCGAGATGGCCGCTCTGCGCGGGGCGCTGGAAGATCTGCTGCCCCAGACCGAGCCGCCCGCCGAGCCGGTGATCCAGGCGCCATGGCTGCAACCGTCGCAGCCGGCGGCCACCACGCTGGGCACGCTGGATGTGACGGACCCCGAACGTACTCGACTGCAAGTTTTTGAAAGTCACGATGTCGCCCTGGACGACCTTGAGAAGACCACGCAGCCGCACCTGTACCAAGACAAGCTCAATACCCGCAACTATGTGCCGTTGGCGGGCAAGGTGTACCCGATAAAAAAAACCGGTGATGGCTGGCGCCTGAACAAAGGTGAGCTGCGTGGCCCATACGTGCGGCAAAACGCCCAGGGCGAATGGACGCTCGACCTGGACCGGCATAACCCACGCTATGGCAAGACATTGAGCCGCTACGCGGGCAGGCGTCACACACGCTCGGTCGTACGGTCACTGATCAATATCGAGGCGGTGGGCATGCGGGAGATTGCTGCGCTCTCCAGCTGGAAGGCGCAATGCATCGATGAAGCACTCAACGTGGCGACGTATTACACGGTCACCTGCAAACGCAACCTTGTCCACTTCGCCGCACTGCGCGATGCCAACAGTCGGCTTGGGCGTTTTTTCAGCGAGCTCTTTGGCATCGTCACACTCACGGCCGACCAGGTGCAAAGGATCGAGCGGCGGGTCGACGAGGTGCTCGATGAGTTGATCAACCCCACCCTGGTCGGCCCCGACTCAAAACGTTTTGTCAGTGGCACCGATCGCTACAGGTCGCAGAACAGTTTCGCTTTCGTGCTACCCACCGATGAGGAGCACAAGATCTATTTGCTGGGCCGCTTCTTCGACCCGCCTATGGACATATACCAGAACCGCCTGACCGCCCCGTTCAACCTCTCGGCCCACGCGCGAGCGACCGTGTTGATTCATGAGATCACCCACATCCGGTCCTCGACCGAAGACCTGGCTTACCTGGACAGCATGCGGCCGTTCGCGGACCTGATCAACGTCGACATTCCCGGGGCCGCGTTGATGAAGACTGATCTGGAAGACGTACGTGAAACCGCGCTGTCACTGGCAACGCCGGTGACGATGCTGTTCAAGGTATGGGACGCGGTTTCCCAATTGTGGGAGGATTTTGGCGACAGCCCTTCAACACAATTGCAAATGAAGAAAGTCTTGAGTACCACCGGTGCCACCTCGCTTGACGACGCTCGCTCGATCTTCATGAGCAACGCCGACAAACGCATCGACACCATTCTGGCCAACGCCGACTCGGTGACCTACCTGATCAGTGAGCTGGGCCGCACGCTGGATGCGGGAGCGTGAGCAGCCTTCAGGTCCTGGTAAACGAGAATAAGTTCCGATTGATGTGCAATCGCCATGACGGCTGTTCTCGCCGTCCGCCTGTGGGAGTTAGAATGTGGGAAATCAGGATGCGTCAATGACCGAAAAGTCCGTCTCAGAAACCGAATACGACACCATCACAGACGCCGCCGCGCAGTGGTGCATGCGCCTGCACGCCAGTGATTGCACGACGCAGGAACGCAAGGCTTTTGAACAGTGGCACGATGCTCATCCGCTGCATGCCTTCGAATACGCTGCGATGCTGGAAATCTGGGACGTTGCAGATTATCTGCCACGCAGCGACCCGCCCCGCGTTGCGGTGCCGTTCAAACCGCATAGCCGGGGGCGAATGTATGTCATGGTCGCAGCCGTGGGCCTGCTCGCCTTGCCCGTGGCGGCCTTCACCGGCTGGGAAGCCGGTTGGCTGCCCAGTTCCTGCGAACAGTTCGAAGCCCCCCATGGCTTGCGCCTGGTGAGGCTGGGCGATGGCAGCCAGGTCGAACTCAATCTGGGCACCCGGTTGGTCTACAGCCACTACAAGGACCAGCGCCGGGTCACACTGAAAACAGGCGAGGCGTTTTTCAAGGTCAGCCATGACAGTGCCCATCCGTTCATCGTGCGGGCGGGTGAAGGCCAGGTGCGCGTGACCGGCACCCAGTTCAACGTTTGGACGTACGAGGACCAGGTCCGGGTGATGCTGTTCGAAGGCTCGGCACAGATTTCCAGCGACCCCGTGCACGGCAGCGTGCCGCTGACGCCTGGCATGCAGGCCAGCTATCAACCGGGAGAAGCCACGCCAAGCGTGAAGGCGATCAACCCCGACGACGGCGCGCTGGCCTGGCGCCAGGGCAAGCTGGTGCTCGACAACCTGACCCTGGCCGATGCCCTGCCGCTGATCAACCGCTACCTCGCCAAACCGGTGATGCTGGCTGACGCCAGCACCGGCGCGATTCGCATCGGCGGGATCTACAACCTCAACGAGGTCAACAACCTCGTCCCCTCCCTGCCCAAGGTACTGCCGGTCTACCTGACCCAGAACCAGGACGGCAACCCCGTACTCAATTCCATCCCGCGTAAAACCCCCAAGGGCTGACGTCGCCAGGCGTGCCCGTGCTTGCTCGCGCCTGTTGTGTCCATTTTTGAAACACTGCCCTGCCCTGAACCGCTTGTACGGCGCGGATTCATGGTTTTGTCACATACAGTGTTAAGCCATTGATACAACCCGATGAATCGCTTGCGGCGTGGCCGAACCTGCGTACTTGATTCAGGACTGTCTCATCCTTGAAACAGCAGTGACGGCACTTTGCCCTACAATTACTTCAACCAATTGAATAATAACGATAAATAAAAAGCGGCACGGCTCCTGCTCTATCCCTTTCAGCGCTGTTTAGGGTCAGCGCGGAGCATAAGGAACACCGCCGTGATCACATTCACTCAAGGCTTGATGAAGGGACTGCTGGCCAGCTGTGTACTCAGCCTTGGCATCAGTGCGCCGAGCTTTGCCGGTGACGGTGTGATCGTGACCGGGCGCAATGTGCAAGCGCACATGATCGGCCGCCCCGCCTACGGTAAAGACCCCTACCCCACCACGGCCAACGCCAATCCCAGCCAGGACGTCATGGCGGCCACCGGCGAACTCAGTGACCGCGATTTCGGCAACGTCAGCAGCGGTTCGAGCATCGTGCGCGTCATTCAGACCAACGACACCATGACCGGCCTGCATGCCACTCAAGGCAGCCTGTCGACCCTGGGGGCCGGCTCGGCCGGCGGTCATGGCAGTGGCAGCGGCATGGGCGGGCAGATCAGCGACTCGATCCAGCGCGGCATGGCGCCGCTCAATAACATCGGCAGCATGATGGGGGGCAAGCCATGAATCGTGCCCTGCTCGTCCTCGCCTTGCTGACCAGCGCCCCGGTCATGGCCGACGACACCGCCGTGATCAGCCACAGCGGTAAACAGTACGACGGCGTCCTGTCGATCAACCAGGCGGCCGGCACGCAGAACCAGACATCCAACAGCCGCGCCATCGCCATCGGTGGTCAAGCCACCAACGTGAATATTCAGCGTATGGACGGCAGCGTCGACCCGTCCCTGAACGCCAAGGCGGCGATCCAGGGCACCTCATTTACCAGCGGCAACGGCGTACTGGGCATCAACCAGTCCGCCGGGGCCAATAACCAATCTATCAACGCCGTGCGGATCAGCATCAACCCTGGACCGCAAAGCATCGATGACAGCGTCCTGTTGCAACAGAACACGACGCAATTGACCGACTCAGGGCTCACCCCCACCACTGGCAGCCGCCTTGTCGTGACCAGCGACCAGGCCTTCACAGGCAGCCGAGGAGTGATTCAGGTGAACCAGAGTGCCGGGGTGGGGAACCGAGTGGCTAACACCCTGGGCATCACTATCAAGTAAACGCTTGGTAGTACTCGCTGGACCGTACCAACACTTAACCAACTAATTAGAAGCAAGGAGAAACACCATGAAACCTCAAATGGCCCTGAAACCAATGGTTTTCGCGCTCGCCGCACTCATGGCTGCCGCAGCTCAAGCGGGTGGTGGCTGGCACCCTGCGCCTCAACCTACCGGCACCATCGCGGCCGTGGTGACGGATGTACAAAACAGCGCGGTCAACAAGTTCGACGACACCAAAACCGAAAACAACGCCTCGGCCGATGGCTCGGTGAACAGCAACAACGGTAACGTTGGGGTCAACGTTCAAGCCGGCAGTGGCAACCAGGCTGACAACTCTGCCGCCATCTCCAGCGCCAAAGGCGATGCCGCCACCGTATTCGGTGTGGTCGATGTGAATCAAAACAGCGTGCTGAGCAGCTTCAGCAACAAAGGCACGCAAAACAACGCTTCGCTGGATAACTCGGTTAACGGTAACTCCGGCAACGTGGGTTATAACGGCCAGGCCGGTCAAGGCAACCAGGGTAAAAACAACCTGGCGATCGTGACCGCAGACGGCAAAAACATCGCTGCGGCCGCCAACACCGAACAAAACTCCCTGGGCAACAGCTACCTCAGCACTGCAGCCAGCAGCCACGGTTATGGCCATGGCGGCAACGCTCAGTACGTGTCCAACAACGCCAGTCTCGACAACTCGGTCAACCGCAACTCCGGCAACGTGGGTGTGAACCTGCAGTCCGGCTCGGGCAACCAAGGCAGCAACAGCCTGGCGATCGGTCAAGGTTGCACCGTCTGCGCCAGCGGCGTGCGCTTCTGATCCAACGGGGCCTTGGCAACAAGGCCCTTTTTTATTCCCTTTTTTAAATCAGTGTCCAGCAGGTCATACGATCATGCGCCTCCCGACCCTCGCCCTCCTGATGTTGCTCACCGGCCCCGCGTGGGCAGGCACCATGGCGATCTCCGCCATGCCTGGCGGTGCGGTGATTTTCAAGAAGGTCGAGAGTATCCGCGAACGCCGCTTCGCCAACCTGGTGGAACAGAAAACCGATTTCAGCTGCGGTGCCGCGGCACTCGCCACAATCCTGCGCCAAGCCTACTGGCTGGACGTCGACGAAGATCACATCATCAAAGGCATGCTGGTCACCGCCGACCAGGACCTGGTGCGTACCCAGGGTTTTTCCATGCTGGACATGAAGCGCTACCTCGAAAGCATCGGCATGCGCGCCCGGGGCTACAAAATCGCGCCAGACACCCTGGTGACCGTGAAAATCCCCGTGGTGGTACTCCTGGAAATTCGTGGCTACAAGCACTTCGTGGTGCTACAGCGCGCCGACAAGGACTGGGTCTATATCGGCGACCCCGTGCTGGGCCACAAGCGCTATTCCCACGACGACTTCGTCAAGGGCTGGAATGGCATCGTCTTCGCCGTACTCGGTGAAGGTTACGACAAGGCCAATGTCTTGCTCGACCCACCCACGCCGCTGACCGCCAAGAACCAGTTGAATGAGTTCCGGCCCGTAGGCGATGCCGAGCTGATGGATTTCGGTTTCATCCAGAGCGACTTCTTTTAAAAGAAGCGCAATAAGGGGCAGGACGCTCCAGGAGCAGAAGATGAACACTTCCCGTTGGCTGACGGTCATGTGTCTGGCAGCCTCGATGCCCGCTTACGCTTCATCGGCATTCAAACCGATCGAACTCAAGGATGCGGAAATGGCCGACCTGCGCGGCCGTTATGTGATGCCGGGGCGGATCATCAGCTTCGGTATTGTGATGAGCAGTACCTGGACCAATGCCGTGGGTGACACCCTCACCGGCAAGGCCAGCATGCAGGTCGACGCGGCGACCATCACGCCGCAATTCTATGTGCAAACCACTGGTTCGACCGGCAATGGGACGAACCCGAACACCGGCACCGGCAACGTTACCGGCGGCGCTGGCCTGGGCAGTGGCCAGGGCGTGACACAAAGCGTGCGTGCCGCCGGTGACGGCAACACTGCCTACAACAACGTGGGGATCACCGTCGAGAACGGCCTGGCCCCCGCCAACCTGGTGCAATCGGGGCAAGTGCTGGTGGCCGGCGGCACAGTGACCGGCGACAGCGCGGCCGGCCGTGTCAGCGTGTCGGCCAATAACGGCGGCTTGCAGATGGCGATCCAGGCCAACCACAACCAGGGCAACAGCCTGCAACAGATCGGTGGCGGCAACGTGCTGCAAGGCACGGTGCTGACCGGCAACACCAACTTCGTCAACAACATGACCCAGCTCAACGTGGTAATGAACAATAACGGTTTGAACAACGGCGCATTGAACTGCAACCTCGATCAACTCAAAGCCCTACGCACCCTCGGTTATTGAACTACGCTGAGCCTCGACACTTACGCATTAGAAAAGGACGGCTTATTTCATGCATCGATCGTTATCGCTTCGCGCGGTGGTCTGTTTAAGTACGCTCTTGCCTGCATCCGTTCTGTATGCCGCGCCAGATACCGATATCGAAACACTCAAACAGGAACTCCTGGAACTCAAGCAGCGCTACGAAGTACAGCAAAAAGCCCTGGCGGTGCTGGAACAACGGGTGCGCCAGGTCGAGGACCAACCGGCGACACCGGCGCCCAAGCGCCTGGCCAAATCCCCGGCAGACTTTCAAAAAGCCAGCGGCACCACCGTCGCCGGTACGGGCGCGGCGGCTGCATCCGGTGGCGCGGGCGGTGGCGGCAGTTCCTACGGCCAGTCGCTCAAGGATGACTCGGCCCCCGCGCAAAGCGTGAGCAACCTCTATAACGAAGCCAGCGGCTTTTTCGGCAACGGCAGATTCAGCTTTGAAACCGGCGTGACTTATGCACGCTACGATGCTCGCCAGCTGACCCTCAACGGCTTCCTGGCACTGGACTCGATCTTCCTCGGCAACATCAACCTGGACCGGATCAAGTCCGACAACTGGACCCTCGACCTCACCGGCCGCTACAACCTCGATAACCGCTGGCAGTTCGACGTGAACGTGCCCGTGGTCTATCGCGAATCCACCTACCAGTCGGCCGGCGCCGGCAACAGCAGCGCCGCAACGTCGGAACAGTCGGTGACTCGCGACCCGACCATCGGCGACGTCAACTTCGGCGTGGCGTACAAGTTCCTCGACGAAACCCCATCCCTTCCGGATGCCGTGGTGTCGGTGCGGGTCAAGGCGCCAACCGGCAAAGAGCCTTTTGGTATCAAGCTGATCGGCTCGCCCACCAACGACAACCTGTTCGTGCCGGAAAGCCTGCCGACGGGCAACGGGGTCTGGTCGATCACACCCGGCATCTCGCTGGTCAAGACCTTCGACCCGGCAGTGCTGTTCGGTTCGTTGTCCTATACCCACAACTTCGAAGACTCGTTCAGCGACATCAGCAGCGACGTCAACCAGAAGGTCGGCGGCAAGGTCAGCCTGGGCGACAGCTTCCAGTTCGGCGTCGGGGTGGCCTTCGCCCTCAACGAAAAAATGAGCATGTCGTTCTCGGTGTCCGACCTGGTGCAACGCAAGAGCCGGCTCAAGCCTGACGGCGGGGACTGGCAATCGGTGGTCTCCAGCGATGCCAACGCCGGTTACTTCAACGTGGGGATGACCATTGCGGCCTCGGACAACCTCACCATCGTGCCGAACCTGGCGATCGGCATGACCGACGATGCGCCGGACTTTACGTTCAGCCTGAAATTCCCGTACTACTTCTGACCGAATCGCAGGCGATTACCACAACGCAAAAGCCCCGCAACGATAAGGGTCGTTGCGGGGCTTTTCGGTTTACCCGCCCTAGCGGATCTGGTGTTTGTGCAGCAACCGGTAGAACGTCGGCCGGGAAATGCCCAGCACACGGGCCGCGACACTCAGGTTGTCGCTGTGCCGGTTGAGCACATCGCACAACGCCTGGCGTTCGGCGCGGTGCTTGTAGTCTTCCAATGTCGCCATGGGCGGCGAACCTGCCTGTTCGGTCACCAATCCCAGATCAACGGCTTCGATCTGGCGCCCTTCGGCAAGCACCAGGCCCCGGCGTACGCGGTTGGCCAGCTCGCGCACATTGCCAGGCCACGGGTGCTGCCCCATGGCGACCAACGCGTTTTCACTGAAACTGCGGGGGCGACGACCGGTTTCCTGACTGTAGAACCGCGAAAAATGGTTGGCCAGCATGACCACGTCGCCATGCCGCTCGCGTAACGGCGCCGTGACGACTTGCAGCACATTGAGCCGGTAGTACAAATCTTCGCGAAAGCGCCCCTTGGCGACCGCGGCTTCGAGGTCGACGTGAGTGGCCGCCAGCACGCGCACATCCACCGGGATGGGCTGGGTGCCACCGACCCGTTCAATGTGCTTTTCCTGGAGAAAACGCAGCAGATTGGCCTGCAACTCCATCGGCAGATCGCCAATTTCATCGAGGAACAGGGTACCGCCATGGGCGGCTTCGATACGCCCGACCTTGCGCTGGTGGGCGCCGGTAAATGCACCCTTTTCATGGCCGAACAATTCGGACTGGATCAGATGTTCAGGGATCGCCCCGCAGTTGATCGCGACAAACGGTTTTGCATGACGCTGTGACTGACGATGCAAGGTCTTGGCGACCAGTTCCTTGCCGGTGCCGCTGTCGCCCCGGATCAATACCGGTGACTCCGTAGGCGCCAGCTTGGACAGCAACTTGCGCAGCTCACGGATCGGTCGACTGTCGCCCAGCAGTTCATGGCCTTCGTCCACCGGGGTATGGCCCTTGCCGCGCAGGCGCGCCATGCCGAAGGCGCGCCCCAGGGTGACCTGCACGCGGGCAACGTCAAACGGCAAGGTGTGGAAGTCGAAAAACCATTCGCAGACGAAGTCACCGACATTCTGCAAGCGCAGGACGTCTTGACTGAGCACGGCGATCCACTCGGTGCCGCTGCGGCCAATCAGTTCCTTGACGGCTTCGGGTCGTTCCAGGTGATAGGGCTGCAGGCGCAGCAGGCCGATATCACAGGAACGTTCACCCACCGCTTCCAATGCACAGCTGTCTACCTCCCACCCGGCGGTGCGCAAACCCGGCAATAACCCATGGCAATCGTCACAGGGGTCGACCACAAGCAAGCGACGCGCAGGTGTAGCAAGCATGATCATTCCTTGGCGCCAGAATTTTTAAAGTTATTAAGAAACAACGGTTTGTTACGCCTGGCGCTAACACTAGCAAGATCTTGACGCTCGCCTTGTACCGTTTTGCTATAAGTGCGGGCAAAAAGCCACTTTTGCGGGTTTGCGGCACGGAAGTGATGCATCGCGCCAATGTTCATCGCGCTTTCAAAACAGCCACTTACATGATGTCAGTCAGGGAAAGTTAAAAATATGTGTTCTAACATGTGACCCGTACCCAGCCATCGTGCATCAGTACAAGTAACCCACCGCACGGTCAGCCCAACCGCCGGTACTCACTTGAATGGGCATTTAGAGAGAGACCCACATGAACGCCCCGCTCCGCATCAACGAAGCCCTTTTGATCGCAGACCGTGCTTTCCAACCCTTTCAGTGCGTGGCCTGGCACGATGGCAACGGCGCCCTCAGCCTGAGCGTCATCGACCGGACCAATAACCGTATCGGCAGTAAACAACTGTCATCGAACACTTATACCGACCCGGCGCAGTTGGAAAACTTGCTGTTGCAGGCCCGCGCCGAACTCGGCAAAGATGGCTACCGTTTACAGTCCTGGGCTATGCCGAAGTAAGCCGATGCCAACTTGCGATGACTGCACAACAGTCATCGCACGTTAAGCCGTATAACGTTAAGGCGCTTATCGGTTCAGGTACTTATCGCGCCGCGAGAATAAACCGCTCGAGCGCTTCGGCCGCGCCATCCTCGACATTGCTGCCGGTGACCACATTGGCCTGGCGCTTGACGGTTTCTTCGGCCTGGCCCATGGCAATCGATAAGCCGGCCACGTGAAACATCGCCGGGTCATTGCCACCATCGCCCATGGCAGCCGTCTGCTCCAGCGGCACGCCGAGGTGCGCTGCCAGGGTTTTCAGGGCCTCGCCTTTATTGGCCAGCATCGCGGTCACATCCAGATAAACCGGTTGCGAACGCGACACCTGGGCCAGCCCCTGCACCTTGGGCTGCAATTGCGCTTCCAGCTCTACCAGCAATTGCGTGTTGTTGCTGGCGGCGACGATCTTGTCGACCCGGTCCAGGTAAGGCTCGAAACTCTCCACCACCACCGGCCCATACCCCAGGCCGTCGGCTTCGCGCTGAACCATCGGGCCAGGCGGATCGCGCCGCAGCCAGTCGCCGTCGGCGAATACCCACACCTCCACGTCCGGCTCGGCCGAAAACAGCGCCAGGGTTATCAGCGCCGCCTCCGCCGGCAGGTGATGGGCAACCAGGATGCTGCCATCGGGGTTGATCAGCGTGCCGCCGTTGAAACCCGCCACCGGCACGTCGATGCCGAATGTCTCGATCAAATGCAACATCGCCTTGGGCGGGCGCCCGCTGGCCAGGCTGAAAAACACCCCGGCCTCGCGCAGAGCGCGAACTGCGTCCACCGTACGCTGGCTGAAGCTGTGATCGGAATGCAGCAAGGTGCCGTCAACGTCACTCAAGATAAAACGGATGGGATGGATCGTGGCATCACTCATCCGAGGCTGTGCCAGGTGCGGCCATCACGGGCAAGCAACGCATCGGCCGCCGCCGGGCCATCTTCACCGGCCTTATAGGTCTGAATGCCATCGTCTTCCTTCCACGCGTCAAGGAATGGCTGCACCGCACGCCAGCCATTCTCGATGTTGTCGGCACGCTGGAACAAGGTCTGGTCGCCGGTCATGCAGTCGTAGATCAGGGTTTCGTACCCGGTCGATGGCTGCATTTCGAAAAAGTCCTTGTAGGCAAACCCCAACTGGATGTTGGCCATGTCCAGGGTCGGCCCGGGCTTTTTCGCCAGCAGGTCGAACCACATGCCTTCATTGGGCTGGATCTGGATCTTCAGGTAGGTGGGCTTGAGTTCGTCCACCTCGGTGTCGCGAAACTGTGCGTAAGGCGCCGGTTTGAAGCAAATCACGATTTCGGTGTCGCGCACGCTCATGCGCTTGCCGGTGCGCAGGTAAAACGGCACGCCGACCCAGCGCCAGTTGTCGATCATCACCTTGAGGGCGACGAACGTCTCGGTGCTGCTGTCGGGCGCAACGTTGGCTTCTTGGCGATAGCCCGGCATCGGCTTGCCCCCGATTTCGCCGGCGGTGTACTGGCCACGTACCGAGTTGGCCCGCGCATCTTCCAAGGACCAGGGGCGTACCGCGCCGATCACCTTGGCCTTTTCGCCACGCACTGCATCGGCACCGAATGCCGCCGGCGGCTCCATGGCCACCATGGCAAGCAACTGGAACAGGTGGTTGGGCACCATGTCGCGCAGAGTGCCGGTTTTTTCGAAGAAATTGCCCCGGGTTTCCACGCCGACGGTTTCGGCGGCGGTGATCTGCACATGGTCGATGTAGTGGTTGTTCCAGAACGCCTCGAACAGCACGTTGGAGAAACGGCTGATGAGGATGTTCTGCACCGTTTCCTTGCCCAGGTAATGGTCGATGCGATAGATCTGCTTCTCGCTCATCACCTTGAGCAGGCAGGCGTTCAACGCTTCGGCGGTGGCCAGGTCGGAACCGAACGGCTTTTCGATCACCACACGGCGGAAAGCGTCGTCGGTTTCCGTCAATAGACCGGCACTGCCCAGGCGCTGCACCACATCACTGAAGAAGCGCGGCGCGGTGGCGAGGTAGAACACCGCGTTACCGGTGCCGCTGTCGGCGATCTTCTTGCCGATGTCGGCGTAGGTGCTGTCGTCGAGAAAGTCGCCCTCGACATAGCTGATGCCCTTGGCCAGCTGTGCCCACAATGCCGGGTCCAGCGCGTTGTCCGCACTGCCCCTGACCTTGCTCGCCGCCTCGGTGCGGATGAAATCCTCGAGCTTCTTGGCGAAGTCGGCATCGCTGATGGCGTTGTGATCCACGCCGACAATGCGCAGGCCGTCACCCAGCAGCCCGTCGCGGCTGAGGTTGTACAGCGCCGGCATCAGCAGGCGCTTGACCAGGTCACCATGGGCACCAAACAGAAACAGTGTGGTGGGTGGAGCCGGTTCGGCCTGGGTTTTCTTGCCGTTGGCGGTCATTTTTTGGAAGTCTCCACATGTCCGCCAAAGCCGAAGCGCATGGCAGACAGCATTTTGTCACCGTAGGTGCTCTGCTGGCGCGAGCGGAAACGGGCGAACAACGACGTGGACAGCACCGGCACCGGCACCGCCTGTTCCATGGCGGCCTCGATGGTCCAGCGGCCTTCGCCACTGTCGGCCACGGAACCGGAGTAACCGTCGAGTTTCGGGTCGGTGGCCAGCGCATCGGCGGTGAGGTCCAACAGCCAGGACGAGACCACGCTGCCACGGCGCCATACTTCGGCAATGTCGGCGACGTTCAAGTCGAAGCGCTGATCTTCAGGCAGGTTTTCCGAGTTCTTGGTCTTGAGGATGTCAAACCCTTCGGCAAACGCCTGCATCATCCCGTACTCGATGCCGTTGTGGATCATCTTGACGAAATGCCCGGCACCCGCGGGGCCGGCGTGGATGTAGCCCTGCTCGGCACGCGGGTCGGCGCTGGCGGAACGGTCCTTGGTGCGCGGAATGCTGCCCAGTCCCGGGGCCAGGCTTTTGAAGATCGGGTCAAGGCGCTGTACGGTTTCGGTGTCGCCACCGATCATCATGCAATAGCCACGTTCCAGGCCCCAGACGCCGCCGGAGGTACCGACATCAACATAGTGCAGGCCCTTCTCGGCCAGTGCCTTGCCGCGCCGCACATCGTCCTTGTAGTTGGTGTTACCGCCGTCGATGATCACATCACCGTCTTCCAGCAGTTCACTCAACTCATTAATGGTGTTTTCGGTCGGGTCGCCAGCGGGCAGCATGACCCACACGGCACGTGGCTGTTGCAGTCCGGCAACGAGCGCCTTCAAGTCTGCAACACCGGTGGCGCCCTCCTCGCTGAGGTTTTTGACAAATGCTTCGTTACGGTCGTAAACAACGGTGGTATGCCCATTGAGCATCAGGCGCCGTGCAATATTCCCGCCCATGCGGCCTAGTCCGATAATCCCCAGTTGCATGTGCTGATGCTCCTAACTGCTAAAAAATGTGTGACGTAGTTTATAGCGCAATGAGGCTAATGAGGGTTAGTCAGGGGCAGAACCTTGTAGTTTCATGACAAAAAAGTTGCCATCGTTTCACCATCACCGCACCGAAAGTCACACGACCACCAAAAATAAAAAAGTTCCATTGGAGTGAAAAAGAATTCAGAATCGCCCTGACTGCTGCCGAGAACCTCGACTCAAGCGTTCTGGCACACCGCGACACACCGCCTATTTGCGAGGCAAGCAATGAATACAGCACAGATGACCCGTCCTCCACAGACCCTCTACGTCTCTATCCGTCGCGATGAGTTGCGCCAGTTGAAAGACGAACGCGATCAACTGCAGCAGGAGGTCATGCGCCTGCGTGCCCATATCATTCAAGCCCAACTCGATCAGCCCGCTGGCGCCCAGCCTGCGCTCTGCTGAGCCCGGTCATCGCTTTGTAAGATAAAGGCTACAAAAATCTCACAAAGTTTTCACACGCCATTCTCGATACTCCCGCCCCCAAGGGCCATCCCATGCAAGGGTGGCCTCTGTTGCGTGCAGCCCTGCGCGTCGACTGAAAAATTATCGGGTTGGAGCGCTGGATGGCGATGTTCGAACGCAGCACTAAGTCTGCGAAAGGCTTTGATTGGGCCGGTCTTGGCTGGCTATTCGTGTTTTTCTGGTACTTCTCGGGTATTACCCAACTGCTGATCCAACTCAGCGGCACGTCCGGCTTCAGCGGTTTTCGCCAAGCCTTCTTCATGAGCGCACTGTGGCTCGCCCCCCTGCTGATATTCCCACGCCGTACGCGCCTGCTGTCCGCCTTGATCGGCGTGGTGTTGTGGGCCTGTTCCATGGCCAGCCTGGGTTATTTCTTTATCTACCAGCAGGAATTTTCCCAAAGCGTCATCTTCATCATGTTCGAGTCGAACATTTCCGAGGCCGGCGAATATGCCACCCAGTACTTCGCCTGGTGGATCGTGCTGGCGTTCATCGCCCACACCGCCGTAGCGATTTTCCTGTGGACCCGCGTGCGCCCGGTGTACCTGCCGCGCGGACAGGCACTCGTGGCCGCGACCGTGATCGTGGTGGCGATCGTCGGCTACCCGCTGGTCAAGCAGATCGCCCGCAGCGACACCCTGGACGACGCAATTGACCGCTTCGAATCGCGCATCGAGCCAGCCGTGCCGTGGCAGATGATCGTCGCCTACCACCGCTACACTGAACAACTGGACAACATGCAAGGCATGCTCGACAGCGCCAGCCAGATCCCACCCTTGACCAACCTCAAGGACACCACGGCCGGCCAGCCTTCGACCCTGGTGCTGGTGATCGGCGAGTCCACCAACCGCCAACGCATGAGCCTCTACGGTTACCCGCGCAACACCACGCCTGAACTGGATAAGCTGCGCGACCAATTGGCGGTATTCGATAACGTCATCACGCCCCGCCCCTACACCATCGAAGCATTGCAACAGGTGCTGACGTTCGCCGACGAGGAGAACCCCGACCTGTACCTCAAGACGCCGTCGATTGTCAGCGTGATGAAGCAAGCCGGGTACAAGACCTACTGGATCACCAACCAGCAGACCATGACCAAGCGCAACACCATGCTCACGACTTTTTCCGAACAGGCCGACGAGCAGGTGTACCTGAACAACAACCGCAACCAGAACGCCCGTCAATACGACGGCGACGTGCTGGCGCCGTTCTCCAAGGCCCTGGCCGACCCGGCCGAACGCAAGTTCATCGTGGTGCACCTGCTCGGCACGCACATGAGTTACCAGTACCGCTACCCACCGAGCTTTGACAAATTTACCGACCGCCAGGGCGTGCCCGACGGCGTCAGCGATGATCAACTGCCCACCTACAACAGCTACGACAATGCCGTGCTGTACAACGATTTCGTGGTGTCCAGCCTGATCAAGGACTACGCCAAGACCGACCCCAACGGTTTCCTGCTGTACCTCTCGGACCACGGCGAAGACGTCTACGACTCGGCCGGCCACGCCACCCTGGGGCGTAACGAAGGCAAACCGACGGCGCCGATGTACACGATCCCGTTCATGGCCTATGCCTCGCCGAAATGGCGCGAAAACCACGACTGGAGTTTTGCCGGTGACCTGCAACGACCCTACAGTAGCTCGCAGTTGATCCACACCTGGGCCGATCTGGCCGGGCTGAGTTTCAACGAGCTGGACCGCAGCAAAAGCCTGGTCAGCGACAGTTTCCAGGCACGACCGCTGCTGATCGGCAACCCTTATTTGCGCCAGCAGAAAGCCTTGATTGACTTCAGCCTGATCAAGCCGAAGAAGGCCAGCCCGGCAGATGTGGTGCTCCAGGAAAAACCAGCCCAGTAACACAACGACGACAAGGTGTCCTGGGTTTGAACCTCAGCGTGTATTAAAGCGTCCCGGGTTCTGTCCCCTCTCTCCCACTGGAAGTTATAAAAGCGAAGAGTCCAACGTTAACGAAATTGTTAACGTTGGAAGTTTCTCGGGTTAATTCCCACTTAATAAGATCGCGCCACTATGGCCCACAAATCTGCTCAAGGACCGAACGGACGACGATCACACTTAATGAGAAACCTCGATGAAACTCTCGACTTTAATGCTTGCCAGCCTGATGACCCTGACCTCCGCCGCCGCGTTTGCAGAAGGCGGCTCGGAGCGTTCCAAGCAGTTCTACAATGACTTCGCCTTCTCGCAACAACAAATCCACGGCTCGGAACAACAGACCGCGTTGGCCGACGGCAAGAACCCGAAAACCGAAACGGCCGATCAGCAACAACCCAAGAGTTAATTTAACGCTGAGTTAATACTTGTTTAATCCGCAACACCCTCACGCCATTCCGCTCCTTTGGCCAAGGTTTACGGGCGCCATTTAATGGCGCCCTTTTTAATTGTTATTTATCCAGCGGTTTATGCCAGAACAACATGCGTCCATAGGCCGGATCAAACTTCGAATCATCAAACCCAAACTTGCGATAGGCTGACTGCGCCACGGCATTACCTTCGAGCACCTCCAGGGTAATTTTGCAGCAGCCGCGCTGCCGGGCAATTTCCTCGACCTTGTGCAGCATTTTCTGGCTCAGCCCCAGGCCACGGAACGGCGCCATCACCGCCACGTCATGGATATTGACCAAGGGGCGACAGGCAAAAGTGGAAAACCCTTCAAAGCAATTCACCAGCCCCGCCGGTTCACCGCCGACAAACGCCAGCACACTGAACGCATGAGGTCGCTTGGCCAGTTCGGCCGGCAGTTGCGCCAACAGATCGGCGGACAGGCTGTGACCGCCGCCCATCGGGTCTTCGGCGTAATGGTTGAGCACACGACTAATCGCCTGGGCGTGTACCGGGTTGGTGTAGCTGGCTTGCAGCACCAGGATATCTGGGGTTTCCATTGCCTTCCTCAATCACGACAACAAGGGAATCGGCTCCCTTTGAGGGGCTTGATTGTAAGCGTGTGGACGGCGCCAGTTGAAGGAGATTAACGACAAATATCTGCGTGAACACGGGAAGGTTCTGCCGATAAAAAAGCCCAGGCCGCCCATCTCGGTGTTTTTTTCGTACAGCAATCAACCGAAACGCTGCAATTGCATTTCCTGCAGGCGGCTGAGGGTGCGGCGAAAGGGAAACGCCAGGTAGCCCTCGGTATAAAGGTTTTCCAACGCGACCTGCGCCTCGATGAACAAGGGCACCTTGCGGTCATAGCACTCGTCCACCAAGGCAATGAACCGACGCACACTGTCGTCGTGCACCGACAATTGCGGCAGTTCACGATCACCGGCCGCCACACGCTGCACCGCATCTTCAGTGCCACGGGCAATCCGACCGGGACGCTGTTGCGCGCTCAAGTTGGGCACTTCACCCAGCGCAATCGCCTTGAAGCGATCACACAGCAGCATGAAATCCATCGCCGCCAAGGGTTGCTCGCACAAGTCGGCGTAACGGCACCAGAGCACAGTGTCGCTGGACTGCACGGCGTCGATGCGACGATGACCCACGACGATCGGGCCGCTGTTTATGCCCTGCCCTTGAGCCAGTTGTGCGAAGACCCTGGCCAGCGCGTCGGGCTGGTTCACCCAATAGCGCTGCAGGCCAACGCCTGGGTGCAAGCGATGGTCCTCGCCACCGTCCACCGCCACCACCTGCATATGCTGCTTGATGGCGGCGATACCGGGCAAAAATCGCTCACGGTTGAAACCCTCGGCATACAACTGGTCCGGCGGCTGGTTGGAGGTGCAGACCATTACCACGCCTTCCGCGAACATCACCTGGAACAGGCGGCCGAGAATGATCGCATCGCCGATGTCATTGACGAACAATTCGTCGAAACACAGCACCCGCACTTGCTGGCTCAGTTCCCGTGCCAGGGCCTGCAAAGGGTCGGGGGTGCCGGTCAATTGGAACAAGCGCTGATGCACCCAGCCCATGAAGTGATGAAAATGCTGGCGCCGCGCAGGCACCCGCAGGCTTTGGTGGAACTGGTCCATCAACCAGGTTTTGCCACGGCCCACCGGGCCCCACAGGTAAACCCCGGTGAGCGGCGCATGCCCTTGATGCAAGGCCTGATGACAGGCTTGCAGAGCATCCACCGCCCGGCGCTGGGCATCGTCGGCGACGAAACCCTGTTGAGCGATAGCGTGTTGATAGGCAGCGAGGGGCGAGTCGAAAGTCATGCCCGCGATTATGACCTACAGCGAGATATCCAGCCGTGAAATCTTACCCTGTTCGTTGAGGCGGAACGTGTAGCGCAGCTCCAGCGGGCTACCGGGGAAATTGCCGGAGACCACGTTGCTGACCAACACCTTGCCGGTACGATGCTGCACGTTGAGCACCTCGACCCGCGGCTGGTAGCGCCGCGCGGTGTCTTCCATCCAGCGCGCGATGGCGGCGGTGCCGACCTGATGCTCGCCTTCATCGAACACATTGGCGTCATCGGCAAAACACTGGGCGACCGCCGAGGTGTCGCGGGTATTGGTCGCCGCGAGATAGGCCGCGATGGCGGGAGCCAATTCGGGAAGGGACATGGCACAACTCCTTGTTGGTGATCTGTGATGCCATGCTAAGCCAAGGGTGTGTCAGTTTTTGTCAGGAGTGAACGGCACGGATTCGTTGCGCTCCATCAGCTTGCGCC
The DNA here is from genome assembly GCF_036688725.1 of Pseudomonas lactucae. NCBI lineage: Bacteria > Pseudomonadati > Pseudomonadota > Gammaproteobacteria > Pseudomonadales > Pseudomonadaceae > Pseudomonas > Pseudomonas lactucae. Next base: position 91,560 of record NZ_JAQQPT010000013.1, on the reverse strand, counting down.
AGGCCCGCAGCCAGTCGCTGCGTCGCCCCGGATACCGCTCGCCCCGGACTTGCGCGCTCGCCACACGGTCGGTGCGAAAGGTGCGATAGGCGCCGCGTAGCTCACACCACGCCACGATCACCCGCACTTCATTGAGAAAGCCCAGGGCCAGCGGCCAGATCAGGCGCTGGCTCTGGACCTGGCTGGCATCCGCGTAATCGATATGCAGCTTGGCCTGATTGCGAATAGCCTCGCGAAACACATTGAGCGGCACGCGGTTTTCCGGATAGCCGAAACCGGGCGGGCCGGGCAGTAACGTCGGGTTGCGCAAGGCCTCCTGGGCGGCTGGGTCAAGGACGTCGGCAATCTTGGCCAACGCATTGGCCGCCGCGCGACTGAGCACCTCGTCCCCACGCTGGTCCACATACCGCAAGCCCAGCACCACGGCCTCGGTTTCCTCGGCGTTGAGCATCAAGGGTGGCAAAAACAGGCCATTGCGCAACACGTAGCCGACTCCGGCCTCCCCGAAAATCGGCGCCCCCAGGGCGGTCAACTCGGCAATGTCCCGGTACAGCGTACGCTCGGACACCTCCAACTGCGCCGCCAGCACGGCAGCCGTAACAGGCCGTTTTTTACCCCGCAGGGCCTGCAACAAGGTCAGTAGACGAGTAGTACGCGACACGTTGATCCCGCCGAAAAACGAAAAGTGCCGCAGTTTAGCAAAGGACCCTGTCAGGAAATGTCAGTAGCAAGGTGGGCCTTTCGGTTATTCAAAGCTCTTGCGCCGTTGTTCTGGTTCTGGCTTTTGATCTTGATCTCAGGCGCCCCGTCAAACACGCTGGCCGAACGCAGGCTTGAATCCGTGGTGAGGAAGCAAGCTCCCTCGCCACAGGTTCAAGTGCGTTTACCCATGCTTACGCCAGGCTCTTGCTGACCACCTCGAACACATCGCTCGACAGCCCACCGGAGGCCAGGATGCGCTCCAGCTCGGCCTTCATCAGCGCCTGCCGTGCGCTGTCGTATTTACGCCAGCGCGTCAGCGGCGCCAATTGGCGCGACGCGATCTGCGGGTTGAAGCCATTGAGCTGGATCACCAGGTCGGCCAGGAAGCGATAGCCCGAGCCGTCGGCCGCATGGAAGTTGATCAGGTTCTGCCCGGCAAACGCGCCGATCAGGGCACGCACCTTGTTCGGGTTCTTGAGGTTGAACGCCGGGTGCTCCATCAACGCCTGCACACGCGCCAGGCCACCCGGCAAGGTGCTGGCGGCCTGCACGCTGAACCACTGGTCCATGACCAGCGGGTTGTCCTTGAAGTTCTCGGCGAACACCGCCAGGGCCTTGGCCTTTTCCGCTTCGAACGGCGAGTTCACCAGCACGGCCAGCGCGGTCAGGCGTTCGGTCATGTTGTCGCTGGTGTCGAACTGGTCCAGCGTCGCCGCCAACACTTCTGGCTTGCCGCTGAGCATCAGGTACGACAGCGCAATGTTCTGCAACGCACGCCGGGCAAAATGCTCCGCAGCAGCGACATACGGCGTCTGCCTGGACAGCTCACGATTGGCTTGATAACGCAGCCACAGGCCTTCGAAGAGCTGGTCGGCCAGCTGCATGCGGGCAAATTCGCGAGCGGCGTGGATGGCGTCAACGTCAGCCACGTCGCTGATTTCCGTCAGGTAGGCTTCACCAGGCAGCGAGAGCATTTCGGCGACCATGGCCTGATCCAGGCTTTCGTCGCTCAACACCGTGCGCAGCGCCTCGACCAGGCGCTGGTCCAGCTTCAGCGGTTGACCCGCCTGATGCTGGCCAATGAGTTCCTGCAACACTTGCACCGACAGTTGCTGGCCGGCATCCCAGCGGTTAAAGCCATCGCTGTCGTGCTGCATCAGGAACATCAGCTGATCGCGGCTGTAGGGGAAGCTCAGTTTCACCGGTGCCGAGAAGCCGCGCAGCAGCGAAGGCAGCGGCTGTTCAGCGATATCGACAAAAGTGAAGGTCTGCTCGGCCTCGGTCACCGAAATCACCCGCGAGGTAGCGCCCGCCGCTGCCTCACCGGCCAGGCGCAGCGCAATGCCCGCGCCTTTGCCGTCCAGCAGGCCCAGTTCGACCGGAATCACGAACGGCAGCTTTTCCACCTTGTCAGGGGTTTCGGGGCAGCTCTGGCGGAAGGTCAGGCTGTAGGTTTTTGCCGTGGCGTCGTAGGACTCGCTCACTGCCAGACGTGGGGTACCGGCCTGGCTGTACCAGCGTTTGAACTGGCTGAGGTCAGCCCCATTGGCGTCTTCCATGGCCTTGATGAAATCGTCGCAGGTCACGGCCTGGCCGTCATGGCGTTCGAAGTACAGGTCGCTGCCTTTACGGAAGCCTTCGGCGCCGAGCAAGGTGTGGATCATGCCGACCACTTCCGAGCCCTTTTCGTACACGGTCAGGGTGTAGAAGTTGGAGATTTCGATAAAGCTGTCCGGGCGCACGGCGTGGGCCATGGGGCCGGCGTCTTCGGCGAACTGGTGGGTACGCAGATAAGCCACGTCCTGGATACGCTTGACCGTGGCCGAGTTCATGTCGGCCGAGAAGCCCGAATCACGGAACACGGTAAAGCCTTCCTTGAGCGACAGCTGGAACCAGTCGCGGCAGGTCACGCGGTTGCCCGACCAGTTGTGGAAGTATTCGTGAGCCACAATCGCCTCGACGCGCTGGTGCGCGGCGTCGGTAGCGGTTTCGGCGCGGGCCAGCACGGCGCTGGAGTTGAAGATATTGAGGCCCTTGTTCTCCATGGCACCCATGTTGAAGTCGTTGACCGCGACGATCATGAAGATGTCCAGGTCGTACTCGCGGCCATAGGTTTCTTCGTCCCAGCGCATGGACTTCTTCAGGCTGGTCATGGCGTGCTGGCACTTGTCGATGTTTTCCGGCTCGACGTAGATGCGCAGCGCCACTTCACGCTGGGTCATGGTGGTGAAACTGTCTTCGACGCACCACAGATCACCGGCTACCAACGCAAACAGGTAGGCCGGCTTCTTGAACGGGTCTTCCCAGGTCGCCCAGTGGCGGCCGTCTTCGCCGGGGCCGCTGGCGATCGGGTTGCCGTTGGACAGCAGCACCGGGTAGCGGTGCTGCTCGGCGATCACCGTGGTGGTGAAGGTGCTCATGACGTCCGGGCGGTCGAGGTAATAGGTGATCTTGCGAAAGCCCTCGGCCTCGCACTGGGTGCAGAACATGCTGCCGGACTTATACAGGCCTTCCAGCGCGGTGTTGCTTTCCGGGTGGATCTTGACCGTGGTGTCGAGGGTAAACGTGGCACTGTTTGGGTGCACGGTCAGGTGGCTGTCGGTCAACTGATAGTCAGCGTCGGTCAATTGCTGATCGGCCAGGTTCACGCTCAACAGTTCCAGTTGCTGGCCATCGAGCACCAGCGGCGGCAAACCGGCGCCACGCTCGGGGTTACGGCGCATCACCAGCTGCGCGTGGACCAGGCTGTGGTCCTCGAACAACTCGAAGGTCAGGTGCGTCTCGTCGATCAGGTAGTCCGGCGCCTGATAGTCCTTCAGGTAAATCATCTTCGGTTGTTCGGTGCGCATGCTTGCAATCCTTCTACTGATGCACGGCGAGCTGGTAGGCCGTGTATTTGCGAATATTGATAACGCCGGTGTCGAAGATCAGGTATTGGCCCTTGATCCCCAGCAGCGTGCCTTCGGCAATCGGGTTCTTGTCCAGGTTGAAGCTGACGATTTTGGTCGGATACTGCTCCACCGGGTAGCGAATCTCAATCGGCTCGATGTCGGTTACCGGTTGGATGGCCTGCAGGCCAAAGCGTTCCTGCAAGCTCAACAGCCCGTCGGCGCAGGCTGCGAACAGCTCATCACGGACCTGCTGGAGGTCCACCGATTGCGCATCGCCCTTGAGCAGCGCACGCCAGTTGGTCTTGTCGGCCACCTGGCTGCGGAACAGGTCTTCGACGAACCCGGACTGCTGGCGCGTGGCGACACGCATGATCGGCAATGCCTGGCTCGCGCCCTGGTCCAGCCAGCGCGTCGGCAACTGGGTGGCGCGGGTGATACCGACCTTGATCCCCGACGAATTGGCCAGGTAGACCACGTGGTCGGTCATGCAGAACTGTTCGCCCCAGCCTGGATCACGGCAGGTGCCGGCGTCGTAATGGCAACGCTCGGGGCTCATGATGCACAGGTCGCACTGAGCCAGTTTGGTCATGCACGGGTAGCAATAACCCTGGCTGAAGCTGGTCTTGGTCTTGCGGCCGCAATGGCTGCAATGGATGGCACCGAGGTACTCCAGGCGCACATGGGTACCGATCAACGGATTGACCGGCACCTCGCTATCGCCCAGACGAAACGCGTATTGAACGGTCGGCTCACCGAGTTGCGCCGACATTTTGCTGACTGCACCGCGACCGATTTCAATCAATGGATCGCATCCGACTTGAACAGGATGTTCGGCACGGTGGTCGACTTGGACTGGCATTCCTGCGGGCCCATGTAGCCGGTGCGCTGGTCTTCCGGCAGGTTCTGGATCTCCCAGGCGATCATGGCTTGCAGGGACAGTTCGCGCTGCTCGGCGGTGAGTTTGCGGCCATCGGACCACTTGCCGATTTCCACGGCGAGCTTGAGGCTCTCGTAGATGTCCGGGGTGATGTTTTCGATCATTTCAACAAAAGAGGACATGAGGCTCTTCCTTATCCAATAGAGGATTTGCGGCGGCTGTACAGCCCGCCCAGCAAACCGGTGAGGCAACCGATAACCAGGCCGCCCACATGGGCCGCGTTGGCGATTTGGCCGAAACCGATCATCGAGACCAGCCCCGACAGGCACAGCACCAGCCACACCAGCATCATCACCAGCACCCCACGGGGCAGGCGATAGGCCGGGTTGGGCGAGAGCAATTGATAGATCCAGCAATGCCCGAGCAGGCCATACAACACGCCGGACAAGCCGCCGAACAGGCCAGGACCGCCATAGGCGTATTGCGCGTAATTGGAGACCAGGCTGAACAACAGGGTCAGGCCCAGCAGATTGATACTGCCTTGGCGGCTTTCGATACGCCGGCCCAGCTCCCAGTACCACATGCCGTTCATGGCCAGGTGCAGGATGCCGAAGTGAATCAGCATCGGCGTGAACAACCGCCACCACTGTCCCGACGCCAACGTTTCGGCAAATGGCGTGAACTGGATGTATTCGCCCATCACCCGGAACGGCAGGAAGGTCAGCCAGCTCATGGCTTGCAGGTTTTCCCCGAGCAGGGTCAGCGCACCGACGATCAGGCTCGCCAGCAGCACCAGGGCGGTCACCGGACTCTGGCGCAGCTGCGCTAAAAAGCCTGGGCGGGCGGGCGGCGCCTGCTCGGGAATATCCAGTTGGCGGTCGGGGTCGCCGGCGGGAAAGCGCTGGTACAGCACGCGCACGTCGTCGCTGATCGCCTCCGGCACCCACAATACCTGCTCCCCCGCTTCCTCACTGACGTGATGGGGCACTTGCATGCGTTGCAGCAATTTGACGAAACCACCCAAGTCGACGCTCAGTGGCAAGCGCAATACGGCCACGGTACTCATGCAATCACCTCGGGCCGCTCAACGTCGACCCATACGAATTTGCGCGGATCCAGTTGGGTTTCCTGATCCAACCGATACGCCACCAGCTTGCCGTACAGCACCGCGCTGTAATCCAGGCAGGCCAGGTTCGGGCGGATCGGTGCGGGTGTGCCGCTGCGCCAGTAGTGGCCGACGAACAACAGGGGCTCGTCGACGCCGTAGCGCAGCAGGGAATTTTTTTGCGTCGACGACAGTGGCGTACGGGCCACCGGCTCCGGCAAAGCGTCCGGCTGGAACACGATGTCGCCATAGGTTTTCGGGTCGTCTTCCCAGAACTTGGTACGAAAGAACGAACGCGTCAGGCCATCGCCACCGGTGAGCGTCAGGCCATCCGGCAGGCGCATGTCGGTGCCGCGCAGCAGGCGGTCGAACGCGTTGCAGGCAAAGCTGCCCGGTACGGCGGCGGCCTGCAGGAAGTGCTGGTCGATACACCCCTCGGGGAACGTGGCGCGCAGTGGCTGGATAAAGCCTTCATCCCAGCAGGCATGCACCACACGGAACCGCCCGGCGTCGACAAACAGCGGCATGTCGTAGAACCACGTGAGGAAGTCGTGCCAATCGGCCGGGTGTTGTTCGAACTGGGTCAGGGTTTCGTGGATCAAGCGTTCATGGCGTGGCGTGTGCTCGCGCACGAACTGGCGGCCACTGCCTGGCGGTGCCGGCGTGACCCAGCCCAGGGCGTTGAATTCGTGGTTACCCATGATGCACAGCGCCTGGCCGGCCTCGGCCATGTCGTGGACGATATGCAGCGCCTCGCGAATGCGCGGGCCGCGGTCGATGATATCGCCAAGGAACACCGCCATGCGCGACGGATGACGCCAGGTGCCGCCCTGCTTGTGGTAACCCATCTGATCGAGCAGGTGCTCAAGGGTATGAGCGCAGCCGTGCACGTCACCAATCAGGTCGTAGCTACGCGCGGGATCGAGCATCAGTCGCCTCCACCCCCCAAGCGGCTGCCCCAGCCCAGCTTGGTGCGGCACACTTCGTAGTAGTTGTGATCCAGCGGGTGGATCAGCCGCAACTTCTGCGCCTTTTTGCTCACGGTGATGGTGTCACCGGGTGCGCAGGTGAAATGGTTCTGCCCGTCGCAGGAGACTTGTGGGTAGATCTGCATGTCTTTGGACACCACGATTTTCAGCTCACTGTTGCCATCGACCACAATCGGCCGGCTGGACAACATATGGGGGTACATCGGCACGATCACAATGGCATCGAGCTTGGGGTGCATGATCGGGCCACCGGCCGACAGCGCGTAGGCCGTCGACCCGGTCGGCGTGGCGACGATCAGGCCGTCGGCCTTCTGGCTGCACACGAACTGGCCGTCGATGTACAGCTCGAACTCGATCATGCGCGTGGATTTACCCGGGTGCAGCACCACGTCATTGAGCGCATCGCCCTGGCCGATGGCTTCACCGTGGCGACGCACTTCGGCTTGCAGCAGGAAGCGGTTTTCCACCAGGTAGTGGCCGTCGAGCACCTTGGCCACTTCCACTTCCAGCTCATCGGGGCGGATATCGGTCAGAAACCCCAGGCTGCCCCGGTTGATCCCCAGCACCGGCACGTTATGCCGCGCCAATGCCCGGGCCGCGCCGAGCAGGCTGCCGTCACCGCCAACCACAATGACCATGTCGCACACTTCACCGAGCATCTTGCGCGATGAGGTTTGCAGGCCATGACCGGGGAGAATCTCGGCGATGGTGTCTTCGAGGATCACATGCAGGTGGCGTTCCAGCAGGAATTTTTTCAGCCGGCGGACGGTGTCCAACACCTGGGTACTGCCCAGGCGACCGATGATGCCGATATTGCGAAATTGCTCCATGGGGCTCCTGCGGGGCGTGGGGTGTGGCAAAAAAGAAACGATTATGGGCGAAAGGCCGCGTGAGGCAAAATCCTTTGTCGCCGTGAAGCCTTGATGACAATGGTTCTCAGGGTTTTTTCAGGCATCCGCTCCCGGCTTAAAAGGCTATGCTCGGACCATGACTGTATTCCCCGACTTGCACACCCTGCCCCGCCAACTGCGCCACCCCGAGGTGCGCGACCTGGCGTGGGTGATACTCGCCCCGCCGATGCTTGCCCAGGCGCCCTGGCCGCAACGCCACCCACTGGCCGGCAGCGACTGGGTGCAAGCCCCCGACCGGCTCGAACACTGGCTGCGACAACTGGACCAGGACAGCAGCGCCTTGCAGCACTGGCTGAGCCTGTCGCGCACGCGGCGCCTGGGCCTGTATTACGAACGCCTGTGGCAGTTCGCCGTGCAGCATGCGCCGGGCGTGGAGCTGCTGGCCGCCAACCTGCCGATCCGCCGCGCCGGGCATACCCTGGGCGAGCTGGACATGCTGCTGCGCGACCGCGATGGCGTGCACCACCTGGAACTGGCGATCAAGCTCTACCTGGGCCCGCAGGCCGGCGATGGCGAGGACACGGCGCAGTGGCTGGGCCCGGGTTGTCATGACCGGCTCGACCGCAAGCTGGCGCACCTGGCCCAGCACCAATTGCCGATTTCGGCGCGGGCGGAGAGCCGTGAGGTGCTGGCGGCGCTGGATATCCAGCATTTCGATGCACATTTGTGGCTGGGTGGGTATTTGTTGTATCCCTGGCCAGGGTTGGCCGCCGCCCCTCGCGGTGCCCATCCGCAGCATTTGCGTGGGCGCTGGTTGCATCAGCGCGACTGGCAGCAGTTTGTCAGCGCCAGCGCGCCAGGCCGGTGGCAACCGTTGCCCCGGCATGCCTGGCTGGCGCCGGCCCATTACCCGCCCGCAGAGGTGTGGAGCGAAGCACAGATGCAGCGTTGGCTGACTGATCTTGATCCGATGGCGCCGGCGCAGTTGTTGGTGCGCATGGTCCAGAACGGTGAGGATTGGGAGGAAGCGGAGCGTTTGTTCCTGGTGGCGGATCTTTGGCCGAATGTGCCGGGGGCGGGCTGATGGTCTTGAAGTGCTTGTCCGGGCCTCATCGGTACAGGCACTACACCTCATCGATATGCCGATACTCCAACTGCAACCCCGCCGCCAACGCCTGGGCCCGGCCCAACCTGATCGGGCCACGCTCGATATCCACCAGCACCCCCGGACACACCAATAACGGCAACCCACGGATGTCCTTGAGTCGCCCATCGGTAATCACCAACAACTTTTGTTGCTCGGCGGGATAGCGCTTGCGCCGCGTCACCAACCACTGCCCCGCTTCGGTCAACGCCGCCAGCAACGGCGTACCGCCGCCGGCACCCAGCTGATCCAGCCAGCCGGTCAAGCCTTTCGCGGCTTTGAGCCCTTGCACCTGCCACTTGGGTGCCTGCCCACTCGCCGTCAACAACGCCATGCGCGCGCGTTGCCGATAGGCATCGTCAAACAGTTGGGCCAGCAAGCCCTTGGCATCGGTCAAGGCACGGTGCCGCCGGGTCGACGCCGAAGCGTCGACAATCACCAGCCACAACTCGTGGGCCGAGCGGCTGCGTAGATGAAACCGCAGGTCCTCGCGCGATTGCGGCCGACCGCCCAGCAAGGTACCCGGCCAGTCAACCGCCCCCTGCTGTGCGCTGCGCGCCTTGCCTTGCCTGCCGGTATTCAATCGCCCCGCCTGGGGACGGGCATCCGCCCCCATGTCAGGCCGGGGGCGAATGCCTAGGGCTTTTTTGGCCAGGCGGGCACTTCGCGGCGAGCGCCGGTGGGCAAGGCCGGTGCGGGCATGTCGCCCCACTGGCCTTGGCCTGGGGAGGTGTCCGAGGGTTTGGGCGCCGGCCCTTGATCAGGTGGACTGGCCGGCGGCGACTGCTTCTGGCGCCGATGGCGCAGGGCAAATTCGGCCACGGCCTCGATATCCTCTTCGCCAATCGCATTGGCGCCCCGCCACGCCGCGTGGGCCCTGGCGCCGCGCAGCCAGACCAGGTCGGCGCGCATCCCATCGACACCGGCGGCAAAGCAGCGCTCGGTAATCTGCGCCAGGGCCTGGTCATCCAGGGCGATACTGTGCAACCGCGCTCGCGCGGCCGTGCAGCGTTCACGCAAGGCTGCCTGCGGTGCGGCCCACTGCGCGCAGAACGCCGCCGGGTCGCTGTCGAAATCCAGGCGTCGACGGATGATCTGCCCGCGCTCGGCCGGCAAGGTCTGCCCGCTCAACGCCACATTGAAGCCAAAACGGTCGAGCAACTGCGGACGCAGCTCGCCCTCCTCCGGGTTCATGGTGCCGATCAGCACGAAGCGCGCCGAATGCCGATGGGAGATGCCGTCACGCTCGATCAGGTTGGTGCCGCTGGCGGCGACATCAAGCAGCAGGTCGACCAGGTGATCGGCGAGCAAGTTGACCTCATCGACATACAGCACCCCGCCATCGGCCTTGGCCAGCACACCGGGGGAAAATTGTGCGCGGCCTTCGCCGAGTGCCGCGTCGAGATCGAGGGTGCCCACCAGTCGTTCTTCAGTGGCGCCCAGGGGCAACGTCACGAACTGCCCGCTGGCCAGCAGGTCGGCCAGGCCGCGCGCCAGGGTGGACTTGGCCATGCCGCGCGGGCCTTCGATCAGCACACCGCCGATCTTCGGGTCGATGGCGGTCAGGCACAGCGCCAGCTTCAAATCATCGGCACCGACCACGGCGGACAGCGGAAAATGGGGAATATCAGTCATTAGCTGTCTTCTTCTATATCCAGCAACAGGTTTTCCAACGCCTCGCGGTACGCCCCCGGCTCCTGCCACAGGCCGCGCTGTTGCGCCTCGAGCATGCGCTCGGTCATGTCGCGCAGCGCAGCGGGGTTGTGCCGCTGCACAAAATCGCGGGTGTCAGGGTCGAGCAGGTAGGCGTCGGCAAGCAAGGCATATTGATGATCGTCGATCAGCGCCGTGGTGGCGTCGAAGGCGAACAGGTTGTCCACCGTCGCGGCCATCTCGAACGCGCCTTTATAGCCATGGCGCTTCACGCCGTCGATCCACTTGGGGTTGGCGGCGCGGGAACGGATCACCCGGTTCAGCTCTTCCTTCAAGGTACGGATCTTCGGCAGGTCCGGCTGGCTGTGGTCGCCATGGTAGCTGGCGGCCTTGTCGCCGCTCAGGGTTTCCACGGCGGCGAGCATGCCGCCCTGGAACTGGTAGTAGTCGTTGGAGTCGAGCAGGTCATGCTCGCGGTTGTCCTGGTTTTGCAGCACGGCCTGCACCTGGCTCAGGCGATGGGCGAACTGCTCGCGGGCGGCGGTGCCCTCGTCGGAGCCGCCATAAGCATAGCCACCCCAATTCAAGTAGACCTCAGCCAGATCCTCGCGACTTTGCCACAGGCGGCCGTCAATCGCGCCTTGCACGCCGGCGCCGTAGGCACCGGGCTTGGCGCCGAAAATACGCCAGCCGGCCTGTTTCGCGGCGGCATCTTCATCCAGCCCCGACAAACGCAGTGCCTCGCGCTCGCTGCGCACCTTGGCGGCCAGCGGGTTCAGGTCATCCGGCTCGTCCAGGGCCGCCACCGCCTGCACCGCCGCATCGAACAGGCGGATCAGGTTGGCGAAGGCATCGCGGAAGAACCCGGACACCCGCAACGTCACGTCCACACGCGGGCGGTCGAGCAGGCTGACCGGCAGGATTTCAAAGTCGTCCACCCGCTGGCTGCCGGTGGCCCAGACCGGGCGCACACCCATCAGCGCCATGGCCTGGGCGATATCGTCACCGCCGGTCCGCATGGTCGCCGTGCCCCACACCGACAGGCCGAGCTGACGCAGGTGGTCGCCGTGGTCCTGCAAATGCCGCTCAAGGATCAGATTCGCGGACTGGAAACCAATGCGCCAGGCCGTGGTGGTGGGCAGGTTGCGTACATCGACGCTGAAGAAGTTGCGGCCGGTGGGCAGCACATCCAGGCGCCCACGGCTGGGCGCACCGCTCGGCCCGGCTGGCACGAAACGACCGCTCAGGGCATCGAGCAAACCACGCATTTCCGCCGGGCCGCAGGCATCCAGGCGTGGCGCGACGAGGCTACGCAGGTGCTCGATCACCGCGTTCACGTCTTCCCAACCGGGCGCTTGCAACTGCTCCAGCGGCCCGTCCAAGGCCTGTTCGATCAAGCGCGCGGCGTACACTTCCAGGCGCTCGCGGGTATCGCCGGCGGTGCGCCACAGCTGTTCATCCATCTGCTGCAACGCCGCTGGGCGACGTCCGGTCCAGGGCTCGGCCAGGGCGCAATCCAGCGGATCGAAACCCAGCTCGAATGCCTTGGCCAACACCCGCAGCAGGCTCGATTGCGGGCCACGGCCATCGCCACGCGGAATACGCAGCAAGGCCAGCAGCGTATCAATGCGCAGGCGGCCTTGCGGCGACTCGCCAAAGATATGCAGGCCGTCGCGGATCTGCGATTCCTTCAAGTCACACAGGTAGGTGTCCAGGCGCGGCAGCCAAATGGCGGCATCCGCGTCGCCGTCCAGTTCAAGTTCCTGGTCGATATGGGTTTCGCGCACCAGCTTGAGAATGTCTTTTTGCAGTTCGCGGGCACGGCGCGGATCGAGCAGTTGAGCTTCGTAATACTCGTCCGCCAACAGCTCCAGGTCACGCAGCGGGCCATAGGTTTCGGCGCGGGTCAGCGGCGGCATCAGGTGGTCGATGATCACCGCTTGGGCACGCCGCTTGGCTTGGGCGCCCTCACCCGGATCATTGACGATAAACGGGTAGATATTCGGCAATGGCCCGAGCAGCGCGTCGGGCCAGCAGTTTTCCGACAAGCCCACGCCTTTGCCCGGCAGCCATTCCAGGTTGCCGTGCTTGCCCACGTGGATCACGCCATGGGCGCCGTAGGTGTGGCGCAACCAGAAATAGAACGCCAGATAGCCGTGGGGCGGCACCAGGTCCGGGTCGTGATACACCGCGCTGGCATCCACTTGGTAACCGCGCGCCGGCTGGATGCCGACAAACGTCTGGCCCAGGCGCAGGCCGGCGATCATCAGGCGGCCGTCGCGGAACATCGGGTCGGTATGCGGCGCGCCCCAGCGCTCCAGCACGGCCTGGCGATTGGCCTGCGGCAAGCGCTGGAACATCGCCTCATAGTCATCCAGGCCCAGGCTTTGATGGCAGGGGCGCAGGTCCAGGCTGTCGAGGTCGTTGGTGACGCCGCCGAGCAGTTCATGGATCAATGCCGTGCCGCTGTCCGGCAAAGTATCCGGCAGCGGATAGCCTTCAGCCTGCAGCGCCCGCAGGATATTCAGTGCCGCCGCCGGCGTGTCCAGGCCCACGCCATTACCGATGCGACCATCGCGGGTCGGGTAGTTGGCGAGGATCAGCGCGATGCGCTTATGCGCATTCGGCACCCGCGCCAGCTCGACCCAGCGCCGTGCGAGCGAGGCGACAAAGTCCATGCGCTCGGGCGCTGCGCGGTAGCACACCACATCCGACTGGCTGCGCTCGCTGCGCCAGGCCAGGTCCTTGAAACTGATGGGCCGGCTGATGATGCGCCCGTCCAGTTCCGGCAAGGCAATGTGCATCGCCAGGTCGCGCGGGCCCAGGCCCTGCTCGCTGGCCTGCCAACCGGGCTGGTTGTCCTGGGCGCAAATGGCCTGGATCACTGGGATATTGCGACGAAACGGGCGCACATGCGGCGCTTCGGGGCTGGACTGGGCAAAACCGGTGGTGTTGAGGATCACCGCGGCGTCGACCTCATCCAGCAGGTCCTCGACCACCGCCAGACAGCCGGGCTCTTTCAGGCTGGCCACCGCCATCGGCAGCGGGTTGAGGCCCGCCGCCTGCAAGCGTTGACAGAACTCGTCGATAAAACCGGTATTGGCCGCCTGCAAATGCGAACGGTAGAACAGCACCGCCGCTACGGGCCAGTCCGGGTTCCACGCCAACTGCCAGTCTTCAAGACGGGCATTGGCGGTGTGCGGGTGATAGATCGCGGTCCGCGCCAGGGTTTGCGGCTCGGCCCAAGGGTAATCACGGCCCAGGTAACCGCTGGCCAGGCAGCGATAGAAATCCAGCGCATTGCCCAAGCCGCCCTGGCGCAGGAAGTGCCACAGGCGGTCGCGTTGTTCGGCGTTTACCGTGCTCAGGCCACTGAGTTCCGGGTCCGGGCGATCATCGCCCGGCACGAGGATCAGCGTGACGCCGCGTTCGGCCAGCTCCACCAGGCGCTCGATGCCATAGCGCCAATAACCGATACCGCCATGCAGCGAAAGCAGGATGACCTTGGCATGGCGCAGCACTTCGTCGACGTACAGGTCGACCGACGCGTGGTTCTGCACCTGCATCGGGTTGGCCAGGCGCAGGCTGGGGTAATCGTCGGGTAACTGTTGCGCCGCTTCGGCCAGCAGCGCCAGGCTCGAATCGCCGCTGCACAGGATCACCAGTTCGGCGGGGGTCTGGCCAAGGTCGGCGATATTGTCGTCCGCGACGAAACCACCGGGCTGAGTCCTGAGCAGGTGCATGGGTTAAACGCTGAGCGCTGCGCGCAACTGCGCTTCAAGGCCGGCGGCATCCAGGTCCTGGCCGATCAGCACCAGGCGCGTGATGCGCGCCTCGTCAGCGCCCCAGGCACGGTCGAAGTGCTTGTCGAAACGCGTGCCCACGCCCTGGACCAGCAGACGCATCGGCTTGTTCGGGATCGCGGCGAAGCCTTTGACGCGCAGGATGCCGTGCTGCACCACCAGTTGGGTCAGCGCGTCGAGCAGCAAGGCTTCGTCGGCCTGCGGCAGGTCGATGGAGATCGAGTCAAAAGCGTCATGGTCGTGATCGTCTTCACCGTCGTGATGATGATCGTGATGGCTGTGGCGACCGTCGATGTGCTCTTCGGAGCCGGCACCCAGGCCGATCAGCACGTCCAGCGGAACGCGGCCACTGCTGGCTTCGATAACTTTCACCGCCGGCGGCAGCTCTTGGGCGACTTCCAGGCGCACGCGGGCCAGGTCTTCGCGGCTGATCAGGTCGGATTTATTGAGGATCACCAGGTCGGCGCTGGCCAACTGGTCGGCGAACAGCTCGTGCAAGGGCGACTCGTGATCCAGATTCGGGTCGAGCTTGCGCTGGGCGTCGACCTGGTCGGGGAACGCGGCGAAGGTACCGGCGGCCACGGCGGGGCTGTCGACCACGGTGATCACCGCGTCAACCGTGCAGGCGCTGCGGATTTCCGGCCACTGGAAGGCTTGCACCAACGGTTTTGGCAGCGCCAGGCCCGAGGTTTCGATGAGGATATGGTCGAGGTCGCCGCGACGGGCCACCAGCTCACGCATCACCGGGAAGAATTCTTCCTGCACGGTGCAGCACAGGCAGCCGTTGGCCAGTTCGTAGACACGACCGTTGGCTTCTTCCTCGGTGCAACCGATAGAGCACTGCTTGAGGATTTCACCGTCGATGCCCAGCTCGCCGAACTCGTTGACGATCACGGCGATGCGACGGCCCTGGGCATTGTCGAGCATATGGCGCAGCAAGGTGGTTTTGCCCGACCCGAGGAAGCCGGTAACGATGGTGACGGGAAGTTTGGCCAGTGTTTTCATCGGATGCCCTTGAGGGCGGGCATACGGGACGATAAGCCCTGCGACGGCGCGCAGCAGCGGATTTCGTCACCGGATCACCCCGCCCGGTTGAAGTGGAAAATCGGTTGCGAGGCAGGTCTCCTGGCTAGGGGCATGCGGGCCATCAGGCCGGCGCCGGCTGCGCCTTCCCGCCTGATGGGCAGTGGCATGGCAGTCGGTAAACCCTTCACAGTTGCGGGGGCAGCCACGGATTGAACCGTGTTCCCTTCTTAGCTTCGGCCTGGGCCGAAGAACCTCGCAGGATGCAAGGCTACAGGTGCTCGGTCAATTTGACTACCGTCGCTCTGCATGCTTTCCTACAGGCCTTGTTTCGGGTGCCCTTCACAGGGTGAAACGGGAAACCGGTGCGTCATCGACAGATGGCCAGTCCGGTGCTGCCCCCGCAACGGTAAGCGAGCGAAGCGTCAGATCCACTGTGCCGGTATGGCATGGGAAGGCGATGCTTTATAGACCCAGAGTCCCTCGCGAGCCCGGAGACCGGCCCGAAAAATCAGATAACAAACCCGCGGTGGGCGGGCGCTGTTCAAAACCCTGCGTGCCCGGCTCGCGGGGTTTTCATGCGCTCGTTTCACCCTGACACCTGAAAGGGACGCGCCATGTCGATCATCAGCAGCACCTCAGCTACCGCCAGCAGTACCACTACCCTCAGCCAACGTCTGACCGCCGCCATCGGCGCGTCGATCCTCGGCGCGTGCCTGGTGTATTTCGCCGGCTTCTCGCACATCGAGGCGGTGCACAACGCCGCCCACGATACCCGCCACAGCGCCGCGTTCCCGTGCCACTGAGGCCTGCCGAGATGATCAAGCGTATTGCGCAAACCGCAGGATTCACTGGCCTTTTGGCCGCCCTGCTGCTGACCCTGCTGCAAAGTTTCTGGGTCGCCCCGCTGATTCTGCAGGCGGAAACCTTTGAGCACGCCCCGGCAACCGCCGAAGTAACCCACGAACACGGCACCGGCGCCGCTGCCCACAGCCACGACGCCGAAGCCTGGTCGCCGGAAGACGGCTGGCAGCGCGTGCTGTCCACCACCGGCGGCAATCTGGTGGTCGCCGTCGGTTTTGCGCTGATGCTGGCAGGCTTGTACACCCTGCGCGCACCCACCCGCACCGCCCAGGGCCTGCTCTGGGGCCTGGCCGGTTATGCGACCTTTGTGCTGGCGCCCACCCTCGGCCTGCCGCCGGAATTGCCGGGCACTGCCGCCGCCGAGCTGGCGCTGCGCCAGACCTGGTGGATCGGCACCGCCGCATCTACCGCTGTCGGTATTGCACTGATCGTGTTCGGCCGCCATTGGCTGCTCAAAGTGCTGGGCGCGGCCATCCTGGCAGTGCCGCACGTGATCGGCGCGCCACAACCGCAAGTGCACTCGATGCTGGCGCCAGAAGCGCTGGAGGCTCAATTCAAGATCGCTTCGCAGTTGACCAACATGGCGTTCTGGCTGGCACTGGGCCTGATCAGCGCCTGGCTGTTCCGGCGCAACCGCGATGATCACTACTCGGCATGACCTGCGTCGTCGGCCTGGGCTGCCAGCGCGGTTGTGAGGTTTACACCCTGCTGGCGCTGTTTGATGCCGCCCTCGCCGAGGGCGGCATCGATCGCCAGCGCATCACCGCACTGGCCAGCCTCGATCGCAAACAGGATGAGCCCGGTTTGCTCGACCTGGCGCGGTTGCTCAAGCTGCCCTTGCAGTGTTTCAGTGCCACGCAGTTGGCTGTTTATGAAGATCGTCTCAGCCACAAATCGGCGGTCGCATTTGCCCATACGGGCTGCTACGGCATCGCCGAAAGTGCCGCGCTGGCGCTTGCCGAACAGCTCACCAATGCCCCGGCCCGCCTGTTGATCACCCGCAAAAAAAACGCCCAGGCCACCTTTGCATTGGCCTGCGGCGACTAAACGCTCGATAATCGCCCTTCCCGATCATGAACAACCTTCATGCTCGCCGCTTGTCACAGGATTTGCGTATGACCGTCTACTTCATCGGCGCCGGCCCCGGCGACCCGGAATTGATCACCGTCAAAGGCCAGCGCCTGATTCGCCAGTGCCCGGTGATCATTTATGCCGGCTCGTTGGTGCCTGCGGCGGTGCTGGTAGGCCATCAGGCGCAGCAAGTGGTCAACAGCGCCGAATTGCACCTGGAACAGATCATCGACCTGATCAAGGCTGCCCACGCCAAAGGCCTGGACGTGGCCCGCGTACATTCCGGCGATCCCAGCCTGTATGGAGCGATTGGCGAGCAGATCCGGTATTTGCGCGAAGCGGGCATCCCGTTCCAGATCATCCCCGGCGTCACAGCGGTAGCCGCCTGCGCCGCCTTGCTGGAGACCGAACTGACCCTGCCGGATATCGCCCAAAGCGTGATCCTCACGCGCTACGCCGATAAAACCAGCATGCCGGCAGGCGAGGATTTCGACAGCCTGGCGCGTCACGGCACGACCATGGCGATTCACCTGGGGGTCAATCATCTGGAAAGGATCGTCGCCGATCTGCTGCCGCACTATGGCGCGGACTGCCCGATTGCAGTGGTGCACCGAGCGACGTGGCCGGATCAGGATTGGGTGGTGGGAAGACTCAGTGATATTGCCGAGAAGGTGGCGGCCAAGGGGTTCAGGCGTACGGCGCTGATCGTGGTGGGACGGGTGCTGGCAAACGACGGTTTCAGTGAATCGTCGCTGTATCGGGCCGGGCATGCGCACCTCTATCGGCCTTGATATCTCACCTTACAAATTAACAGCAACACACTGATTTAACTGAACAAACACAAAAAAATGCGGGAAGGGCTTGCCCGCAATGGCCATAGGTATCTACACAATTTTTAAAAGCTCAAAATCCTCCCTGTGGTGAGCGGGACAAGCCCGCTCACCACAACAGCCCATTCGCCCTAGTTTTTTTCGCTCACCGGAAGTTGTGTAGATACCTATGCCCTGATGGCGGTGCATCAGCCTACTCATAAGCCGACTGCAAGCCCCCTCCCACACTTAATCTTCTTTGTTAGAGATACTTCGCAACACCCTGAATTTAAAGCATAAAAAAACGGCGCTCACGGGGCGCCGTTTTTTATATGCAGTGAACACCTTACTCAGTAGTAGGCGTTTTCTTTCTGCGTGTGGTCGGTCACGTCACGTACGCCCTTGAGCTCCGGAATACGCTCCAGCAGGGTGCGCTCGATGCCTTCGCGCAGGGTCACGTCCGCCTGGCCGCAGCCCTGGCAGCCGCCGCCGAACTTGAGCACGGCGATACCGTCCTCGACTACGTCGATCAGGCTCACCTGGCCGCCATGGCTGGCCAGACCCGGGTTGATCTCGGTTTGCAGGTAGTAGTTGATGCGCTCGTTGACCGGGCTGTCGGCGTTGACATTCGGCACCTTGGCGTTCGGCGCCTTGATGGTCAACTGGCCGCCCATACGATCGGTGGCGTAGTCGACCACGGCATCGTCAAGGAAGGCTTCGCTGAAGGCATCGATATAGGCGGTGAAGCTTTTCAACCCCAGCGCGGTGTCTTCAGGTTTTTCTTCGCCGGGCTTGCAGTAGGCAATGCAAGTCTCGGCATATTGGGTGCCGGGCTGGGTGATAAAGACGCGGATACCGATGCCTGGCGTGTTCTGCTTGGACAGCAGGTCAGCCAGGTAATCGTGGGCGGCGTCGGTAATGGTTATGGCAGTCATGGAAACTCCTCGCAGGCTTGCGCGCAGTTTACGCCAATCATGGCGCAGGCACAAAGTCCCAGTAATTTTGTCGGAAAAGCGCGGCATTTATGTACGGCCGCCCTCAACCGTCGGTTGATTAGCCTCGTGTCCTGGCATTCCAACTTCAGGAAACCCGATGGCCCCGCCCACAACGCCCCTACCGCCAACCGAAGCCCGCCAATTGGCGCAGCTCGAAAAGTTGCTTGAGTGCCAACGGTCTCTCAAGCAACTGCTCGACGCCCAGCCCGAGGCCGCCGCGACCTTGATGAAGCAGCTGTACACACAGGTGCAGGACGGCTTTCCCGGCGTCCCCCGCCCCGTTGCCGTGGAGAGCGTGTTGTACGAGCAATACTTGCAACTGACCACCCCGACCGGCGTGACGCTGCATGTGCTGCCTCACCCACAGCCCCGGCATCTGGCCAGTCTGTACAGCGATAAACCATGGGGAGGAAGCGACTTCGACGCACCCAACCGACTTTACCGTTACCACCTCAAAACCACGCAAAGCCGCAAGGACGACACGACTGGTATCTCCCGCACCCAAACCGGCACTACCGGCAGCACACCCACTTTCGAGTGTTTTATTGACGGGTTGATCCGCCGGCCCGACCGCTGCTATCAGCAAGCACTGGACGCGTTCTGGAGCGCATCCGCCGTCGAGGGCGATCCACTGACACGGCACCAATGGCTGGCCGGCCACCTGGCAAACGTGGTCGCGGCCGAAGCCGCATTGCGTGTCGAAGACCAGACGCTCGACCTGTCCGACAAGGTCCTGATCGGTCAGTTGGTGGCTCACCCCACGCCACGAACGCGCCAACACCTGCCCGCCCCACAGAGGCCCGCCGCCTTTGCGCCCAGCCTCGCCGGCCAGGGCGCAGACATCCCTTTGGCCGGGTTATTCATCGTGGCCCGACAAACCCCGCCGGGCGATATCGACAGCCGCAGCGACATCGGGCCCGTGGTGCTGTTCACCCTGGACAGAGGCATTGATGCATTTGTGTCGCTGCACGCCCTGGACCAGGCGCTGCGTGCTCGCTTGGCCGATGACAGCCTGTTGGCCTCGATCGCCTGGCAGGACCAGGCCCGTGCGCAGGAATACAAGGCGAACCCTCGCTTGGAATACCGCTCTATCAGTGACCACCTCTTCGAACACCGCGCCCGTTCGCTGCTGACTTTGCAGCAACAGGATATCGCCCATGGCTGGCGTCAACTGCCCCGGCATACGGCCAACGGCCCACAGGTCCATGCGCTGTTCAATCGCCTGGCCCAATTGGGCGAGTTGCTGGATATCGGTAGCCTTTTAATGGAACGCAGCCGACGCTACCTCCAGGCGAACCTGCCCCGCTGGTATCGACAGGCCGGTACCGAAGACCGGCAAACGCTGGATCGCTTGATTACCGCCGAATGGGTACGTAACACCGTGCTGGCCGCGGCGTGGCAACGGGCGGCCGTTCCCACGCTCGCGGCATTCGCCCGCAGCGAACTGATCAAACAACTGGTCATCGATTACCCGGGCAGGCGCATCGACCCGGATCACCTCAGCGTCACGCTGACGAGCAGCCTCAACCCCGCCAGCCTCGGTGGCGGCATCGGACCAGACCGCGTACCCAGCCCTGCCGATGCGGGCAGCCGCGCACAGTACCGTACCCACCTGTCACTGACGGCGTTATCGCTGCGCAACAATGACCCCTGGAATTTCAGCTTTTACCAACTGATCAACGGCGAACGTACCTCGATGTCGGCATCAGGGCTGGATCAATCGCAAACCCCCATCAGCCTCGACGATGCCTATCTGAGAGGCCTCATACACATGCTGGATATCGGCAAACGCTACGATCAGCTGTTACACCGCCAGCTGATCGACAACGGCATGCCCCTGCGCGCCGCCTGGATTGACGCCCAGCGCGCCAGCCTGGCCAGCGCGGCGCTGATGGCCAAGCTCGATTCCGACGCCCTGCTCGAAGACCGTGAACACCGTGGGTACCAATGGATACGGGCCCTTGTCGACGGGAGTGACCCGGCTCAACGCCCCACCGTGGGCGGCCACAAGATTGTGGCGAACGCACTGCTGATCGCCAATTCCGACGACACGCGAAACGGCTTCGTGCTCAATGATGTGCTGATCATCGGCGTGGAAAAACGCACAGCGCTGCCCAACCTGATTTTGTACACCCCAGGCGCGCCCACCGGGCAGGCGTTCAAAGAGTTTACCGACCGGCAAGCGCTGCAAGCCTTCCTCAGGCAGCAGTGGAACACCTCGACCGACTGGCAGCGCTATGTCCTGCAACGCTTGTCTACCGCCGGACAGGCTGCGCTCACCGAAAGCCCGCAAAGCCTCACACGCCGGCTGAGCGAGTTAGTCCTCAACGCCCGCCGTAGAATCGGTAATCCGTTTGAAACGCTGCACCTGCGCCCTATAACCACCGCACTTCATGACGCGCTTTATGCGCAACGGGTCTACACGCTGCGGCGCAATGCCGACCATGAATCGACCCACAATGACGAGGTCGAGCAGCAGTCGCTCTGGAACAGAATCACCTTGGGCGTGGACCTGGCCCTGAACCTGGTCGGCTTCATACCCGCCGCCGTCGACACCGCCCGTAGCGTCACTCGAATATTCTTACTGCTCAAGCAAGCAAGCGCGTCCAAATCCGCAGCCAGGGCAATCTGGTCCATCATCGGCAGTCAAGGCCGTCCAAGATGGACCTCGAGGGTGGGCGCCCTTGCCGCCCTCCAGCCAGCGCCCGAGCCGGCCAAACCCATGGCTCGGTTACGAGGGGGCATGGACCCGATCGAAAAAAGCGCCTTCGAAACCACCTACCAGGATTACGAATTGCCACCGGCTGATCGTACATCGCTGCCGGCGCTGCATCGAGCCGGCCCCGGCGCGTTCAACCTGGACAGGCTGAACCCGATGCCACCACCGACGGGCTCGACGGTCGCCCTGCACATATTTGGCATTCAGGCCAGACTGCGCCGCCACGCCAGAACCTTCTTCAACAGCCTCACCCCGCCCACCCAATCGTTGTCGATACCGGCACGGAACGCGTCCCCCGAAACGCTGTTCAGTCATCTGTTCAACCAACGCAGCGGCCTGGTGATCGGCGAAGAACATGACTTTGACCTGGCACGGCGCTTTCTGACCGATAACCTGGCAGCGCTCAAGCGTCAGGGGGTCACGCACCTTTATCTCGAGGGGCTCACGACCGAGCTCCACCAGGCGCCCCTGGACGTCTATAACGGATCGCCATCAGGGGCCGCGCTGCCCACTTTGCTCAGCGAGCGCCTTCAGTTGCTCGACAGCGTGAACGCCCAAACAGCGCTGTACGGCTACACCAGACTGGTCACCGAAGCCCACGCTCAAGGCATCCAGGTGATGGCCATTGAAGCCACCGCCGCTCTGCTGTTCAAACCGGGCGACCTCAGCCCTTCGGGGTCTGCAATCACGCTGGCCGACAGGCTTGACCGGAACGGCATGTTCAATTACTTCGCCTATAAAAAGCTCCTCGCCGATCAATTGGCGCTGGGCTCATACCGTTGGGTGTTGCTTGTCGGGGAGTGGCACTGCAATCTCAGTCAGGGCACGCCCGGCTTGGTCGACTTGACGAATAGCATCAGCCTGCGCTTGAGCGGGCAGTTGCCGACACTGCCCATTCGCGTCCAACGTGATCCGGGTTTACTGCTTGGAACACCGCCCATCCCTATCAAGAGTGATCTGCTGCTGGGCATCAGCAACGCGACAAACCGATGGCCCGTGGACCAACGCGTCCACAGTCCCAACCTGTTTGCACTCAGCGACATCAATGGCGACGTTTATGTGCACTACATGAACCCGCAGCGCCAGCGGGTCGAAGTGCCGGTGTTTGAAGACAGTGCCGATGTCTACCTGCACCACGCCGCCTTCGGCAGCCTCAGCGAGCGACGCTTCACCGACCTGGGCGCACTGGCCGACGCCCTGGTCGACGAGCTGGGCATGATCCAGGTCTAGAGGTTCTGGTAGCGGTTCATGTCCAGCACGCCCTCTTCCACCGGCGTGGTTTCACGGATGTACTGCGACAAATCGTGGAAGTACTGCCAGAACAACGGATGACTGCGACGCACGCCCCAACGGTCGACGATTTTCTCGAACTGCCCGGCATCCTTGGCCTGTTCCATCTGGGCGACGAACTGCGGCACTTCCCTGGCCGGAATATTGAACATGAAGTTCGGGTAGCTGCTGAGCACACCGGGGTAAACGGTCAGCGTGTCCAGCCCCGGCTGATAGCGATACGCCTCGCCCAGCAGAAACGCCACGTTGCTGTGGGCGCGGTTGCGCAGCAGGCTGTAGACCTCGCGCTGGCCGCCGGCCGTTTCGATACGCAGCAGGGTGGCCTCGGGCAATTGATCGATGACTTTTAGTCCCGCGGCCGGACGCGACGTGAGTCGGCTGAGGGCCTGCTCGGCGTCCTGCAGCGCCGGGTCGATGCCATCGCGCGAGCAAAATGCGCCGCCGCAGCGGTTGATTGGGTCGGGGCTGGCATTCAGGTGAGCGTAGCGGGCCAGCAATTGGTTGGCAAAATCGCGTTTCGGGTCCTTTTCGCTCAGGTGCAGCCCGCTGGGCTTGTCGTCATCAATGGCCTCGTAGTCCAGCCACAGCTTGAGCTTGCCACTGTTCTGGTACCAGTCGTCCATGAAGTCATCGCGGGTGTCGGCCGGCATCAGGCGCAGGAAGTTCTGCTCGGCGCCATTGCGGATCAGGTCGAAGTACAGCCGCGTCTGCGCCTGGTGCGACACGTTGCCGAACACATCGAAGTTCACCGCCAGCTGATAATAGGTGCGCTCCAGCAGCGGGAAGTCGAACAGCCACATCGTCTGTGGCACCTCGCCGATCAGGCCCTTGGTCACCGAAGCGCTGTCAAAATGCCGGAAAATGCTCAGCAACGCATTGTCGTTACCGGCCCACAGGGTCGACCAGCTGGGCGGCGGCAAATCGGCATAACTGTCACGGCGCAGCGCTTCGTACTGATTGCGCTTATCGCGGTAAGCCAGCCACAGGCCGAGGACGCTGCCCACGTCATCGTTCTGCCCCGGCATCGCCAGCAGCGGCGTGGCCTGGCCGCGATAACGCGCATCGGTGATATACAAATCGTGATCGGGGTCCTGGAACAGGGTCCAGAAATTATCGCGGATCACGTCCGTGGCGATCTGCCCACGGCACACCGGCCCGCGAATAAAGGTGCGCACGAAGTATTCGGCGTTATCCAGCATGAACTGGTAACGCGCCTTGGCCGGGATGGCTTCGAAGGTTTCGAAGGGGTTGGCGCGACGCCCCGGACCATAGCCCGGCAAGGCGTTGACCTGCCAGTTGCCTTCGTAGAAAAGCGCCTTGATGCGCGCCATTTTCGCGGCGCTGAATGGGTAAGTGATGTGGGTTTTATGCACGATCACACCCTGCACCGGCCACAGGCGGTAATACACCCGCGTGCCGGGGTCGTCGTTTGGACGCCGGGTGTTGATCAGGTCGATCGGCTGCCCGCTCGGCGTGCGCGAACGCACCCACTGGAAGAAATGCCCAGGCTCGCCGTTCTCGAAATAGATATGCGCCAGGAACAAATGCTCGAACAACCAGCGCGCCACCAGGCTCTCGCGGGCGCCGGGTTGATTGAGCAGCCCCTCCCACTGCTGCACCTGCAAGGCTTCCCTGGCACTTGGCGCCAGGCCCTGCTCATCGATCGGCGCGCCGGAGGCCAGCCAACGCTGCAAGGTCTGGTATTGCTGGTCGGTCAGGCCGGTGACCGCCAATGGCATGCCTTCCTTGGGATGGCTGCCTGCGTAGGCGTTGAACTCGCCGGGCATGGCGCAGCTGTTTTCGCGGTTCAGGCCCAACACGATCTCTTCGGGGAGCTTGGCATTGGGTTGCAGCGGCGCGTTATGCCCCAGCTCCAGCATGCGCGCCATCAACGCGGCCTGGCTGCCCTGCGCGTCCAGCACCGAATAAAAGCCCTTCTGCCGCCAGGCCTGCTGACCGAACGCGTCAAAGAACAATCGGGTGGTGGGCGCGGCCTGGCTGCGCTCGCCGTCGTACACTGGCATTTTACTCGCCCCCCGCGTCGCCCCCTCGGCACTGCCGAGGTTGAGCTGGCAGGCGGAGTCGTAGCAGGCGTGGCAGGCCACGCACTTCTCGGTAAAGATCGGTTGGATATCACGCGTGTAGGAGATCGCCGTAACGGGACCTTGCGCCTGGGCGGTACTGGCGATCAATGCCAGGACGGCGCTGACGATAAGACGAAGTGACATGTATCCGGTCCCGATTCAATGCGTGCGCTGAAATTGCCGGCGATTCTACCGGGCCATGACGCCTGCCAACATGAGCGATATTCATGCAAACCCCCAACATGCACCAACCGCTCGCAGGTTTGTTATGATCCATGCCCTCCGTAATGCCTGACCAGAGTAGTCCCATGTCCGATCGTAGCGCTCGTCTGCACGCCCTTCACCACGCCCTCAAGGACCGTATCCTGATCCTCGACGGCGGCATGGGCACGATGATCCAGAGCTATAAACTGGAAGAGCACGACTACCGTGGCAAACGCTTCGCCGACTGGCCGAGCGACGTCAAGGGTAACAACGACCTGCTGGTGCTCACCCGCCCGGACGTGATCGGCGGGATCGAGAAGGCGTACCTGGATGCCGGCGCCGACATCCTCGAAACCAACACTTTCAACGCCACGCGCATTTCCATGGCCGACTACGGCATGGAAGAACTGGCTTACGAATTGAACGTCGAAGGCGCACGCCTGGCGCGCAAGATTGCCGATGCCAAGACTGCCGAAAACCCGGCCAAGCCACGTTTTGTCGCTGGCGTACTGGGCCCGACCAGCCGTACCTGCTCGCTGTCGCCCGACGTGAACAACCCCGGCTACCGCAATGTGACCTTCGACGAGCTGGTGGAGAACTACACCGAGGCCACCCAGGGCCTGATCGAAGGCGGCGCCGACCTGATCCTGATCGAAACCATCTTCGACACCCTGAACGCCAAGGCCGCGATCTTCGCCGTGCAAGGTGTATTCGAAGCGCTCGGTATCGAATTGCCGATCATGATCTCCGGCACCATCACCGATGCCTCCGGCCGCACGCTGTCGGGCCAGACCACCGAAGCGTTCTGGAACTCCGTGGCTCACGCCAAGCCGATCTCGGTCGGTTTGAACTGCGCCCTGGGCGCCAGCGAGCTGCGCCCCTACCTGGAAGAGCTGTCCAACAAGGCCAACACCCACGTCTCGGCGCACCCCAACGCCGGCCTGCCCAACGAATTCGGCGAGTACGACGAACTACCGTCAGAAACCGCCAAGGTCATCGAAGAATTCGCCCAAAGCGGCTTCCTCAACATTGTCGGCGGCTGCTGCGGCACCACGCCCGGCCACATCGAAGCCATCGCCAAGGCCGTGGCCGGTTATGCGCCACGCCCGATCCCGGACATTCCCAAGGCCTGCCGCCTGTCGGGCCTGGAGCCGTTCACCATTGATCGCAGCTCGCTGTTCGTCAACGTCGGCGAACGCACCAACATCACCGGCTCCGCCAGGTTCGCCCGCCTGATCCGCGAAGACAACTACACCGAAGCCCTGGAAGTCGCCCTGCAACAGGTCGAAGCCGGCGCCCAGGTGATCGACATCAACATGGACGAGGGCATGCTCGATTCGAAGAAGGCCATGGTGACCTTCCTCAATCTGATCGCCGGCGAGCCGGACATCTCCCGCGTGCCGATCATGATCGACTCCTCCAAGTGGGAAGTGATCGAAGCCGGCCTCAAGTGCATCCAGGGCAAGGGCATCGTCAACTCCATCAGCATGAAGGAAGGCGTCGAGCAGTTCATTCATCACGCCAGGCTGTGCAAGCGCTATGGCGCCGCGGTGGTGGTGATGGCTTTCGACGAAGCCGGCCAGGCCGACACCGAAGCGCGCAAGAAAGAGATCTGCAAACGCTCCTACGACATCCTGGTGAACGAAGTCGGCTTCCCGCCGGAAGACATCATCTTCGACCCGAACATCTTTGCGGTCGCCACCGGCATCGAAGAGCACAACAACTATGCTGTCGACTTCATCAACGCCTGCGCCTATATCCGTGACGAGCTGCCCTACGCGCTGACCTCGGGCGGCGTGTCCAACGTGTCGTTCTCGTTCCGCGGCAACAACCCGGTGCGCGAGGCGATCCACTCGGTGTTCCTGCTGTATGCGATCCGCAACGGCCTGACCATGGGTATCGTCAACGCCGGCCAGCTGGAGATCTACGACCAGATCCCGGCCGAGCTGCGTGATGCGGTGGAAGACGTGGTGCTCAACCGCACCCCGGACGGCACCGATGCCCTGCTCGCCATCGCCGACAAGTACAAAGGCGACGGCAGCGTCAAGGAAGCCGAGACCGAAGAATGGCGTGGCTGGCCGGTGAACAAGCGCCTGGAACACGCGCTGGTCAAGGGCATCACCACACACATCGTCGAAGACACCGAAGAATCCCGGCTATCGTTCGCGCGCCCGATCGAAGTGATCGAAGGTCCGTTGATGTCCGGCATGAACATCGTCGGCGACCTGTTCGGCGCCGGCAAAATGTTCCTGCCCCAGGTGGTCAAATCAGCCCGCGTGATGAAACAGGCCGTGGCCCACCTGATCCCGTTCATCGAGCTGGAAAAAGGCGACAAACCGGAAGCCAAGGGCAAGATCCTGATGGCCACGGTGAAGGGCGACGTACACGACATCGGCAAGAACATCGTCGGCGTAGTGCTCGGTTGCAACGGCTATGACATCGTCGATCTGGGCGTGATGGTGCCGGCGGAAAAAATCCTGCAGGTGGCCAGGGAGCAGAAGTGCGACATCATCGGCCTGTCTGGCCTGATCACCCCGTCCCTGGACGAGATGGTGCATGTGGCGCGCGAGATGCAGCGCCAGGACTTCCACCTGCCATTGATGATCGGCGGCGCGACCACCTCCAAGGCGCACACGGCGGTGAAGATCGAGCCCAAGTACAGCAACGATGCGGTGATCTACGTCACTGACGCCTCGCGGGCGGTGGGTGTGGCCACGCAGTTGCTGTCCAAGGAGTTGAAGGCCGGTTTCGTCGAGAAAACCCGCCTGGAATACATCGACGTGCGCGAGCGCACCTCCAACCGCAGCGCCCGCACCGAACGCCTGAGCTACCCGGCGGCCATCGCCAAGAAGCCGCAGTTCGACTGGAGCAGCTACACCCCGGTGGTGCCGACCTTTACCGGCGCCAAGGTGCTGGACAATATCGACCTCAACGTCCTGGCCGAATACATCGACTGGACGCCGTTCTTTATCTCCTGGGACCTGGCCGGTAAATTCCCGCGCATCCTCACCGATGAAGTGGTCGGTGAAGCCGCCACCGCGCTGTACGCCGATGCTCGGGAAATGCTGCGCAAGCTGATCGACGAAAAGCTGATCAGCGCCCGCGCGGTGTTCGGTTTCTGGCCGACCAATCAGGTACAGGACGATGACCTGGAAGTCTACGGTGCCGACGGCCAGCCGATTGCCAGGCTGCACCACCTGCGCCAGCAGATCATCAAGACCGACGGCAAGCCGAACTTCTCCCTGGCCGACTTCGTCGCGCCCAAGGACAGCGGCGTCACCGACTACATCGGGGGGTTCATCACCACCGCCGGCATCGGTGCCGAAGAAGTCGCCAAGGCCTACCAGGATGCGGGCGACGACTACAACTCGATCATGGTCAAGGCCCTGGCCGACCGCCTGGCCGAAGCCTGCGCCGAATGGCTGCACCAGCAAGTGCGTAAAGACTACTGGGGTTATGCCAAAGACGAGCAACTGGACAACGAAGCGCTGATCAAGGAGCAGTACAGCGGCATCCGCCCTGCCCCCGGCTACCCGGCGTGTCCGGACCACACCGAGAAAGCCCAGTTGTTCCAACTGCTCGACCCCGAAGCCCGTGAAATGCAGGCCGGTCGCAGCGGTGTGTTCCTCACCGAGCACTACGCGATGTTCCCGGCGGCGGCGGTCAGCGGCTGGTACTTTGCGCACCCGCAGGCGCAGTACTTTGCGGTGGGCAAGGTCGACAAGGACCAGGTGACGAGCTACACCGCGCGCAAAGGCCAGGACCTGGCGGTGACCGAGCGCTGGCTGGCGCCGAACCTGGGTTACGACAATTGAGATAAAGGGGCCTGTGTGGCGAGCGGGGTTGCCGCTCGCCACCGGTTTACTTTATTGACGCCAGGACGGTCCCGGCTGTGGTTCGACGCCGGTGCGCGTCGACAGCGCCGTCACTGCATCCCGCGACAGTTCAAGCAACTTGCCGGCCCGTTCGCTGCCCAGTTCGATTTCCAGCTCGTTCAGTGCCTGCCGATAGCGCTCCAGGCCTTCGCTGTTGTCTTGTCGATCAGGGTGCTTATCCTCCACCGCCTCATGCCTGGCATCGGCGTGTTCATCAAGCGCGGTGAACGCTTGCCGATAGCGTTCTTGCAAATAGCGGACCCAGTAGTCGCGGGTGATCAGCTCTTCAAAAAAATCATCACTCGCTTCGGCGTCGAGAACCGACGTGCGCGCCTGCTCTACCACCCGTCCACTGATCGGCTGGGCGAAGGCCATGTGTTCCGGTTGTCCCGGCAACTCCAACCCATCTGGCCAGCCTCGGGTCATGCCGATGCGATATTGCAAACGCACCTCAGCCCTGTCGCTGTGAAGCGCCGCCGCTTCCGCCAGGCGTTCCACACGGCCCAGTCGAAACAGTTGCCGGGACAGGTTCAGCAGCGCACGGCCTTTGTCTTCCAACTGCCCCGCGCTGACATCGCGCAAGGCATTGGCCTCGTACACCCGCACCTCCAGTTCACTGAAGGTGAGAATTCGACCGTCAATGCAGGTGCCGTGGGTTTCGGCGCTCTGGAACAACAACTGGCGCAGCTCGCGATTTTCCGAGGCCGCCTGCATGACTGTCCAGACCCGCTGCGTCAGGTCCGACCGGGACAGGCGAAACTCGTCGGTAAGGCGCAGCTGTGCAATCAGGTGGAAGAAACGTTCATGGTCATCGGTTTGAGCCAACTGGTTCCAGACCTGCGTCCTCGCCGCTTTCAGCTCGGCATCGCCGACCGCCAGCCAGGGCGCCAATGCCGATGCGCCCACCTCGCCAGCCGGATCCTCGAGCGGTTCGGCGGGCTCGACAATGGCGCCATTGTCGGTACCGGACTCAGCGCCGGATTCGGTTTCAGAACCCCGTTCAAGAAGGTCAATTCTCACATGGATGTCATGTTGCGACAGTCCCATCACGGGCACCCCGGCATGTGCATCACTGTAATCTCTGATTCGTTCAAGACTGTCGAGCGACAGCAGTAGGTTGTCGGAAAGGTCGATGCCGCCGACCAAGTCATCGTGGGTGCCATCGAGCAAGGCGACTGGAAAGCTCATGAGCTCGTTGCCGCTGAGGTTCAGCGTACGCAAATGCCCAGCTTCCAATGCCCCTTCGGGCCACTCCTCAATCCTGTTGTGACTGAGGTTCAAATCCTGCAGTCGAGGAAAGACTCGGGTGTTGAACCGATACAGACCATTGTGACTCAGGTCCAGCCAACGCAGGCGTTCGCCGCCCAATTGACGGTACAGCGGCTCGGGGTCA
This sequence comes from Pseudomonas lactucae, assembly GCF_036688725.1. Classification (NCBI taxonomy): domain Bacteria; kingdom Pseudomonadati; phylum Pseudomonadota; class Gammaproteobacteria; order Pseudomonadales; family Pseudomonadaceae; genus Pseudomonas; species Pseudomonas lactucae. Next base: position 61,218 of record NZ_JAQQPT010000013.1, on the reverse strand, counting down.
TAGAGATTGTTGTAGTCGAAATCCAGGCGTTCGAGCCGCTCCATTTGCCCGACCGCCTCGGGCAACGCTGACAACGCGTTGCCACTCAACATAAGCCTGGTCAGTTGCGGGAAGGCGCGCAGGAAGCCATTGGAGCCTTGCACCGACAGCCTGACCCCGGTCAGGTCCAGGCTGCGTACATGCGCAAACGACACCGTCAGCGCCGGCAAGTCACCGGTCTGCAGCCCCAGCAGGCTCAATTGTGGATTGACGCTGCCTGGCGCCCCGCGCCAGTTCGCATGGATACGTTGCGCAGCTAAACCACGACTTTCGGCCGACACGGTCACACCCTGTCGCGGGGACTGACGGGTGAAAATCCAGCCATTCAATTGGCGAGCCAGGGTTTCGCCATCAACGCCAGCCGCGCCTTCCACGACCTCGGGCAACGGCAACAAATAACGAGCAATCGACCATGCAGTCTCCTCAGGCGGGAAATCAGATGATACGAACTGAACGGCAAACCGCTCCAACGCCCCTTCAGGCAGGCCTATGGCCACCTCGATGCGCTGCTGCGCCAGTATCCGGTCTATGTTGTTTTGCGCGATCCAGGGATTACCCACCAGATTGACCTTCAGCAGCAGCTCGTCGCTGCTCAATACATCCGGGGGCAACGCCGACAATTGGTTGTCACGCACGTCGAGCCAGGCCAATTGCGTCAGGTTCTCCGCGCCCGCGGGCCAGACCTTTAATTGCGTGCTCCTCAGGTTAAGCGCCTTGAGGTGCTGCAGGGCACTGACCTCCAGGCGGCTCAGCGGGTTGTTGTGTAAATCCAGGTATTGGAGATGGCTCAAATCATCGAACTGCGCCTGCAGTTGCGGTGAGAAGACCAACCTGTTGTTGGCCAGTTCAAGCCGGGTCAACCGAGGAAGTTCGCCGGCGCCAATGGGCAGCTTGGTCAAGTCGCTGGCGTTGAGTTCAAGGCGCTGGCGTTGAGTTCAAGGCGCTGCACGGCACTGAACGCCTTGATAAAACCGCGTGCCTGCTCGACCGAGGCGCGCAGCCCATTCAGACGCAACGTCTGCACATGAGCGAAGCTGCCGGCCGGCAGTTGCGGCAGCTCGAACGATTGATCCGCGGGTGACAACGACCATTCAAAGGTCGAGACATTCGCCGACAAACCATCACGCTGAGCCACGGCCCCGCGCCAGCTGGTTTCAAGGAGATCGATAAGTCGCGCATTTTCACCGCTTTTCCACTGACTCAAACGCAGCCTGACGCGGCCAGCGACGGGGCGCGGCTCGTAGAACGGATCAAAAATTCGGCGGCGCTCCTGGCTCAACTGTTCGACTGCCGCAAACCTTTCTTCGGGCGTCTCCAGCCTGACGTTCATCGCCTCCTGCAGCGACGTGGCCATTTGCGAGTTGCCCATCAAATATTCCAACTCGCCTCGACAGAACCCGTTCACCATTTGGTGCACATCAACCAGGTGCCCCATCGGACCGTTGTATGCCCTTACATAGTCATAGGCAGGTTTGAATGCCTCATAAGGGAATTTCGCCCAATCCAGTGACAAACCAGCCCAAAGGGCTTCGTGTCCGCTATAGAGGGTGTCCGGGAGTGTGCTTATGGCCGTATTGGTCAGATCCAGACGCTCCAGCAGCGCAAGGTTCTCAACCGACGTCGGCCACTGCCACAAGGCATAAGGGGCATCGATCTTGAGCTTTTTCAGTTGCGTAAGTGCGGACAGTTCAAGCACCTTGAGCGCGTCCAGGGAAACACCGCTGCAGTCGATATAAAGCTCTTCCAGCCCCGTCAATGCATTGAGCGCGGATGAAAAATGCGCCGAGACGGACCCCGCATTGACCTTGATACGCAAGCTTCGCAGGCTGGTCATTGTCTGCACCGCGTGCGGTACGGTCGTCAGCGACGGCTTGGGATCGTAGAAAGCGCCACTTTCGCCGATCGACAACTGTTCCAGATTGGGAAAGCGCGCCAGGAAGCTGTCCGCATTCCCATCGTTCATGGCGCGCCCGCCTACCGTCAGTTCGCGAATACCCAAAAAATCGACCGTCAGCGGCGGCAACGTGTCGTTGATGATGATGCTCAGTCGCGCGTCTCCAGGCTGCTTACTTTCCTCGGCCACACGTGAACGCGTCCAGGCTGTCTTGAGCGTTTCAGCGACGTGGCGTCGGTGCATATACTCGGCGTCGTAGGCAACGCCCTCTCGCCGGGCACCGACCCACACGTCGAGATCAGCCCCCATCCCGGCTTGGGTACGTGCGCGATTTTCCAGCAGCGTGAAGATGCCCGCGTCCGAATAACCCTGCTGTCGTAACATGCGGATCATTTCGCCGGCGTGAGCATCATTCATTGAGGGGTACACACTGCGTACCCGTGCCACCAGGTTTGCACTCAATCCCCGGCCGCGACCGCTGGCGTAATACCCCAGCCTCTTGTCATTGATCCTGACGGGCGGTTTGTACCACTTGCCTTGCGGCTCCAGCGCACGTATCGCCTGAGCGCGGTTGCGATCGGCGAACTCGATGATTTTATTTTGCAGCTGCACGTTCTGGCTGACTTCAGGCACGCCCAGACTGGCGCGAGCGCTATCCGGCAATGCGTGCATGATCGAGGCGTAAAAATTGTCCCCGGCCCTGGGCACACTGTTGAGCGCCTCGCCGCGCTCATTGAACGCCTGAAAACTCGGGCCGTGTTTGACCAGGAACTTCTTTTCTGGCGCAGCCTGGCTGCCGACGCTGTCGAGTAACGTGCCGTCAATACTGCCTGCACGCACTTCCAGACGCAGCGTGTCCGGCCATCCCGGCAGGCTTTCAAGGCTGTGCAACGCCAGGCGTCGACTGTCCGCCGACGCCATGCTCTGACTGCGCAGCCCCGCATAAGCACGGGTCTGGCGCCCTTGTCGCGCGTACCAGCGTGCCTCTTCGAGCAGGCTTAAGGGCACGTGGCGCGAGGTTTGCAGCTGTTTGAGGTGATCGGGACGGGCATTGGCCAGCACTTCCAGGGCTGCGGCCTCGCTGAGCCCGGGGCATGCACGCTGCAAGCGCGTGACGCGTGCATCCACCGATTCCGTGCCCGCATAGAGGCTGTCGAATATTGCCGGTTTGCGTGTGCGGGCGTAGTCCGCCAACTGTTTGCCCAGCTCCCCGACGCGCTTGTCGATTACACGGGCTGGCTGTTCCCCCAGCACAGAGGTGATTTGCGTCTCGTCCAACGCAGCGAGAATGCGCTCTGGCAACTTGCCGGCCAACACATCATGTCGAGTGACGCTGATCGTCGGCGGGTGGCGCGTGCCGGCCGGCACGCGCTCGCTGCCGTATCTCACCGACACGCCCGCCACCCCGGCGCCGTTGGAAACCTCCAGCACATACCCGGCCGGCCAACGTGGCATTTCAGTCACCAGCGGCAGTGCATAGAGGTACAGCGGGTCAATCGGCCGGGCGCCATTGAGTTGTTCAATCAGCTTCTCGGCGCTCGCGTCGGCGCGAAACAGGCGCATGGCGTCCGTCAGTGCAGGCGGCGGCGCGGCGTAATCCATATGCATCTTGCGCAAGGCGTTATCGCTCACCCCGCTGACATCCGCCACCTTGAGCAAATCCGCATCCGAAAATGCCTCGACGGCGTGGCCGATGCGCCGCAGCAGGGTCAGGCGGTCCCAGGCCAGCGGACGTTCCAACGTGTGTCGCCAGGCGCCCTGACCGTTGCTGTGAAGGATCGGCTGATAGGCCGTCGCATCGCTCGGATGCTGGATGCGCCAACGTTTGATCTTATCGTCGTAGACCTGCTCGTAGACCTTGCCGCCCACACGCACATAGGTGCCGCCATTGACCTTGTGCTGTCCAAGCGCATTCGGGCCGGGGCTGTTATCCAGTGAAGCGGCACTCTCATAGGGGCTCAGGTCGGGTTTCCACAAGCGGCTCTGGCCGTTCGGCAACGTGACGGGGTCCAGCGATTCGATCAGCGGCTCAGCACGGGCCGCCTTGAATCTGCGCACACTGGCGCCCACACCCGCCATTACGGCGATCTGCGCAAGATTTTCCGCCACGTCGACCAAATGCGCCTTGGCCGCGCGCTTGTCACCCTCGCTCCACTCGATGGCACCCTCGAAGGTTTCATACAACAGCTGCCCCGCCATCACCGTCATCATGATTTCGCCCAACACCGGCACGAACATTGACACCAGGTTCAACCCCAGCAAACCGAATTCCAGCAGGTGCGCCAACTTGGCTTCGCGGGCCTTGACGTCGACATCGGCGCTGGGTACCGCATGGCTGCGGGCATCGGCCAGCACCTTGTCGCGGCTCTGCTCGTAGAGGTAGGCCCACAGGTCAAGGTTGTCGTCCCAGGGGCCCTGGCCTTTGTGAGTCAGGTACGCAGGCGCGATGTAGGGGTCCGGCTCCGGCCGGCGGTTTGCCGGACGTTCAGGTGGCAGCTCCTTGATACGCCAGAGCGGATTCAGCGCCCCCGCAACCTTGACGAAGGTTCGCCAGGGTGAGTTGAAGAGGCCTCCTGACGAATCGCCGGCCTCTTGCGTGAACTGGCTGAAATAATACGGACGCTGTTCATACGCTATGAACTGGCTGAAAAACTGCTGGTACGCCGTCGGGGTGGCGTCCTCGGACGACATGCCCTCGCGGTCGGTGAACAGGCGCCGAAACTCGCGACGCATCTGCTCGGCGGTGTAGCGCTTGAGGGGATGTGCCGGGTCGTGCGGGACATACAGGATCACTTCGTCGCTGTAACGATGCTTTTCGCCAATGACGAACACCACGCAACCGGTCAGTCGCTGCTTCATCAGGCCCATATCGTTGAACCAGATCTGCTTGTTGCCGATCCGTGGATTGGCATTGCCCTCGATCACCGACAGGATCATCGTGTGATCCTGCGGTTCGATGTCGCCGGTCAAGAGTGCCTGCTCGGCCGCCGCCCGCATCGCGGCCTTCTGGCTGGCGATAAACGCTGGACGTAAGGTGGCGTCGGCCGCGAAGAACGCCTTCAAGTAGGCCTGGTACTTCGCCCCGACATCAAGGCTGCGACACAGCGTCAAAAACTCGTTCACCTTCAGGTTGACAGGCACCGGCTCAAACGTGCCGGGCGTGGCGGTCTCCACCATAAAGCCGGAGCTGGCATGGTAGGCTCCTGCCCTGCACTCCCAGGTCTCAAAGTTATGCAGGGCCGCCTGCAGCAACGAGAAATTCAGAAACTCGAATGAGCCTATCTCAAGGTTGACCACACTGACCTGCAACGGGCGGCGCAGGCATAACAAGGTCAGGTTGAGATCCACGTCAACCTGAAACTGATCCTGCAGTGCCTTGCGTAGCAGCGGTTCGGCAAAAGTTTCGACGTCTTGGAAGGTCGACATCACGCTGTCCAGTCGGACCTGAGCGGCGGCAGCCGTTTTGACACTGGCGTCAACACGCTCGCGTTGGACGGGCGAGGCCTTCCGGTACCAGGGCGGCGTCACTGCGGCGACCTCCTTGAGGGCAGTCTTGCGTTGGGGCGTGGCATCGACCAGCCACTGGGGCACGGCCTGTTCAAGAAAATCACCGTGAATACTGGTGGTCGCAGCGGGTTTGGCGCGCGCGCTATCCAGGGTGCGATAACGTGGGTTGGGCATAAGGTCACTCCTGTGAATGGGAGTGACAGAACATCATGGGGCGCCGCTTGGCCGGTGGTGCATAGTGCTTGTCGCACCAGCGTCCAACGCGGCGTTCGGTCAAGACAGAGGTTGGTCCAGCTCGGTCATCTCCCGTCGCGACAGGTCGCGCGCCAACTGCTGGCGCTCGGCTTTGCCTTGATTGCCCAAGGTTTGTATTTCATCAAAATACGCCTCGCCAAAATCCGGATAGCGAAGCTCCAGCGCCTCGGATTGCTCCGTCAGCCGCGCTTGCAAATTGGAGAAGTCATCCGCGTAGCGTTCCTCCAGGTACTTCATCCAGTAAGGGCGCGTCACCAGTTGCTCAATAAACGCCGACGTTCCTTGCGCCTGGACAACGGTGGTATAGGCGCGCTCAAGATCACTCGGCGAGATCTGCGCCAGGTTCTGGTACAGCATGCTCTTGGGCTGGCCGGGCAAGTCCAGGCGCCGGGCCAGACCGATGCGGTACGCCAGCCGGATCTCGGCCGGGTCGATGCGCGGTTTTTCGGCGATGGCCTGGCGCGCCAAGGCCTCGACCTGGTCCAGATTGAACAGTCCCCTGGAAAGTTTCAGCAGCTCACGGCCCTTGTGCGCGGGGTCGATGGCTTTCAATGCCGTGAACTCATACGCCTTGATCTCAAGGTCACTGAACAACAGGATTCTGCCGTCACCACAGGTGGCGTTGTTTCGCATCGCACGGGAGCGTTCAAACAGCTCATCACGCAGCGCATCATTGCTGTGGGCTGCGTCGAGCACGCGCCAGACCCGCTGCGTGAGATCAACCGGGTCCTGGCTGAAGTCCTTGGTATGGCGCAGATTGGAAAGGATAAAGAAAAAATCCTCGCCGCCCTCATCAGCCTTGAGGCTGTCCCATACCTGGTGTTTTTCCGAGTCGCGGGGTACCTGGGCGAACCAGCGGTCTTTTTGGACATCATCGGGTTCTGAATCGGGATGGCCGGCGTCCGACGCACTGTCCGAGTCGGATGGGTGAGCATACCCCTCCACGATGCGGTCGATTTCATCCAGCGTCATGCCCAGCCCCTGGCCGGTTTCCAGCAGATGGTCACGCACACGCACGGCTTCCTCTTCGAAGAGAAGGTTGTCGGAGATATCGGTGCCCGCCGCCAACACGGCATGCGTCGACATCAGTAACTCGGCCGGAACCTCGCCGATCTGGTTGTTGCTCAGGTTCAGGGTTCTGAGTGCAGGTGCACTCATCGCGCCATGGGGCCAATCGGCCATGACGTTGCCATGCAGGTCCAGCGTGTGCAGGCGACCCATCTGGGTCATGTCAAATTCAACCAGAGCGTTTTCTCCCAGGTCCAGCCATTCCAGGTTTGTCAGACCGCGCAATTGCTGCTCCAGGGCCCTGGCATCCTGCAAACCGTTTCGGCGCGCTTCAAGACGCGTGAGCTGTGCCATCGTTTGAACGGCCTCAGGTAAAGCGCCCAGGCGGTTATCGCTGAGATTCAGGTGGCGCACATGAGTAAAGCTGCGCAAAAAACCATTCGAACCTTGAGCCGTCAGATGCACGTTGCCGAGGTCAAGCGTCGCGACATGGTTGAAGCTGACCGGCAATTCGGGCAGGTCGCCCAGGCTCAGCGAGGCCAGGTTCAATCGCGAATCGGCCGCCAATTCGGACGGCGTTGACAATGTGAGGCGCCAGCTATCCATCAGGGCTTGGGCAGCCCGCCTGCGGTCGACCGCGTTGACCCAGATATTGCGCACGCGATAGCCCGGTGTGTCGATCCAGGCATTGAGGCGCGTGATCATCTGCACATGCTGGCGCTCCCATTCTTTCAAACGGGCTTCAAGCTGTATCGCGCCGAATTCGGCGCTCAAGGCGTCGATACGTTCTACGGCTTGCGCAGTGCTCAGTTTGGGAGACAGTTGTTGCAGGCGTTCAGCCGCCGTCAGACGAGTACTGGTGTCGCCTGGGCTTTTAGGAAGGGGCAGGAGCAGGTCCGGTTGTTCCGAGACTTGCACAGGATAGAACTCGGGATCGCCGCCGGTCCTGCCCGCAAGCAAGGCGGGCCGGGCGATACCCAGGGGTCTGGCGACAACGTTGTCGGCGGCGTAGCGCTGTATCCTGGCCAGCGTCGGTGCATCGAGCCTGCAACCCTGCAGTTGCACCCCGTCCAGCAACGGCTCGTGGCCGGCAAAGAGCGCCTCCGGAACGCTGGTAATCGCGCTGTGGCTCAGATCGAGCCTGCGCAACGATGGCAACTGCAATGCGCCGGTCGGCCATGTGCGAAGGGCGGTATGGGCCAGGTCGAGGTGAGTGAGGGCCGTCAACGCACGCACATCCAGTCTCTGCACGCGATTGAAGCGCAAGTTGAGCGTTTCCAGGGACGGCAACCGGTTCAGTCGGTTCTGGATCGCCGTGGTCATGGTGAGATCGTTGTAAGACACGTCCAGGTACGTCAACCGCGGCAGACGCTCCAGTACCGGCGGCAGCTCCGCCAATTGATTACCGCTCAGCTCGAGCCTGCGCAACTCGGCAAAGTGACCCACAAAGCTGTCCAACTGCTCCAACGAGGCGCTTGCGCCTGGCAGACACAAGCGACGCACGTGGCTGAAGTCCGCGCCCGTGAGCGTGGGCAGGTCCCCCAGGCGCCATCCCGGCAGATCCAGTGTGTCGCTCAAGCGCTGGACACGCCATGAAGGCCCGGCCACCGGTTCATGTGCGCCTAATCTCGCCTGGATCCCTTCTTGCCAGCACTCAAGGATCTGTGCAGCGACATGACGACGGTTCTGAGCGCTGTTCAACTCATTGGCGATAGCCGGCCGCGTCTGCCAGGCGTGCAGATTGTTGACCAGGCTCGTGTGTTCCTGGTCCAACGCGTTGATCCTTCCCAACAGGGCCTCATCGGACAGCCCCTGTCGCTGCAACCCGTTCAAGGCGACCTCGGCAAACCGCGGTAGATCCGGCACCAGTTGCTTCAAGCGGCCACGCGCATACTGCGTCAGCACCGTATGTGCATCCAGCACGTGCGCCGGATTCTCTCGCACATACCGATAGGCCACCTCGAACGACTCACGGCCCAGGTTCGACCAATTGACGCTCAGCCCGCGCCATACGCGCTCATGGCCGGAAAAAAGCTCGGTCGGCAGCGCTGTGATCGACAAATCGCGCAGATCCAACCGTTCGAGGTGTGGCAGCTGCAAAACCCCTTTGGGCCATGCATCGGCAGACCCCGCCACGACCAGCGACCGCAGCTGGTTCAAGTGGCTGACATCGACCTCGCGCGTTATGCCCCTCAGAGACAGTTGTTCAAGCCCCGGCTGGTGATTCACCACCGCCTGAGCCACTTGCGTAAACCCTTCCCCCCCACCATTGAGAATCAACTCCTTGAGGGCTGGCATCTGCCCCAATGCCGTCACCATCCGATCCCCGACGGGGGCAACCGACGTCTGTGCGCCAAAGTCATGCATGTCGACCTCCACTGATCGGACCCCGGAAAACGGTCGCATCGATGTTTCCACCGAGGGTCCAAGCAGCGCTTCGTAGCTCAGGCGCAGAACCCCAACATTGGGTAGATCGACGCTCAGCTCGGGCACATGAGGAGTGGCGCGCAGATCCAAGTAGACGGAGACCTGATCACCGAGAATGACCCGTGATCGCCAGGCATCCCTGATGCGGCCGGCGGTCCCATGGCGCCCGTCGTCGTTCGAATCGGCGCCGACCCAAGCATCGAGTTGCGTCGTCAGCGCATCCTGTTCCCGCGCATAGAGGCTCAGCGCATGACCCACCTGTGATTCTGTCCTGCCTTCGCCCAGCAGACGTAAAACCATGCGTTCGGCGTCCTCGTCGGAAATGTTCGCAAGCACATCGCGCACCCGTGACACCAGGGCTGGATTGGTCTGCGCCCCGGCGCCACGACCACTGAGCGGGTACCCTGCTTGCCCCGTGTCCAAACGCACCGGCGACTTGAAGCGTGACCGTGGGCTGTGCGGCAGCAACACCTCGAGCATTTGTTCACGGTGGGCCATGGCGTAGTCCGTGATGATCTTTTGCAGTTGGCCGCCCTGCCCCACCTGCGGTAACCCAAGGGATACCCGCGCGCTGTCGGGCAATGCGTGCATGATCGAGGCGAAAAAATTGTCGCCATGGCTCGGCACACTGTTAAGGGTATTGCCCTGTACATCGAATGCCTGAAACTGGCTCGCCTGGGGGTGTTGCGCATGCCCCTTGACCAGGTACTTGATCTGCTTGGCCGTGGGGCTGCCGACGCTGTCCAGCACTTTGCCGGCGATATGGCCCTGACGCACTTCCAGGCGCACCGTGGCCGACCACCCAGGCAGTTTTTCCAGGGTATGCAACGCCAGGCGTTGGCTATCGGGCGTGGCCATGCTGTCCAGATGCAGCCCGGCCATCGCCGTGTTCAAGCGCGCCAACCGCGCACGTGCGCGGGCTTTGAGCATCAGGCTGCCAGGCAGCCGGCCGGTGCGACGAATGTACAATTGCTCGTCGACACTGGCAGCGGCCCGCACTTCGCGTGCGGCGTCCGTCGACAGGCCGGGAAACGTGCGCCGCAGCGCCTCGGTTTGCGGCGTGCGTGGCGTCATGGCCTCGCTGCCCTTGAGTAGGTTGTCGAACACCGTGGTCTTGTTGGCTCTCAGGTGTTGGGCCAGTTGCGCGCACAGCACCTGTTCTCGCTCAGATTCAACCCGCGCGCCCTCGGGTCCGAGCAGGCTGACGATCTCGTCTTCGTCCAATGCCTCCAGAATACGGTTCGGTAATTTCGCGGCCGACACCTGTGCACGGGAGATACTGATCACCGGCTTGGGCGGGTGCGATGCCCGGCCATATCGGAACGATGGCCCGGCAGGATCGCCATTATCGAAGACTTCGATCACCCTGCCGCGCGGCCAGCGCGGCATATTGACCACTTGCGGCAATGCGTAGTTGTAGCGATTGTCCGGCACCGGCAGACCCAGGCGGGTCTGCTCGATCATTTCGTTGAGCAATCGATCGACTTGAAACTGGCGCAGCGTGTCGGACAACGCCGAGGGCATGGGCAGGTTATCCATGTACATCTTGCGCAGCGCGGCATCGTCGGTGCCGCTGATGTGTGCAATCTTCCTCAGCGTCGCCGGGTCCAGGCCATCGGTGGCGTGGCCCAACCGCCGTAACAGCGTGTCGCGGTTCCACTCCAAAGGCCGCTCGAAGCGATGACGCCAGGCGCCCTGGCCGTTGTGTTCAAGAATCGGCTGGTAGGCCTTGGGGTTGGTCGGATGCCGGAGCCGCCACTGCTGAATGTCGGGGTCAAAGGTACTCTCGTAGACTTGGCCATCCAGCCGAAGATAGGTCTTGCCGCCCACCTCGTACTGCCCCAACGCATTCGGCTTGAGCCCGGCGGGCAGGCGTGTGGGGCTTTGGTAAGGTTCAAGTCCGGGGCGCCATAGCTGTTCATCACCAAACGGCAAACGGACCTGCACCAGGCCGTCGACCAGAGCGCCGGGCTTGATGCGTGGCGCCTTGCTGACCGCCGCCCCGACCACGGTCATGAACGCCAGGTTGGACGCCACCGAACTCAGGTAATCCCAAGCTTTATCGGCATCGCCCACGCTCCAGCGCTCGACGCCGTGATAGATGTCCTGCGTCAGTTGCACGGCCGTCACGGCGAGCATCACCTCTCCCAGCCCCGGCACGAAAAAGGCCGCCACGTTCAAGATATCGAGGCCCCATTCGAGGTATCCGTACAGCCTTTTAGTCCAGGCATCGTGGTCGACCCTGGACGTCGGTACCGCCAGTTGCTGACTGGTCTCTTTCAGGCGCTGTTGGTGCCGTGTGTAGAGTGCGCTGAACAGAGGGCCTTCAAAGAAGGACTCACTGAGATTCAGCTCGGGTACTTCGCGGTAGACCCACTCGTAAGCGCCGTGCATCCGGCCGATCAGGTTCCTGCCGACGTAAGGGATATCGGCGTTCCATTTCAGTGTTTGCAGCGCAGGCTTGATGCTGCCGAGAAATTTCCCGGCTTCGTCGTAGGGAATCAACTTGAGGAAGAACCGCTGATAGGTCTCGTCGCGCAGACGGGTCCCCAAGTCCGTGGCGAATGCCTTGAGCGACGCGTATTCCTTGATCGGCGCCACCGGGTCGCCAGGGATGCACACAACGATGCGTGAATCGTTGTAACTGAGCACCTCCAGCAGATTGTCGCCGGGGTTCGACCAGCGCAAATCGATTTTCTTGCTTTTGCGTCGGCGCGCGCCCAGCACGAACAGCTCGCTGACAGGCGAGCCCAGCACATGCAGCTGGCTGAAAATCACCGGTTCGCCGTCGAGCGTCGCCACGCCCTCGCCCTTGAACAGCGCGTACAGCATCGTATGCGCGGTTGCGCAAATATCCGAGCGGAGCAAGGCCACATGGGCATGAGCCAGGAGGCTGTCCTTCCAGGCTTGAATCGTCTGCGAGCGCACAGCGGCGGCTGTGGCCGGGGCATCGAAAAAGGCCGTGAGATGGTCCTGGTACTGCTTGCCGATATCCAGCGTTCGGCAGAGCGTGGCGAACTCGGTGGGCGTTATCGCCAGCTTATCGATACGGTTACGCGCCGAATCACCTCGGGCCGGGTCACTCCAGGCGTACAGCCCGTTTGGCTCTAAGTCGTTGCTCACAGGGCGGCCCTGCTCGGCAAGCACGGTCTCGACGGGGAATGTCTGGTCGCGCTCGAAGTTGCGCAATGCGTATTCGAGCAGACTCTTTTGTTTGAACAACCCCAACTGAGGCAGCGGTTCGAAGTCGTGATAGAAGAACGCGCGCGACACATCCACGTTCAAGCCGAATTTATCCTGCAAGGCTTGCTCAAGCAGCGGTTTGGCGAGCGCCGTGACGCCCATCAAGCCTTTGAGGGTTGCCGCCAAACGTTGATTGGACGCTCGACTGCGCTGCTGCGCCTGGCGGATAACCTGGCGCTGCGCCTCGTCGGCGGCCTCGAACCACGCGGGGCCCGTTCCCTCGGCAACCGCGCCGGGTACTCTGGCCCGGCTCAACTCGTTGAAATCAGCCTGGGTAAGGTGTTGGACCCAGCCGGGCAGTTTATTTCTGATGAAAGCGTTGTGCAGGCCTTTTCCGAGGGGTGATTGCGTGCTGTCCATAGATCGCTACCTGATGCTGTTGCCTAAAAGCGGCAGTACATCACCACGGTGGCCGCGAGCCGCGACACATAGTTAAAGCACGTAGATTCCCCGCGCCCCTGCGCAGATTGACTATGCTGCGTAGAGGTTCCCCCGCGAGAGGCAATCATGAGCGATCCAGCCCCCAAGCCCCCCACCTTCTGGCAAATGCTGCACAGCGTGGTTGCCGCCGCCTTCGGCGTACAAAGCGGCAAGAACCGCGCCCGCGACTTTACCCACGGCAAGCCCAGCCACTTTGTCATCCTGGGCATCCTGTTCACGGTGGTGTTCGCGTTGACGTTGTTCGGCATCGTCAAGCTGGTGTTGCACCTGGCCGGGGTGTGAGGGTTCCAGGGCCCCGCTCACGGCTTGCGCCGTGAACGGGTTCCTCGCTGAATCACTCGGTACAGGCCCCCAAACGCCGCCATGGTTTGGCGCTGCCTTGGAGCACATAGTTCACGTCAGGTTGATTCGCCTGTGTCCAATGAGCAACCTCATAGTTGAAACCTTTGTAGGACACCCGCGTTCCCGGCGTCGAATAGGCGGTGGTTCCGCTCCAGGGGGTTGCACACGCCTGCTCATCGCCAACAGGCAAACCTGGGGCCGACGCGGCGGCCTTGATGGTGACCTGTTTGGTCAACAGCATGCCGTACTGGGATTGAGCTACCTGGGTAGGCGGCAGCAACTCACCCTGTGTGCCAAGTAATTGCACCGTTACCTGCGTGCCTGGCGCGAGCGTTGCCGGAACGGTAAACGTGATGGCATGCACCAGCGGTGTGAGCGCGGTGCCTTGCTTGATACCACTGAAAAGAGCAGGCGCTTTCCAGTAATAGAAATGTTTTTCGCCATTGGCAAAGGCCCCCGTTGTCCTGCCGCTCAACGTGACGACCTGACCAGCCTTCAACTCATCAGGCACATTCCATTCGCCACTCAAACGCCACACCATCGGCGGTACAGACACGCGTCGGGACCAGGTATCGGTTGCCCCCTGGCTGTTACGCGCAGTCAGTGTGATCGTACTTTCGCGGTGTTTAAGCCCATCACTCCAGTCAACAGACAGCTGCATGGGGTTGGTATTGTCCGAGCCTTGAATCTGCAACGGTTCGTCTACAGCCCCCCATTGATATGTCACATCCGTCGCATCCGCAGGGCGAATGATGGCTCGGTAAGCCCAAGGACGCCCGTAGTACGGCGCATCAAAACCGACCACCCGCTTGATGCCGAATGCGGGAGCCGGCTCAGGTGGAAAGCCGCGGGCGTAGTCAGCCAACAACTTGTCCACGGCCGCTTTCACATCCGGCTGCTTGCCCATCGGCCGATTGGCATCATGGCCCGGCAACTCATGCCCGGTCTGCGTCAGCAACTGGCGCATGATCCGCGGCGGCACGGCGCCCAAACCGTTGGCAAAGGCAATACTCTGGATCTGTGCGACGGCGCCGGCAACGATGTAACTGGAAAACCGATAACCTAAGGTTTCATCGTTGTCATAGCGAGAATAAGTGTTGTGCGCGCCGCTTGTCGCATAACTGGCATAGGCGATACGCGAGCCCCAGGTCGAGACGTCGATCCTGCTTCCATAGTTGGCCGCGAGGCGGGAGCCCGTCTTCGGATTGATACTGCCGACATAGATGGCGCCATCATCATTGCGAGTGCGGTCAAACAACCCATTGAAGTCCGGATGATCGAGGTTCATGGGTGTCGCGGGATCATTGCCATACTTGATACCGCCAGACGCATTGACAATTACATGGACTTTAAACTCGTGTGTAAGTATCTCGATTCTTCGCTGCGTACTTTCATACCCCGCCGAGGGCAATTGGCAGGTACTGGCCCACTTGGCGGACGCACTGGCCTTGGGACAAACAGAGCCCGGATAAGGTGAAAAGTCCGCATAGCGAGTCGTGGTAGAACTGAAACTCGGGTCAAGGACCACCACATCACCGGGTTTCAGGTTGAGCTTATAAATATCGTCATAAATAGACGCGAATGTCGCGGGTACAGCGGCCAGTTGAGCGTGCGGCACAATACCCTCGACACCGGCGCCATTATCTTTTGCGGCAATAATACCGGCAGCCGCAGTGGCATAATTACCGACCGCATAACGTGTACTGCAACTCAGCGTGCGTGGCCCATCGATCGGTGAAAACGCCAACGAGGGTAAATCCATATGACTACGGTTCCAGTAATTATCACTGGCGATCACCACACGTGCATTCTCGCCTTTGCCCCCAGGCATGCTGCTGGCGGCCACGGAGTTGATGCCTCCCATGACATAGCCGGGGCCCGGTGTCGGGCCTTGCCTGTACAGCGCCTC
The DNA here is from genome assembly GCF_036688725.1 of Pseudomonas lactucae. Lineage (NCBI taxonomy): Bacteria > Pseudomonadati > Pseudomonadota > Gammaproteobacteria > Pseudomonadales > Pseudomonadaceae > Pseudomonas > Pseudomonas lactucae. Next base: position 46,153 of record NZ_JAQQPT010000013.1, on the reverse strand, counting down.
GAGACCCGCCTGGGAGCGAGCGCCAAACGCCGGTTTGAAGGGTGCGCCGATGTCGCCTACCGCCTCGACCTGGACCGATTGCAACTCGGCAGACGCCACCAACGGGTTTTTTCGGTAACGGGCGAGAACAGCCGCTTGTCGCGCTCGCGTGTCTTCGCTGACATTAACCGTAAACGTCTGCTCAGCGGCATAATTCGCTTCGACCGCCTGTTGCCTTGCCGAATTTTTTGCCTGCTGCAGTAACAATGAGTCCATATCGGGAATAGACTTGCGCAACATATCCAGCGATCGCTTGATACTGCCATCCGTCATCGCTTGCTGTTGTAACGTTGATAAATCACTGTTGAGCTGAACAACGATCACTGAGCGCTCAGGTGCTGCTTCAACAGTGCCTGCACACATTATCATTGCAGTAACTAGACATGGGCAGATGAAAGCAACGCCTGTGCGCGCCTTCTGCCATGCAGAGTGCATGAACGTGAACATAATGATTTTCCTGTGTAGATAGACTGTTTGTATGGAGAATTTGGACTTCCCTGTTCAACAGTACCTACGATGTACCACTGGCCAAACGCATCCAACGCGTGGCACGACCAGCAATCACACATTCAAAAAGAAGAGAACAGCATTTGATACGACGCGCAATTTCGTAGTGTTATTGAGCATAGGACAGACTTTGCCGAAGTGCCCGACGGTACCTTGCCCATGGATGAACTCGCGAGGGCGCACGCTTATCCAGGGCGCAGGCCGCGATATCATCGCGACCTGCACTCGAGACTCGACCCCACGCGTTTTTTTCTATTGGTGGCTGACCCAGAACACTGCGGTGCCCACCACCAGGATGATCAGGAACAGAATGGCCCAGGCGTCCACGGTACTGTCGGGTTTACGGGCTTTTGTCGGATGGCTCATCGCATCGCCTCTTGTCGGTTTTATAGGTGATTGCAGTCAGACTCGCTCACAGTAAAGTCGATGATTGCCCGCATGACAAATGTGGGTATCGCGATAACCCTTCTCATTAGTCATTTTGGTTATGTGCATATACTCAAACATCACTTTTGCGCATAAACGCAAACTGGTATCGTGCGCCGGCTCCGTTGGGAGTGCGCGGCCGTGCGCGCAGATTTGCCGAGAACAGGACCTATATGTACGTATACGACGAATACGATCAGCGCATCATCGAGGACCGCGTCAAGCAGTTCCGTGATCAGACCCGACGCTATCTGGCAGGTGAACTGAGCGAAGAAGAGTTCCGCCCTCTGCGCCTGCAAAATGGCCTTTATGTTCAGCGCTTTGCGCCGATGCTGCGGGTGGCCGTGCCCTATGGCCAACTGACTTCGCGCCAGACACGCATGATGGCCAAAATTGCCCGCGACTTCGACAAAGGCTACGCCCACATCAGTACCCGCCAGAACGTGCAGTTCAACTGGCCGGCGCTGGAAGATGTGCCGGACATCCTGGCTGAACTGGCTACCGTGCAGATGCACGCTATTCAGACCAGCGGTAACTGCCTGCGCAACGTGACCACCGACCAATTCGCCGGTGTCGCCGCCGACGAACTGATCGACCCACGCCCCTGGTGTGAAATCGTGCGTCAATGGACCACCTTCCACCCGGAATTCGCCTACCTGCCGCGCAAGTTCAAGATCGCCATCAACGGCTCGACCTCGGACCGTGCGGCCATCGAAGTCCACGACATCGGCCTGGAGCCGGTGTACAACGCCGCAGGCGAGCTGGGCTTCCGTGTGCTGGTGGGTGGCGGCCTGGGCCGTACGCCGGTGGTGGGCGCGTTTATCAACGAGTTCCTGCCGTGGCAGGACCTGTTGAGCTATCTCGACGCAATCCTGCGGGTCTACAACCGCTACGGCCGTCGTGACAACAAATACAAGGCCCGGATCAAGATCCTGGTCAAGGCGCTGACGCCCGAGGTGTTCGCCCAGAAAGTCGACGCCGAGATGGAACACCTGCGCGGTGGCCAGACCACCCTGACCGAAGCCGAAGTGCATCGCGTCGCCAAGCATTTTGTCGACCCCGAGTACAAGGCCCTGGGCAACCAGGACGCCGAACTCGCCGCGCTTGACCAGCAGCACCCTGGCTTTGCCCGTTGGCGCACGCGCAATACCCTGGCGCACAAAAAGCCGGGTTATGTGGCGGTGACCCTATCGCTCAAGCCCACCGGTGTCGCCCCTGGCGATATCACCGACAAGCAGCTGGACGCCGTCGCCGACCTGGCCGAGCGCTACAGCTTCGGCCAACTGCGCACCTCCCACGAGCAGAACATCATTCTCGCGGACGTGGAGCAGAGCCAACTGTTCACCCTGTGGGGCGAGCTGCGCGAAGGCGGTTTCGCCACGCCGAACATCGGCCTGTTGACCGACATCATCTGCTGCCCGGGTGGCGATTTCTGCTCCCTGGCCAACGCCAAGTCGATCCCGATCGCCGAATCGATCCAGCGCCGTTTCGACGACCTGGACTACCTGTTCGACATCGGCGAGCTGGACCTGAACATCTCCGGGTGCATGAACGCCTGTGGTCACCACCATGTCGGCCACATCGGCATCCTGGGCGTGGACAAGAAAGGCGAAGAATTCTACCAAGTGTCCCTGGGTGGCAGCGCCAGCCGCGACGCGAGCCTGGGCAAGATCCTCGGCCCGTCCTTCGCCCAGGAAGCCATGCCGGAGGTGATCGGCAAACTGATCGATGTGTACATCGAACAGCGCACCGAAGATGAGCGTTTCATCGACACCTACCAGCGCATCGGCATTGACCTGTTCAAGGAGCGCGTCTATGCAGCGAATCATTAAGAACAACGAAGTCGTCGACGAAACCTGGCACCTGCTGCCCAAGGACGCGAGCTTCGACGGTATCTCCAACTGCGACGACCTGATCGTGCCGTTGGCGCTGTGGCGCGAACATGGCCACGCCCTCAAGGCCCGCGACGGCGGCCTGGGCGTGTGGCTGGATGCAGATGAAGAAGCCGAAGAAATCGGTGAAGACGTGGAACATTTCCAAGTCATCGCCCTGAACTTTCCGGCCTTCACCGACGGGCGCAACTACTCCAACGCACGCCTGCTGCGCGACCGTTACGGTTACAAAGGCGAGCTGCGCGCGATTGGCGACGTGCTGCGCGACCAACTGTTCTACCTGCGCCGCTGCGGGTTCGATGCCTTCGCGTTGCGCGCCGACAAAGACCCGTACGAAGCGCTGGAAAGCTTAAAGGACTTTTCGGTGACCTATCAGGCAGCCACCGATGAGCCGTTGCCGCTTTTTCGGCGCCGCTGAGTAACAAATGTGGGAGGGGCTTGCTCCCGATACCGGTGGTTCAGCTACTTATTAGGTAACTGAAACTCCGTCATCGGGAGCAAGTCGAACCGTCGCATCGCCCCTCCCACATTGGAATATCAGCACGTTCAGGATTGCGGGTTGAGTTTGATCGACGCCAACACCTGTTTCTGCCCCATGGTGCACGGCACGCCTTGCGGCTGTGCCCTCACCGCTTCGATCACGCCCATCAGTTGCGCCTTGTTATGGGCCAACTGCGCCTGCATGTCCTCGATCTGCGTCACCTTGCGCTCCAATGCCTCGATCAATTCCTCGCGCTTGTGCTCGCCGGGCGCCGGCATCAACGCCTTGAGTTCCTGCAAGGTAAACCCGGCCTGTTGCGCGCTCTGGATCAACTGCAAAGTCTGTAACGCCTCGGGCGCATAGCGCCGATAGCCGTTGGTCTGGCGCCCCACCTGACTGATCAGACCTTCGGCTTCATAAAAGCGGATACGCGACGCCGCCAACCCGCTCTGTTTTGCCAGCTCACCGATATTCATCACAACGCCTGCTTGACATTAAAGTTAACTTTAAGCTTAGCCTGAGGCCTCCCCCGCTCAGGAGTCAACCCATGTCACCCTTTGAAGCCCTGCAATTGCCCAACGGCCAAGTCATCTCCAACCGCATCGCCAAGGCCGCGATGGAAGAGAATATGGCGGATATCAATCAGGCGCCGTCGCGCGAACTGATGCAGCTTTACCAAACCTGGGCGGATGGTGAACCCGGCTTGCTGATCACCGGCAACGTGATGATCGACCGTCGCGCGATGACCGGCCCCGGCGGCGTTGCGCTGGAAAATGAGCAGCACCTGGACCGCTTTCGCGAATGGGCCGACGTGGCCCGGGCCAAGGGCGTGCACTTCTGGGTGCAGCTTAGCCATCCCGGACGCCAGACCATGGCCAATCTGGGTCAGCAAGCCCTGGCACCGTCGGCCATTGCCCTCGACCTCGGCAGTTTTTCCAAAATGTTCGCCAAACCCAAGGCCATGACCGAAAGCGAGATCCAGGACGTGATCCAGCGCTTCGCCACCAGTGCGCGCCTGGCCGAGAACGCCGGGTTTACCGGGGTGCAGATCCACGGCGCCCACGGCTATTTGCTGAGCCAGTTCCTCTCACCCTTGAGCAACCACCGTACCGACCGCTGGGGTGGCTCGCTGGAAAACCGTGCGCGGCTGCTGCTGGAAGTGATCCACGCCGTGCGCGCCAACGTCAGCCCGTCGTTTTGCGTGGGGCTCAAACTCAATTCGGCGGATTTCCAGCGCGGCGGTTTCGATGAAGCCGATGCGCGCGCGGTGGTGGAAATGCTCAATCCTTTGCCCATCGATTTGCTCGAATTGTCCGGCGGCAGCTATGAAGCCCCGGCCATGCAAGGTGAGGCGCGGGACGGTCGCACCCTGGCGCGTGAAGCGTACTTCCTCGAATTTGCCGCCCAAATGGCCGGTGTCGCCCGCATGCCCCTGATGGTGACCGGTGGCATTCGTCGCCTGCCCATCGTGCAGCAAGTGCTCGACAGCGGTATCGCCATGGCCGGTATCGCCACAGCCCTGACCCTGGAACCGCAACTGATCAGGCACTGGCGCGAAGGCCGCGACCCCGATCCGCAACTCAAACCGATCGACTGGAAACGCAAGCCCCTGGCCTCACTCGCCACCCTGGCCGTGGTGCGTGATCAGATGCGCCGTCTGAGCCGTGGCCGCCAACCCAATGCCAAGGTTGCCCCCTGGCTGGCCCTGGCGTGTGACCAGTGGTTTACCGCTCGGCGCACCCGCCAATATCGGGCGGCCATGACACAAACTTCACATTAACAACGGAGCATTCGCCGTGATCGAACTGTCCCCTATTGATCAGCAGCCTTTAACCTCACTGACGATTGGAGTGCTTCATGGCGAAAATCAACTTGGCCCAGCAATTGGCAACCACCCTTGAACAGGCGGGCATCAAGCGCATCTGGGGCCTGACCGGCGACAGCCTCAACGGCCTCACCGATGCCCTGCGCAGCATGGACAGCATCGAGTGGATGCACGTGCGCCACGAAGAAGTCGCCGCCTTCGCCGCCGGTGCCGAAGCGGCCGCCACGGGCGAACTGACGGTGTGCGCCGGCAGTTGCGGGCCGGGTAACCTGCATTTGATCAATGGTTTGTTCGACTGCCATCGCAATCATGTGCCGGTGCTGGCGATTGCCGCGCAAATCCCGTCCTCGGAGATTGGCCTCAACTATTTCCAGGAGACCCATCCCCAGGAGTTGTTCAAGGAGTGCAGCCACTTTATCGAACTGGTGAGCAACCCCGAGCAAATGCCCCAGGTGCTGCACCGCGCCATGCGCTCGGCGATCCTGAATCGCGGCGTGGCGGTAGTGGTGATCCCTGGGGATGTGTCGCTGCTGGAAGTGGAAGACACGCTCAAGCCCTGGCCTACCCTGCATGCGCCGCGCACCTTGCCGGCAGAGGCGGACCTGGTGCAACTGAGTGAGATCCTCAGCAGCAGTGAGAAAGTCACCCTGTTGTGCGGCAGCGGCTGTGCCGGTGCCCACGCGCAAGTGGTGGCCCTGGCCGACACACTCGGCGCGCCGGTGGTGCATGCCCTGCGCGGCAAGGAACATGTGGAATGGGACAACCCGTTCGACGTAGGCATGACTGGCCTGATCGGCTTCAGCTCCGGCTACCACGCCATGCTCAATTGCGACACGCTGATCATGCTCGGCACCGATTTTCCCTATCGCCAGTTCTACCCCACCGACGCAAAGATCATCCAGATCGACCGCGACCCTCAGGCGCTCGGCCGTCGCGCCACACTGGACCTGGGCATTGCCGCCGACGTGAGTGAAACCCTAGACGCCCTGTTGCCGCGCCTGACCCGCAAGACCGATCGAAGCTTTCTCGACACCTCTCTGAAGCATTATGAAAAAGCCCGCCAGGGCCTGGATGACCTGGCGCAACCGTCCAAGGCCAACCGGCCGATTCATCCGCAATATGTGGCGCGATTGCTCAGCGAACTGGCGGACGATGACGCGATTTTCACCGCCGATGTGGGTTCACCCACCGTCTGGGCCGCACGCTATCTGAAGATGAACGGCAAGCGCCGCCTGATCGGTTCGTTCAACCATGGCTCCATGGCGAACGCCATGCCCCAGGCCATCGGCGCACAGGCCGCGTTCCCTGGACGGCAGGTGATTTCCATGTCCGGCGACGGCGGTTTCGCCATGTTAATGGGGGACTTCATCTCACTGGCGCAGCTGAAATTGCCAGTAAAGGTCATCGTGTTCGATAACTCATCCCTGGGCTTTGTCGCCATGGAAATGAAAGCCGCCGGCTATCTGGACACCGGCACCGAGCTGAAAAACCCGGACTTTGCGGCGATGTCCAACGCCATGGGCATCCTCGGTATTCGCGTGGAGCAATCCGAAGACCTGGAGCCGGCCTTGCGCCGCGCCCTGGCCCATGACGGTCCGGTATTGGTGGACGTGGTGACGGCCACCCAGGAACTGGTGATGCCGCCGAGCATCAAGCTGGAACAGGCCAAGGGCTTCAGCCTGTATATGCTCAAGGCGGTGATGAGTGGGCGCGGGGATGAGGTGATTGAGTTGGCTCGGACCAACTGGTTGCGCTGAACCAAACATGTGGGAGGAGGCTTGCTCCCTCCCACATTGGCCCTCCCCCCTTCAGCCCTTGTGTTTTTCCACCCATTGGCCGTAGGCATCGATAAATGCCTGCAAGAATGGCTTGGTCTTTTCCGACACCTTGCCGGACTCATCAAACACATTGCCCGCGCCGCCCAGGTAGGCTTCCGGCTGCTGCATGCACCACACGTCCAGGAACACCAGGGACTGGCGCAGGTGGTGGTTGGCGCCAAACCCGCCAATCGCACCCGGCGACACGCTGATGATCGCTCCCGGCTTGCCGCTCCAGGCACTTTGCCCGTAAGGGCGCGAACCCACGTCAATCGCATTCTTCAACGGGGCCGGCACCGAACGGTTGTATTCCGGGGTCACGAACAGCACCGCGTCGGATGAGCTCACCTGCTTACGGAAAGTACTGTAGGCTGCCGGCGGTGAATCACCGTCGATGTCCTCGTTGTAGAGTGGCAAATCGCCGATTTCCACAATGTTCAACTGCAGATTGGCAGGGGCCAGTTCGGCCAATGCCAGGGCGACCTTGCGGTTGATCGACTGTTTTCTCAGGCTGCCAACCAGGACGGCAATCGTGTAGACCTTGCTCATTGAGGTTTCCCCGATGTCTGACTAAATGAGCTTGTAGTTATAGAGACTTCGCGGCGGCTTCACCAGAGGGCTTCGAGATTCTCCCCAAGTGTTTGCCTTACAGCACGCCGCGTAAGAAACGTCTTAACAAACCAACGAATAGTATTTTTTTTCCGTAGGCAAACTACCTCTCTTTATGACGGTCTACACCACCGTATATCGAGTGTTTATCTCCAGAGGTTCTAAACAGATGGCAGCAGTACTTGTCGGACAGTTCCATGCCAGAGACGCGGAAGGCCGTGTTTATTCAGTGCATGAGTTCCAGGAATCCAACCCGGCGCACGGCGACCTGGCTGGCTCGGCGCCCACCGTTACCTACAAGCTGGCCATTGGCGACCGTGTAGAAAAACTGGAAGGCGATGAGTTCAAACTGATTCAGTCGGGCACTATTCTTGTCCGCGAGTCGCAAACCACCCGCGCGTCATAAGTACCCGCCTTAACGACCTGCTCAGTCCTGGCCATTGATGGCATTGACTGGGCCGGCGGGATCAGGGGCGGCGGATCTCCGTCACTTCCATGCCCTGCTCGCCCTGCTTGAGCGTGACCATCAAGTGCCCCCGCTCGCCTTCCACGGCGTACATCGAGCGCGTATAGCCCGATTTGTCATAGGCGGGATACGCCTGCACCTGCCTGACCAGCGTGATATCCAGCACCGCCCCCACCTGCTCGGCGACCTCTTCCTGGGAACGGATGAACGCTTCAAGCGCCTGGGTCTGCGGCGTGGTTTCGTCTTGATTGCGCAAGAGATAAGCAGCCACGCAGCCGACGGTCACCAGGACCACCAGTTGCTTGACCGTTACCCCGAAAAATATCGAGGGTAGACGCATGTGAGACCAGACCTGTTTTTGTTGTAAGTGCCGGGGAACCGGCATTGGTCGTTGATGATCGATGCGTCATTCTAGTGGGGTCGTGGCCGAACGCCAGAGCTCCAGGCGACCTGCGCAGTCTTTTTTGCGCACACGACCCTGGACCATTGAATCCCCACCGCACTGCACATAGACTCCGGCCATGCGTTTACGTCATATCGAAGTGATTCAGGCCATCTTGCAGACCGGACACCTCGGCACGGCCGCCGAATGGTTGCAACTTCCCGTGGGCGATGTGGACGCGGCGCTCCAGGAGGCGGAGTTGCAATTGGGCTTCATGCTGTTTGCCAGCGTTCGCGGGCGCTTGCAGGCGACGCGGGAAACCCTGGAGTTGCAGGCGGCAATCGCCCATGTGTATGAAGCACTGGAGCCGGCGCAACGCCTGGCCAGCCGCCTGAAACACCATCATGCGCCGACCTTGCGCGCCCTGTGCACCCCGCCCCTTGCCAATCAACTGTTGCCGCAGAGCATTGCCGTTCTGCGCCGACGCTTCCAGGACACGCCGTGCAACCTGTCGAGCCAGCCAACCCGAGAGATCGTCAGGAGCCTGCTGCTGCATGAAGCGGATGTCGGCTTGAGCCTGCATGACCCGGAGCACCCGCAGATCCAAAGCCGCGTGCTGGCCCAAGGCAAACTCCAATTGCTCGCTCCCCACGGCTGGCTGAAACCCAGGCAGAAGTACATCGCCTTGCAGGACTTGGCCGGGCAGTCGATGATCGGGCTGGAAGGCCAGGACCCGCTGAGCCGCGCGCTGGATGCCAAACTGCAAGCCTTGCGCCCGCTGCCGGTGGTACAGACGCGGGTGCAGACCTACCAGATGATGCGCAGCATGGTCGAAGCGGGAGAAGGCCTGGCGATTGTCGACCCGTTTACCGCGTTCGGTGCGCGCGAGGCCGGGCTGGACGCCTGCCCGGTGTCACCGCCGTTGACGATCAGCCTGTATGCGCTGACGCTCAACGAAGGCATAGCCTCGCCGGCGTTGAATGCACTGATGGACATCGTCACGCAAAAGGCTGAAAGCCTGTTGGCCGGTTAAGTCTTGTCGACGTCGGTCTTGAACAGCCGATACCAGAAAATCGCCACTTCGCGGGTCTGCGGGTCGATGCCGCGATAGCGCAGATGGTCAATGCCGCCCATCACATAGCCGCAACGCTCATATAAACGACAGGCCCCCAGGTTATTGTTCTGGGTTTCGAGCATCATGCCCGGCAGGTTTTTCTTGCGACTCCAGAACTGCGCCACGTCCAGCAACGCCTTGGCCACACCGTGCCGGCGTGCGGGCAACGCCACGGCCAACTCATCGACGTGGGCAAAACCGTTCCAATTGGTGCTCACCACGACATGCCCCACCGGACGGTCGTCCAGGTAGGCCATGAAGATTGCACTGTCTGGCGCATCGCGAAAACTGGCGAACTCCTCGGGATCGATACCGTAGCACTTGCGGTACGGCAAGATGCGTTCCACAGGCCATTGATCGACCCGCTTCCCCATCTGCGGCTCACTGTAGGCGCTGACCTCGAAGCTGAAGTCATTGCCCCACACATAGGCGTCAAAGCCTTCGTCGGCGACCCGAACACTGAGCCCTGGGTACTTCGGGTTCATTACAGCGTGCATAAACATCCTTAACCTTTAATGCAATCGACGGTGTAACAACGACCACTGCCGTCGTCTTCGTGTTGCAATCCGTGAACATCGGCGACAAATCCGGGGAAACTGCTATCGAACGTGCGGGCAAATGCCAGGTAATCGATGATCGACCGCGTCGACTCCGTAAAGCGCTCGCCCGGCATGATCAACGGAATACCCGGCGGATAAGGCACCAGCATCACGGCTGCAATGCGTCCTGGCAAGGCGTCAATGCAAACCGCTTCCACTTCACCCCGTACCAACTGGTCGTACGCGTCGGCCGGTTTCATCGCAATTTCGGGCAGTACCGTGTACATGCGCTTGAGGTGCCTGGCCGTGGCGTTACTGCGATAGCAACTGTGCAACTGGTCGCACAGATCGCGCAGGCCCAGGCCCTGATAGCGCACCGGACCTTGGGCAAACACCGACGGCAAACAACTGGCCAGGCCGGCATTAGCGTCATAGTTGCGCTTGATCTCCAGCAATTCGGTGAGCAAGGTACTCCATTTGCCTTTGGTGATGCCCATGGAAAACAGCACCAGGAAGGAATAGAGACCGGTCTTTTCCACCACCAGCCCACGTTCCCAAAGGAATTTGCTCACCACCGCGGCAGGTATCCCGCGCTCGCTCAAGGCACCACCGGCGTTCAGACCGGGCATCACCAGCGTCACTTTGATCGGGTCCAGCAGTACGTAATCTTCAGCAACATCACCAAAGCCGTGCCAGTCGTCCTGGGGATGCAACAGCCAATCCGCGGTGGCGACGCGGTCAATGCCAGCCACCGACGGCGGCTGCCAGATGGAAAACCACCAGTCCTCGGCGTCGATATGCTGGCGCAGGTTGGCCAGGGCGCGGCGAAAGCTCAGGGCCTCGTCGAACATTTCCTGCAGCAACGAGCGCCCGGCCGGGCCTTCCATCATGGCCGAGGCCACGTCCAGCGAGGCGATGATGCTGTATTGCGGCGAGGTGGAGATATGCATCATGAACGCTTCGTTGAAACGGTCACGGTCCAGCTGGCGGGCGCCGCCGTCCTGCACATGGATCATCGACGCCTGGCTGAACGCCGCCAGCAGCTTGTGGGTGGAATGGGTGGTGAATACCAGCGGGCTGTCCGGGGTACGCGAGGTGCCCATGCCGTAGCGCCCGGCGAAAAATTCGTGGAACGCCGCATAGGCATACCAGGCTTCGTCGAAGTGCAACACCTCTACACTGTTGCCCAATTGCTGCTTGATCAGCTCGGCGTTGTAGCACAGGCCGTCGTAGGTGGAGTTGGTGACCACCGCCAGCTTCACTTTCGGCGCACGGCCACGGGTCAGGGGGCTCGAATCGATCTTGGCGCGGATCGACTCGGGGCTGAACTCACTCAGGGGTATCGGGCCGATGATGCCCAGCTCGTTGCGTTCCGGGCACAGGTACAACGGGATGGCGCCAGTCATGATGATCGAGTGCAACACCGACTTGTGGCAGTTGCGGTCCACCAGCACCAGGTCATCGCGGCCGACCATCGAGTGCCAGACGATCTTGTTGGCGGTGGACGTACCATTGATCACGAAGAAGGTGTGGTCGGCGCCGAAGTTGCGCGCGGCGCGGGCTTCGGCTTCGGCCAGAGGCCCGGTGTGGTCCAACAGCGACCCCAGCTCAGGCACTGATACGGATAAATCCGAACGCAGGGTGTTTTCCCCGAAGAACTGGTGAAACGCCTGCCCCACCGGGCTTTTGCGATACGCCACGCCGCCGCCATGGCCTGGGGTGTGCCAGGAATAATTGGAATCGGCGGTGTGCTGCACCAGGGCCTTGAAGAAGGGTGGCAGCAGGCCGTCAAGGTAGGTGCGTGCGGCGCGGGCCACTTGCCGGGCCAGAAACGGCACGGTGTCTTCGAACAGGTAAAGAATGCCGCGCAGTTGGTTGAGTTCGCTCATGGCATCGGCCGGCGCGTTCTCCAGGGTGACTTGCTCGCCCAGGGCAAAGATCGGCAGGTTGGGCGCCCGCACCCGTGCCAGGCGGATCAACTCGACCATGTTTTGCAGCAGGTGGGTATTTTCGCCTGCACCTTCGGCGGCGATCAGCATGCAGGCCAGGCCGTGATGGGTAGAAGCGACCAACCGGCCTTCGGCGTAGTCCATCGCAGAAAAGATACTGAAGCCCTCTTGCTCCAGCTCCCGGGCGATACCCCGGACCCGGTCGCCGGCCACCGTGTCGGCCTTGATGTCGCGATGTACTATAAGAACAGGAAACTTCAGGTCTTTGTACATGAGGGCAGGTAGTCCTTGGGGCTATGCACTCAAGGGTAGAAGCTGGGAGCGGATGTGGCGAATGAAGATTTCATCGGCAATGGAGATCGACTGTGGGGGGAGCAAGTCGAATCGTCGCACCGCCCCTCCCACATTTTGATTGGATCCCAACCAGGGTTACTGCTGGGTCAGTTGGGTCCACAACGCCGGCGCGCCCGCCGATTTGGCAATCGCTTCCAGCCGTGCCGCATGCTCGGCCATATCCTGCTCGCTGGCGCGAATGATGGTGGTCGGCTTGCGATCAGCCGGCAGGCGGCGGATTTCCGAAGGGCGGTTGCCCGAACCTTCCGCCGAACCGCTGCCGTCGGACGCATTACCGGCCAGGGACAGGCTGGTCTGCCCGCCGGTCATGGTCAGGTAAACGTCGGCGAGAATCTCGGAATCGAGCAAGGCGCCGTGGAGTTCACGGCCGGAGTTATCGACGCCATACCGCTTGCATAAGGCATCGAGGCTGTTGCGCTGGCCCGGGTGACGCTCACGCGCCATCATCAAGGTATCGAGGATCGAGCAGTGCCTGGAGATGTCCGCGCGATCGGTCTGCCCCATCAGGGCAAATTCGTTATTGATGAAACCGACGTCGAACGCCGCGTTATGAATGATCAGCTGGGCGCCGTTGATGAATTCGAAAAACTCATCAGCCACTTCGGCGAAACGCGGCTTGCCCTTGAGGAATTCGTCGGTGATGCCGTGGACGCCGATCGCACCTTCGTCACTGTCGCGGTCCGGTTGCAGGTAGACGTGGAAGTGACGCCCGGTAAGACGGCGACCCATGAGTTCGACACAGCCGATTTCAATGATCCGGTGGCCGTCGGTCACCGGCATGCCGGTGGTTTCGGTATCGAGTACAACAGATCGGATGGCCATCAGGGTTCAGCTCTCAACGGTGTCTTTCAAAGGGCGCGATATTACCACGTGATTCGGCATCAGCTCTGCTTGTAGCCCCGCACTTCATCCACACCACGGTTGGCGAGCTGGTCGGCGCGCTCGTTGCCGGGATGGCCGATGTGGCCGCGCACCCATTTCCAGGTGATGTCGTGGCGATTGCATTGCTCATCGAGCAATTGCCACAGGTCGGCATTCTTGACCGGTTCCTTGGCCGCGGTTTTCCAGCCGCGCTTCTTCCAGTTGACCATCCACTCATTGATGCCCTTCATCACGTATTGCGAGTCGGTTACCAGCAGCACGTTGCAGCGGCGCTTGAGTTCTTCCAGGCCGCGAATGGCGCCCATCAGTTCCATGCGGTTGTTGGTGGTGTTGGCTTCGCCGCCCCACAGTTCCTTCTCGACGCCCTTGCACACCAGCAAGGCGCCCCAGCCGCCGGGGCCCGGGTTGCCCTTGCAGGCGCCATCGGTGAAGAGTTCAACGCTATCGGTCATCGGTTACATCCATCAAAACAGGCGGGTCTGAAAATAAAAAGAGCTATTACGGCTGGCTTTGCTTGCGGTTGACCTTGGCCATCGGCATCGGCACCAGCTTGCCCATGGGTTGGCGCGCGACCTGGCGCACCGGCCGCAGCCCGACCACGATCTTGCGCGCCACCAATAGATAGAAGCCGCCGCCCGACAACTGCCAGGCGCCTGCACGGCGTTCCCAGCCGGCCAGGCGGCCCTGCCACGTGATCGAGGCAAGCGGCGGACGATAGCACCCGAAGCGGCGTTTCTCCAGCGCGAAGCCCAGCAGGTTCAGCCAGTCCGCTACCCGCGACGGCGCGATGCAGCGCGCCTGGCGCAGGCCATCATGGGCGAACACATGGCGTAGGCCCCACGTGCTCCAGGGGTTGATGCCGACAATCAGCAAATGGCCACCCGGACGGACGCTGCTCGCCGCTTCGCGCAGCAAACCGTGGGGCGACAGGCAGAAATCCAGGCCATGTTGCAACACCACCACATCGGCGGCGTGCTCGCTCAAGGGCCAGGCCTGCTCTTCGCAGACAATCTCCACCCCCGGCAACGGTGCGCCCAGGCGCACATTGCGTTGCACCTGGGGCGCAGGCGGCGGCGTCTGCGCGGAGGGGCCGTAATGCACCAGGTAACCACCAAAGAACCGACCCAGCTCGTCTTCGAGCATGTGCCGTTCCTCTTCCAGCAAAAATTGCCCGATCGGCCCGGACAACCATTCACGGGCTGCGCCGATCAGCGCCAGCCACTCGGGATCGGCCTGGGCGAACGCTTTATCAGTCATTGCATTCTCCAACTCGCCTAGACGTTCTAAGATGCACCAATGTGTTCAGCTTGGCGAATCGAAGAATGATACAGATCAGTGCCCTGCCCGCCTTCACCGATAACTACATCTGGTTGTTACAGGACCCGAAGACCCACCGCTGCGCCGTGGTCGACCCCGGCGATGCCGCACCGGTACAGGCCTGGCTCGAGCAAAACCCTGGATGGACCCTCAGCGACATCCTGGTCACTCACCATCACCACGACCATGTGGGCGGCGTCGAACAGCTGAAAAACATCACCGGCGCCAAGGTCTACGGCCCGGCCAATGAAAAAATTCCCGCGCGGGACATCGCCCTGCACGACCATGATCGCATCACGGTGCTGGGCTGGGATTTCGACGTGCATAGCGTACCCGGCCACACCCTGGGACATATCGCCTTCTATCACCCGGGCGTGCTGTTCTGCGGCGATACCCTGTTCGCCGCCGGCTGCGGTCGCCTGTTCGAAGGCACACCGGAACAGATGCATGCCTCGCTGACGCGCCTGGCTGCCTTGCCCGCCGACACCTTGGTGTACTGCACCCACGAATACACGCAAAGCAACCTCAAATTTGCCCAGGCGGTGGAGCCGCACAATGCCGATATTGCCGAACGGATGGAAGCCGTCCGCCAACTCAGGGCCCGAGACGAGATGACGTTACCGTCCGACCTGGCCCTGGAATTGCGCACCAACCCCTTTTTACGCACCGCTGAAACATCCGTTAAACAAAAAGCGGACGAACGGAATGGCCACGATAACCGCGCTGGGGCCGAGGTGTTTGCTAGCTTGAGGGCCTGGAAAGATAAGTTCTAACGGGATGCAATCTGATACGTAATTTCTGAATGGTTGACCGGAACCGAAGCGCTTTCTAGAATCGCCCGACATTTTTGCCCGGAACTTACTTCCAGCCAATGTCGTCACCTATTCGTAAATCCAACCATTCAGACGCATTGACCCGCCTGGCTCAAGCCGTGGCGGTGGGTGTCTGCGCAACGCTGGCGGGCTGCCAATCGACAAATTTCGCTGCACAATCCACCGTGCAACCCAAACCGAATCTTGCCGCCAAGATCAAGCAAAAACCCATCTGGCTCTCAGAGAAGCCCAGCCCCGAAGTGCCCCAGGATGTCTGGGAACGCATGCGCCGGGGCTTTCAATTGCAGGACAATCTCGGCGTCAACCCGCGCATCGAGCAACAGCGCCTGTGGTTCGCCAGCAACCCGTCGTTCCTGGAGAACGCCGGGGAACGCGGCAGCCTCTATATTCATTACATCGTCGAACGCCTTGAAGAACGCAACATGCCCCTGGAGCTGGCGCTGCTGCCAGTGATTGAAAGTGCCTACAACCCCATGGCCTATTCGCGCAGCGATGCGGTCGGCCTGTGGCAATTCATCCCCTCCACCGGGCGCTACTTCAACCTGCGCCAGACCCGCGCCTATGACGGCCGTCGCGACATCACCGCCTCCACCACCGCCGCCCTGGACTACCTGACCCGTCTGCACGATATGTTCAACGGCGACTGGCTGCTGGCGCTGGCCGCCTATAACGCGGGCGAAGGCACCGTGAGCCGGGCCATCGAGCGCAACGAAAAGCTCGGCCTGCCCACCGACTACTGGAACCTGCCGCTGCCGCAGGAAACCAAGGACTACGTGCCCAAGTTCCTGGCGCTGTCCCAGGTAGTGCTGGCTCCCGAGGCCTACGGTGTCAACCTGAACCCGATTGCCAACACACCCTATTTCGAAGTGGTGGAAGTCAAGCAAAGCATGGACCTGTCACGGGTCGCCGCGCTGGCGGAAATCGACGAAGACGAACTGTTCCAGCTCAACCCGGCCCTGAAGCAACGTACCACCCTGGATGGCCCCCAGCATCTGTTGGTACCGAGTTCCAAGGCGCAATTGCTCACCAGCACCCTTTCGACGATGAAGCCTGAAGAATTGCTGGCAATGCGCCCGAAAAAACAGGTGTTCGACGAAGTCGAGACTCCACGGGTGGCCGGGCGCACCCGCAGCTACAAGGTGCGCAACGGCGACAACCTCACGCTGATCGCCAAGGCCAACAAGGTCGACGTGCACGACCTGCAGCGCTGGAACCAGCTCAACGGCCAGGCACTCAAGGTCGGCCAGACCCTGGTGATGCAGGACACGCGCAAGGTAGCCACTTCCAAGCCCATGCAATACAAGGTCAAGAAAGGCGATTCGCTGTACATCGTCGCCAAGCGTTTCAACGTGGAGATGCAACATCTCAAGCGTTGGAACCCGCGTACCGGCCAGGCGTTGAAGCCGGGGCAGATGCTGGTGGTTTCCGGGCCGCGCTAAGACTTCAAACATAAAGGCAAAGCTTGCATGTGGCGAGGGAGCTTGCTCCCGCTGGGCTGCGCGGCAGCCCCAAAACGGGCACCCAGGAGGTAACTGGCTTACCTCATGATATTGGCAGCGCTCCGCGCTCCAGCGGGAGCAAGCTCCCTCGCCACCGCAAGCTCCCTCCCACATTGGATCTACATCATCCCAACTGGCTTTTTCCAACCGGAACAAGCTGTTACTGTACCGATCATAAAGCCCAAGCCGCCTGGATCGGATCTCTGACTTGAAGCGTCCCCTCCTTCTACTAATAAGTCTGGCCTTGAGCTTTTGCGCGAATGCGACGATAACCGAGAGCCATGGTTATACGCAGTTCGGCGTGCTCAAGTACCCGGCCAAATTCACCCATTTCGATTGGGTCAACCCTGCAGCGCCGAAAGGCGGCACGTTGCGGGTCATGGCATTTGGCACCTTCGATACGCTCAACCCCTACACCTTCAAGGGCTCGAGCCCGGTTTCCACCCCCAATTTCCTGCAGTACGGCGTCAATGAGCTGAACGAACCGTTGATGGTCGGCACCGGCCAGTACGCGCCGTCCGGCGATGAGCCAACCTCCAGCTATGGGCTGATAGCGCAGTCGGTGGAATACAGCGAGGACCGCAGCTGGGTGGTGTTCAACCTGCGTCCGCAGGCACGCTTCCACGATGGCAAGCCGATCACCGCCGAAGACGTGGCGTTTTCCTACCGCACCCTGCTGACTGAAGGCCACCCGCAGTACCGCACCAACCTGCAGGAAGTCGCGCGGGTGGATGTGCTTGACCCTCACCGCATCCGCTTTGTGTTCAAGCGCGCCGGCAACCCGCTACTGATCCTGCGCCTGGGCGAGTTGCCGGTGTTGCCCCAGCACTATTGGAAGCACCGCGATTTCAAGGCCACCACCTTCGAACCACCGCTGGGCAGCGGGCCGTACCGCGTCAGCAAGGTCACCCCAGGCCGGCAACTGGTGTTCGAACGGGTCAAGGATTACTGGGGCAAGGACCTGCCGGTCAACCAGGGTTTCTATAACTACGACAAGGTCGAAGTGGAGTTCTATCGCGACAGCGACGTGGCGTTCGAAGCCTTCAAGGCCGGCGAATTCGACATCTACATCGAGCACCAGGCCAAGAACTGGGCCAATGGCTACAATTTCCCGGCGGTGAACCGCGGCGAAGTGATCAAGGCGCAGATCGCGCACCAGATCCCGACTCAGAGCCAAGGCCTGTTCATGAACACGCGGCGGCCGACGTTCAGCCAGACCAAGGTGCGCGAAGCCCTGGGGCTGATGTTCGACTTCGAGTGGACCAACCGCACCCTGTTCAGCAACGCCTATAAACGTACCTTGAGCTACTACCCCAACAGCGAATTCTCGGCGACCGGCCTGCCGGTGGGCCACGAATGGCTGATGCTCTCGCCCTACCGTGAGCAGTTGCCGGCCAACCTGTTCACCCAGCCGTTCAGCCTGCCGCAGACCGACGGACGCGGCATCCCCCGCGATACCATGCGTCGCGCGCTGGCGCTGCTCGGCGATGCCGGCTGGAAGCTGTCCGGCCAACGCCTGCTCAACAAGGACGGCCAACCGCTGCGCCTGGAGATATTGCTGGTCAACCCGAACCTGGAGCGCATCCTGCAGCCCTATGTCGAGAACCTGATCAGTATCGGCATCGACGCACGCCTGCGCACCGTCGACCGCGCCCAGTACAAGCAACGCCTGGATCAGTTCGACTTCGACATGATCCTGATTACCCTCAACCAGACCTTGAGCCCCGGCCTTGAGCAGTGGCAGTACTTTCATTCCAGCCAGGCCGCGATCAAGGGCAGCAAGAACTACGCAGGCATCGCCAACCCCATCGTCGACCACCTGCTGGAACAACTGCTGGCGGCGCAGACCCGCGAAGAACAACTGGCCGCCGGGCGCGCCCTGGACCGGGTGCTGCTGTGGCAGCACTACAGCATTCCCAACTGGTACCTCAACTATCATCGCTTGGCGTACCGCAACCGGTTCGCCTTTGTCGCCACGCCGCCCTACAGCCTGGGCCTGAGCGCATGGTGGCTGAAAGCTTCGGAGAAAGCCCAATGATGTATTTGCGCAACGCTCTGATCAGCACCTTTTTACTCTGCAGCGCCGCCCAAGCGGCGCCGCAACACGCGCTGACGCTGTATAACGAACCGCCCAAATACCCGGCCAATTTCAAGCACACCGATTACGTCAACCCGGACGCCCCCAAGGGCGGGACGTTTCGCGAATCGAGCCTGGCCGGTTTCGACAGCTTCAACCCGTTTATCAGCAAAGGTGTCCCCGCCGACAATATCGGCCTGATCTACGACACCCTGGCGACCCAAAGCCTGGACGAGCCGTTCACCGAATACGGCTTGGTGGCCGGCAAGATCGAAAAAGCCCCGGACAACAGCTGGGTACGCTTTTACCTGCGCCCCGAGGCGCGCTTCCACGACGGCCATCCCATGCGCGCCGACGACGTGGTGTTCAGCTTCCAGACCTTGATCAAGGACGGCACCCCGCTCTACCGCACCTATTACGCGGATGTCGACGAAGTGATCGCCGAAGACCCGTTGCGGGTGCTGTTCAAGTTCAAGCGCACCAATAACCGCGAACTGCCGCTGATCCTCGGCCAGTTGCCGGTGCTGCCCAAACATTGGTGGGCCACGCGCGACTTCACCAAGGGCAACCTGGAATTCCCCCTCGGCAGCGGCCCCTACAAAGTGGCGCAGGTCAACGCCGGACGCTCGGTGCGCTACGAGCGAGTCAAAGACTATTGGGGCAAAGACCTGCCGATCAACAAGGGCCTGTACAATTTCGACCAGCGCATCACTGACTACTATCGCGATGCGACGGTGGCCCTGGAAGCGCTCAAGGCCGGGCAGTTCGATTACTGGGCCGAATTCAGTGCTAAGAACTGGGCCAACGCCTACAACGTTCCCGCCGTAGCGCAAGGCCGTCTGATCAAAGAAGAGATCCCCAACGGCAACCCCACCGGCATGCAGGGCTTCGTGTTCAACACGCGCAAGCCCATGTTCCAGGACGTGCGTGTGCGCAAGGCCATCAGCCTGTTGCTGGATTTCGAGTGGAGTAACAAGCAACTGTTCAACGGTGCCTACACCCGCACCCGCAGCTACTTCGAAAACTCCGACATGGCCGCCACCGGCTTGCCTGGCCCCGACGAGCTGAAAATTCTCGAACCGCTGCGCGACAAGATCCCGCCCCAGGTGTTTACCGAAGCCTTCGAGCCGGCCAAGACCGACGGCAGCGGCATGATCCGCGCCCAGCAGCGCGAGGCGTACCAGTTGTTGCAGGAAGCCGGCTGGAAAATCGTCGACGACAAAATGGTCGACACCACCGGCAAACCGGTGACCATCGAGTTCCTGCTGGCCCAGACCGAGTTCGAGCGCATCCTGCTGCCGTTCAAACGCAACCTCGCCGACCTGGGCATCGACCTGGTGATTCGCCGGGTAGACGTCTCGCAATTCGTCACCCGCCTACGGTCGCGGGATTTCGACATGCTCGTGGGCAGCTTTCCACAATCTTCGTCGCCGGGTAACGAACAGCGCGAATTCTGGAAATCCACCAGCGCCGACAAACCCGGCAGCCGCAATTACATGGGCCTCAAAGACCCGGCCGTCGATCAGTTGGTGGAACAGTTGATCGATTCAGACACCCGCGCCAGCCTGATCGCCCATGCCAGGGCCCTGGACCGCGTGCTGCAATTTGGCTACTACGTGATCCCCAACTGGCATATCAAGACTTTCCGCGTGGCTTACTGGAACAACCTCGGTCATCCAAAGGTGTCACCGCTGTATGACGTCGGCATCTCCACCTGGTGGAGCAAGCCCAACGTGCCGCCGGCAATGGCCCCAGAACCCCAAACGAGCGCCGACACGGCGAGCGGAGGCGATTAAATGCTGGCTTATATTCTTCGCCGCCTGTTATTGATCATCCCCACGCTGTTCGGGATTTTGCTGATCAACTTCGTCATCATCCAGGCCGCCCCCGGTGGCCCGGTGGAGCAAATGATCGCCAAGCTCGAAGGCTTTGACGGCGCCACCAGCCGCATCGCCGGTGGCGGTGCCGAAGTGGCGGTGGCCGGCTCCAGCTACCGTGGCGCCCAGGGCCTGGACCCGGCGCTGATCAAGGAAATCGAGAAGATGTACGGCTTCGACAAGTCGGCGCCGGAACGTTTGTGGATCATGGTCAAGAACTACGCCCGCCTGGATTTCGGCGACAGTTTCTTCCGCGACGCCAAGGTCATCGACCTGATCAAGGAAAAGATGCCGGTGTCCATCTCCCTGGGGTTATGGAGCACGCTGATCATGTACTTGGTGTCGATCCCGCTCGGGATCGCCAAAGCCACGCGACACGGCAGCCATTTCGATGTGTGGACCAGTTCGGCGATCATCGTCGGCTATGCGATCCCGGCGTTCCTGTTCGCCATCCTGCTGATCGTGGTGTTTGCCGGCGGCAGTTATTTCGATTGGTTCCCACTGCGCGGGCTCACCTCGAATAACTTCGACGAACTGAGCTGGGGCGGCAAGATTCTCGATTACTTCTGGCACCTGGCGTTGCCCATCACCGCGCTGGTGATCGGTAACTTCGCGACCATGACGCTGCTGACCAAAAACAGCTTTCTCGACGAGATCAACAAGCAGTACGTGGTCACCGCCAGGGCCAAGGGCCTGACCAACCACCGCGTGCTGTACGGGCATGTGTTCCGCAACGCCATGCTGTTGGTGATCGCCGGTTTCCCCTCGGCCTTTATCGGTATCTTCTTCACCGGCTCCTTGCTGGTGGAAGTGATCTTCTCTCTCGACGGCCTGGGCCTGATGAGCTTTGAAGCGGCGATCAACCGCGATTACCCGGTGGTGTTCGGCACGCTGTTCATCTTCACCCTGCTGGGGTTGATCGTGAAACTGATCGGCGACCTCACCTATACCCTGGTCGATCCGCGCATCGACTTCGCCAGCCGGGAGCATTGAGATGAACCTGTCCCCCCTCAATCGCCGCCGGTTCGAGCGGTTCAAGACCAACAAGCGCGGCTGGTGGTCGCTGTGGCTGTTCCTGATCCTGTTCGTGCTCAGCCTGGGCGCGGAGCTGATCGCCAACGACAAACCGCTGGCCGTGCACTATGACGGCGGCTGGTATTTCCCGGCGCTCAAGCGCTACCCGGAAACCACCTTTGGCGGCGAATTCCCGTTGGAGGCCAACTACAAGAGCCCGTATATCCGCGAACTGCTCAAGGCCAAGGACGCCTGGACTCTGTGGGCGCCGATCCCGTTCAGCTACCAGAGCATCAACTACGACCTGAGAGTACCGGCCCCTGCGCCGCCTTCGAGCGTCAACCTGCTGGGCACCGATGACCAGGGCCGCGATGTGCTGGCGCGGGTGATCTACGGTTTTCGCGTGTCGGTACTGTTTGCCCTGACCTTGACCGTGCTCAGCTCGATCATCGGCGTGATCGCCGGAGCCTTGCAGGGCTTTTATGGCGGGTGGGTCGACCTCGCCGGGCAGCGCTTCCTGGAGATCTGGTCCGGGCTGCCGGTGCTGTACCTGCTGATCATCCTCGCCAGTTTTGTGCAGCCCAACTTCTGGTGGCTGCTGGGGATCATGCTGTTGTTCTCGTGGATGAGCCTGGTGGATGTGGTGCGCGCCGAGTTCCTGCGTGGGCGCAACCTTGAATACGTGCGCGCGGCCAGGGCCCTGGGGATGCGGAACGGCGCGATCATGTTCCGCCATATACTGCCCAACGCCATGGTCTCGACCATGACCTTCATGCCGTTCATTCTCACCGGCGCCATCGGCACCCTCACCGCCCTGGACTTCCTCGGCTTCGGCTTGCCCGCCGGTTCACCGTCGCTGGGCGAACTGGTGGCCCAAGGCAAATCCAACCTGCAGGCGCCCTGGCTGGGCATGAGCGCGTTTGCCGTGCTGGCGATCATGTTGAGTTTGCTGGTGTTTATCGGCGAGTCCGCTCGCGATGCCTTCGACCCGAGGAAATGAGATGAATCAGGACAATCTGATCGAAATCCGCGACCTCAGCGTCGAGTTCGTCACCGGCGAGCATCACCACCGCGTGGTCAATAACGTCAGCTTTGATATCAAGCGTGGCGAAACCCTGGCCCTGGTCGGCGAAAGCGGATCGGGCAAGTCGGTGACCGCGCACTCGATCCTGCGCCTGCTGCCCTACCCGCTGGCGCGCCACCCCAGCGGCACCATCAACTACGCCGAGCGAGACCTGCTGACCCTCAAGGAAAAGCCCCTGCGGCACATTCGTGGCAACCGCATCGCGATGATCTTTCAGGAGCCGATGACCTCGCTGAACCCGCTGCACTGCATCGAGAAACAGATCAACGAAGTGCTTGGCCTGCACAAGGGACTTACCGGCAAGGTCGCCACCCGGCGTACCCTGGAGTTGCTGGAACTGGTGGGCATCCCCGAACCGCACAAGCGCCTCAAGGCCTTGCCCCACGAACTGTCCGGCGGCCAGCGCCAGCGCGTGATGATCGCCATGGCGTTGGCCAATGAACCGGAGCTGTTGATCGCCGACGAACCGACCACCGCCCTCGACGTGACCGTGCAGTTGAAGATCCTGGAATTGCTCAAAGAGCTGCAGGCACGGCTGGGCATGGCGTTGCTGCTGATCAGTCATGACCTGAACCTGGTGCGGCGCATCGCCCATCGCGTGTGCGTGATGCAGCAAGGATGCATCGTTGAACAGGCCGACTGCGAGACGTTGTTCCAGTCGCCGCAACACCCCTACACCCAGGAACTGCTGGGGGCTGAACCCAGCGGTGGGCCGGCCGGTAACACCGTTGGCCCGCCCTTGCTGGAAGTCGAGGACCTTAAGGTGTGGTTCCCGATCAAGAAGGGCTTTTTGCGCCACACCGTCGATTACGTCAAGGCGGTGGATGGCATCAACTTCAGCCTGCCCCAGGGGCAAACCCTGGGCATCGTTGGCGAAAGCGGCTCGGGCAAATCCACCCTGGGCCTGGCGATTCTGCGTCTGATCGGCAGCCAGGGCGGCATTCGCTTCGAAGGCCAGCAACTGGACAAGCTGACCCAGCAGCAGGTGCGCCCTCTGCGCCGGGAAATGCAGGTGGTGTTCCAGGACCCGTTCGGCAGTTTGAGCCCACGCATGTGCGTCAGCGAGATCGTCGGCGAAGGCTTGCGCATCCATAAGATGGGCACGCCCGCCGAGCAGGAAGCGGCGATTATTGCAGCGCTCAAGGAAGTCGGCCTCGACCCGCAGTCGCGACACCGCTACCCCCACGAGTTTTCCGGCGGCCAGCGCCAGCGCATCGCCATCGCCCGTGCCCTGGTCGTCAAGCCGCGCCTGATCCTGCTGGACGAACCCACCTCGGCGCTGGACCGCACGGTCCAACGCCAAGTGGTGGAGCTGCTGCGCAGCCTGCAGGCCAAGTACAACCTGACGTACCTGTTTATCAGCCATGACCTGGCGGTGGTGAAGGCGTTAAGTCACCAGTTGATGGTGGTCAAGCATGGGCAGGTCGTGGAACAAGGTGATGCGCGGGCGATTTTTGCTGACCCGCAGCATGCGTATACGCGGCAATTGTTGGAGGCGGCGTTCCTCGTCCCGGCCTGATGCATGGCCCCGCTAAATCGCCTACGCGGCGTAGCACACCGCGCTGAAACTTGAACAATCGCCGGTTTTGTATAAGGCTGCTCCCCGACGTATTCAATCACCGCCTGGGAGCGCCCGCCCATGACCGCCGCTACCGCACCGCTTTTCTGGCGAGACCCCGCGTTGCCCTTTATCGAAGCGCGGACCATCGCCGACGGGCGCAAGGTCACTTACACTCGGCACGCCCATGAGCACTTTTCCCTCGGTGCGATCACGGCCGGGCGCAGTTATTACCACTACGGCGACAAGACCTTCCAGATCAGCGCCGGCACCGTGGTATTGATGAACCCTGGCGATGTGCACGCCTGCAATCCCATCGAAAACGAGCCGTGGTCCTACCACATGCTCTACCTCGACACGCACTGGCTGACCGACTTGCAGCACCAGTTGGGCTTGCGCACCGATCAGGGTTATCGCCCGTTCAATACGCCGTACACCCGCGATACGGTGCTGTACAGCGGCCTGCTGGCGTTGTACCGATTGCTGCTCGACGAACACGCCGAACTGCTGCAAAAACAAAGCGCGCTGGTGAGTTATTTCAGTGACGTCCAGCAACGCCTCAACCCCGTCAACACCCCTGTGCGCGAGGTCAACCACAAGCTGGAACGGGCGGCGGACTACATCCGCGAACACTGCACCCAGGCGCTGAAACTGGAAGACATCTGCCTGGCGGCCGAGCTGTCGCCGTCCTATCTGATCCGCGCGTTCAAGCAGTATTACGGGCTCACGCCCCATGCCTTTCTGGTCAACCAGCGTATCCAGTTCGCCCGCACGCAATTGCGCAATGGCGAGTTGATCGCCGACGTCGCCCTCGCCGCCGGCTTTGCCGACCAGGCGCATTTCCAGCGGGCGTTCAAACTGCATTTTGCCGCCACGCCAGGGCAGTACCGCGACCGGCTCAAGCCATCAGCAAATAACCCACACTGGCCACCAGCAACGCGGCCATTGAGCGGTTGAACACGCGCACGCCCTGGGGGTTGCCCAAGTAGCGGCGCAAAAAGGTGCCGGCATAGGCCCAGCACGCCACCGACAGGTAGCAGATCACCAGGTAGAGGCTCGCAAACAGCCACACCTGCCGGGCATCGCCATCGGCCACAAACAAGCCCATCCCCGCCACACACGCCAGCCATGCCTTGGGGTTGAGCCACTGCATGATCGCCCCGTAGAGCATCGACGGCGCGCTGGCGCTGCCCTCGGCGTCCAGCCGGCCGTCATCCGTCGCCAGTTTCCAGGCCATGTACAGCAAAAAAGCCACCCCGCCCCATTGGATCAACTGGGTCAGTACCGGCCACCGCAGCAGCACCTCATGCAACCCCAGGCCGATCAGCACCAGCAACGCCGTGAAGCCAACCGCCGCGCCGAACACATGCTTCTGGCTGGCGACAAAACCGAAGCGCGCCCCAGAACTCAATGCCACCACATTGACCGGTCCCGGGGTAATGGAGGTGGCCAGGGCGAAGGCGGCCATGGAAAGGATCAAGCTCATTGCGGTTACCTTTTATGAGAATGCATATAGAGGCACCACGGTATAAGGCCCGGCCAATGGGGTATTGAACAAAATCACCCTGGGCCGTTGATCAACGCAAAGTGCGCACCCACCCCGGCGCGCACCCCCTCGGCTACGGCCAGCGCCACGGAACCACCGGCCAGCGAGGTGTCCCCACAGGCGAACACGCCGGGCACTGAGGTCTGGCGGGTTTCAGTGGTATGCAGGTACGGCCCGGTGGGACCGTCGATCAGCTCACAACCCAGTTGCCCTGCCAATGGGCTGATCCGGGTGCGCGGCACGGTGAAAATGCCATCCAGCGCAATGACCCGGCCGTCGATCAGCTCCAGGTCCGCACGCTCGCCACTGATGCTGCGTACACCCGTGCGTTCCACGCGGACCCCACGCCGGTCCAACTGTGCTTGTTGGCCGGCATCCGGGGTGAACATGCCGTTGGTGAACAAGGTGGTAGGGCCCAATCCGGAAGCATCAACGCGTGATGCATCGCCAGGGATGAGGTGGCCAGTACACCGATGCGGCCCAGGTCCAACTCATAACCGTGGCAGTAAGGGCAATGGAACACGCGCTGGCCCCAACGCTCTTGCAAGCCCGGGATGGCGGGTAGTTCGTCGACCACACCCGTGGCAAGGATCAGGCAGGTGGCCTGGAATTCGCCGTTGCACTGGGTACGCACACTGAACCCGCCCGGCTGTTGGCTCGCCTGGACCACGCTGTCCTGCACCCAGGTGACCGTCGGATATTCCATCAACTGGCTGCGCCCTTCGGCGGCAATCACCTGCGGCGGCTGCCCATCCTGGCCGAGAAAGCCGTGGGAGGTAGTGGCAAACCGGTTGCGTCGCAGCCCCGAATCAATCACCAGCACCGTGCGCCGCGCTCGCGCCAGTTGCAGGCCCGCAGACAGGCCGGCGTAGCTGCCACCCACGATAATCACGTCATGTCGCATAAAAATGGTCCCGTATCAGGCGCGTCCGGTCATCCGCACGCTTTCACGACACACCATAAGTTACATAAAAATATCGCGTCAAGTATCTCGTAACTTTTCAGATTACAAACGATACTTTTCGTGAGCTTAAACACGAGGTTTATAGATGAGAAACGACACCCGCCTTTCGCGCATGCTGCATGTGCTGATCCACATGGGCCGCCATGAGGAGCGCGCCACCTCGGAGACCATCGCCCAGATGCTCGGCACCAACCCGGTGGTGGTGCGGCGCACGCTCGGGCTGCTCAAGGAAAAAGGCTACGTACGGTCGGAAAAAGGCCATCAGGGCGGCTGGAGCCTGGGTAAGCCCCTGAGTGAAATTACCTTGCTGGACATTCACAACGCCCTGGGGACGCCATCGATATTTGCCATCGGCCTGTCCACCGACCATCCGCAATGCCTGGTGGAGCAAGCCGTGAATGCCGCGCTCACGGACGCTTTCGAACAGGCCCAGGCGCTGCTGTTGAAGCGCCTGGGCAAGGTGACCCTGGCGCAATTGGCCGAAAATTTTGACGAGCGCTACCGTGTCGCGATGCTGCCTTGACGCTGCGCGGGCAACTGCCCAATCCGACAGGACTACCCAGGATGATTAGGGTTACGTTGCAGCACCTTGTCCAGGATCCGGTCGGTCTTCAACGCCTCGATCGCCAACGAAGGATGCTCGGATTCGCCACGAATATGTGCGTTCATCGCCACCACGTGGTGCCACTGGATATGCGCGTGACACGGCACTTCCAGCACTTCGCTGACCTCGCCTTCAAGGCGCAGGGGCTGGTCTTCGAAGACTGCAAACGTTATGCGACCCGTGCTGCCGATCAGCTCGACCTTGTCCTCGCGCCGGTCCGCGACAAAGTTCCAGCAGCCCATGCCCAAGGCCCCCGAACTGAAGGTCCAGCACGCCGTCACTGCGTCTTCAGCCGCATAACGCCCGGCCTGGTGCGCAGTGAAACCTGAGACTTCGATGATATCCCCGGCCAGGTACTGGAACAGGTCAAAGCCATGGCTGGCCAGGTCGGCAAAGTAGCCACCGCCGGCGACCAGCGGGTCGGTGCGCCAGTTGGCCGCGCTGGCGTCCTCGGCACCCGGCGGCTTGCAGAAGGCCCAGGTAAGGTGACGCAACTCGCCGATGCGCCCGTCCCTCAGCCAATCGCGCACCTGTTGGAAGCGCGGCAACGAACGCCGGTAGTAGGAAACAAACAGGTGTAACCCGGCGCGCTCAAAGGTGCGCTGCATCAACGCACTCTGCTCGGCATTCAACGCCATGGGCTTCTCGACACAGCAATGTTTGCCCGCCGCCGCCACCATCAGGCTGTATTCCAGGTGACTGTCGGGTGGTGTGGCGATGTACACCGCGTCCACTTCGGGGTCGTTGATCAACGCCTGGGCGTCGGTGTAGAAACGCGCGATGCCATGCCGTGTCGCATAATCGCGCACCGCCGCCTCGCGACGCCCCATCACCGCCACCAGCGCCGAACCTGGCGCTTTATAGAAAGCGGGTCCACTCTTCAACTCAGTGACACTGCCACAGCCGATCATGCCCCAGCGTATGGTGTTCATCCTTTGTCCTCGTGCTTTTTCATCAGTCGGGCAGTATCCACGTACCCACGGCCACGCGCCATAACCACTTAGCATGACAATTGCATTACACTTTTGTGACATTCATCCCGCTGCGGGAGCACAAACGATGAAAATCAGAGCAACGGTCATTTGCGAACACGAGGGGCACATCCTTTTCGTGCGCAAGGCCCGGTCAAAATGGGCTTTGCCGGGCGGCAAGGTCGAACGCGACGAACGCCCGGTGGGCGCCGCCGAACGCGAGCTGGAAGAAGAAACCGGGTTGAACGTGGACGGGTTGCTCTATCTGCAGGAACTCAAGGCGCGCGACACGCTGCACCATGTATTCGAAGCGTCGGTCGTGAATATCGACGAGGCGCGCCCTTGCAATGAGATCGTCGATTGCCAGTGGTACGCCTATGAGGCCCTGGACCAATTGGACACCACCGACGCCACCCGGCATATCGTCAGGTCTTTTCTACGGCGCCTTTAGCTCTGCCCTCGCCCGTCCCTCTGGTTTCGCCCCTTCGTTTTCTGCCGTTCGTCACGGCTTATTCATCGCCAACGCGATGAGCACGTTCCGCACCCCGTAAATACAAGGCCTCCACCAGCTTTTGCCGCTCATCTCGTGGTAACTCACTGGCAAACTGCGCCAACGTCGTGTCCACCAGCGCCCTGAGCGCCGTGTCGGCTTCCCGCGCCTTGGCCAGTTCGGCCACCAGTACATCGCGATCCAGCGTGGGCGCTTGCAGTTGCTTGATCACCCCCATGCGTGCCTCGCGGCCAGCCAACACCAGTGGCTGGCTGTCGGCGCGATTGTGGCGCAGCAGTTGACGTAACTCCTTGCGCCGTTCCGGCGACAACTTGACCATGGCCTGGCGCAGGCCGTGCTGGTTGACCATGGCTTCAGCCGGTGTGGCCCGGGCCATCCAGTGATAAAGCCCACCGCCTACCCCGCCGATCAAAAACACGTTGAGCAGTACCGAAACAAGCAACCACGGTTTTAGGGATCTGGGGGTCATTGCTCGGTTTCCTCGGCGTTGACGCTGAAGATGACCTGCGCGTCGCCTTGATCGAAGACGCTGGGCAACACCTCGGACGACACCATCGGCAGCGGCACGCTCATGGACGCCACCAGCATGCCCGTGACGATACCGGCAACGCCCACGCCCACCAGCCCCGCGGGCGACAGCCAATTGGCGTAGCGCGACCAGAAAGATGCCGGTCTGGGTGCTGACTGACGTATCTGCCGAACCAGCGCCGGGTCGGTGAATATTTGATGGCTGTCCAGTTGCGTATCAAGCCAACCGGCCGCGGCCAACGCATTGCGCGCCTGCACGTTACCCGCGTCCAACAGCGCTTGAGCCGAGCGCTGTTCTGCGGCAGGCCAACGCCGCAGGTCAGCGCCGTAGGCATCGGCCAGATAAGCAAATCGTTCAGAAGTCATGGTTTTCCCCTTCCTGGGCGGGCAAGCCCGGGTGTGTCGGCAAGTTGGCTGCGCAACTGGCGCCGGGCCCGCGACAGCAGGCTCTCCAGCGCTTCGACGCTGATGTTCATCAGGGCCGCGGCGTCGATGTTCGACAGCTCCTGGTAGTACTGCAACACAATGGCTTCGCGCTGACGCTCGGGCAACGCCGCCAACGCGGCGGCCACGCGTGCATTGCGCTGGGCGGTGTCGAGTTGCTCATCGGCGGACGGCGCACTGTCCGCCAGCTCAAGCAGGTCGTACTCATCCAAAGGGCGTTCCTTGCGCCGACGCAAGCGGTCATGACACAAGTTGAGCGCCACGCGGTGCAACCAGGTATCGAACCGCGCTTCGCCACTGCGCCAACGGGCGGCGTGACGCCAGATACGCAAAAAGCTCTCCTGAGCGACATCCCTGGCCTCGTCGGCATCGCCCAACAAGCGGCTGGCGAGCGCCAGCAAACGCGGAAGCTTGCGCCTCACCATTTCGTTGACGGCGGCAGGTTCGTTATTGCCGATACGCGCCAGCAATTCAACGTCCGGATCAGTGTCTTTCAATCGGGCGATTCCAGAAAATCAGCGGATCCAGTGCCCTTCACGCCAGTACCAATTGGGGCCGTGGGCTTCCCAATGGCCGGGTTCCCAGCGCGCATTACGCATCACTGGCTGCCAGTGACCCGGCACCCACGCGTAGCCGCGTCCTTCCCAACGCCAGTGCCCGCGGTCCCAGGCGTAGCCTGGCCGCTCGACCGGAACCATCTCCACGCGCTGCGGCGGCGGTGCCTCACGGATGATGACTTCGGTCTGGGCAAAGGCCGGCGTGCTGACGAACGCGGCAAACGCCAACGGGGCAAACAAGGCACAGCGCAATTTGGCCAGTGGGCTCATGGCAACTCCTTCATCGGCGTGCGAATACACGCTGCTGATGGGTTGAACGGCGGGTGTCGAAAAATCCGTCGCGAGTCGCGCCGATTTTTTCAGACTCGGGTCGAAGGGCAGTATCGCGCGGGGTTTGGCGAGACTTGATGAAATGTTTGAAAGGATCGCGACGGATTTGCGCGTGTGGCGGCGTTCAAGGTTTAACGCCGCACACACCATGAGGAAACATCATGTCCCGTCGCATATCCATGCTGGTCGCCGCCCTGTTGATTGTCAGCCTCAGTGGCTGCGTAATCGTGCCCGAGCATCGGCATTGCTGCTGGCGCTATTACGGCGCAACCGACACCCTCTCGCCCGCCGCCACGGCCCACGTTTGATGGCGTGTATCCACAGTAACATTTGAAGTCGAGGCCAAATCGCAGGCAAAAAAAATCCCAAGTAGCTGATGGAAACTTGGGATTTAAAAATGCATAAACCGTGGGAGGTGAACGCCCGGCTATAGTAACGACTGTAAAAACGTGTAACAAGATTATTTTAATCCTTTCGTCGGATTGATAGTGTCGTAAGCCCTTCAATAACCACATGTTTTTTAAGGTGGCAATGAATAAAAGTGCCACTTTTTGGTGCGACTTCCATGGCTAATTCCTTTTATAAAAAAGGGTTATTGAAATAAGTGCCAAGGATTATTTACGCGCCACTTTGTAGCGCACGCAGTCCTGATAGAAGCTCTGGCGAATCGCCTCGGGTTTAAGGCGTGAGCGACTGTCATAGGTCTGCTCGGTGATGCCCATCGCCATCATGCGCATCCACGATTTGTTGAACTTGATGGTCTGGATCTTCTGCCGCGCGGCGTACAGCGACACCCCCGACAACTTGAGTTCCTGCGCCCTGGCGGCGGTGCCAGCGCCCCAACTGCACATGTACTTGTCACCCTCGCGCAGCTCCCGTGCCTGCACGGCCGCCGCGCCACCGGCCAGAGAACAGGCGATCAGCATGATTCCAACAGTGCGCATTTGCATCCCTACCTAACCACCTGAAAATAAACGCGATTCTGGCGAGGTTTTTGTTACAAAGGGGCCATTAAATTGCCTTATCAGCATAGCTGAACCGGTGGCGAGCGAACTGGCTCACACTGGGGCCGGCGCTATCCAGAATTGCTCTTTCACGTCTTGCTGCAATCAGTTGAGTCGCTTTTTTGCGTAGCCCTTTGAACTGGGTTTGCGCGCTTTTTCTCTGACTCTGGTCAGCCCATTCTGATTTTCCCAACCGTTCATCCAGCCGCTTTTTGCTGCGGCAGACTCCGACGCCTTGCCCCCTGCCGAGACGTCACGGATGACCCACGCCGCCCACATTGCCTCTATCGAACATGAGTTGAATGGCTTTCATCAGAGCCTGACGGGCAGTTGGGCCGCGATCATGGACGTGTGGGACAGCATCAAGCTGGTGCAGGCGATCCTTGAAAACCCGCTGAAGTAAGTCGAACAGCTCGGCGATCAGACAGCCAAGTTGGCGCAAATCGCCACCGATGCGCCAAGGTCATGGAACAGGCGATGTTGCTGACCAGTGACGAGGCGGCGTTGTTCCTGCTGGCGCGCACGGCAATGCTGTGGCTGGATGCACTGCCGCCCGGCCAGATAAAAAGCCGACAACCCGCTGCGCTTCCAAGCGCCAATACTTCGACCCGGAAAGTGGACTGCACTACAACCGCCATCGCTACTACGTTCC
This sequence comes from Pseudomonas lactucae, assembly GCF_036688725.1. NCBI lineage: Bacteria > Pseudomonadati > Pseudomonadota > Gammaproteobacteria > Pseudomonadales > Pseudomonadaceae > Pseudomonas > Pseudomonas lactucae. The sequence goes on along the minus strand of NZ_JAQQPT010000013.1, from coordinate 13,501 downwards.
GGATATTGGTCGTTACCTGACGCCGGACCCGGTGAAGCTGGCGGGTGGGATTAATACATACCAATACGCGCCCAATCCTACGGGATGTATAGATCCGCTGGGATTAACTTGCGTATCTGGGAGGTGCCCCGGACAACCAGACAAAGCGCTAGCGAAAAAGCATGAGCAAAAAGCACCAGAAACTAGCGACTCTATTCGTCGTCAACATATGAACAGGCAGTAAATAAAGCATTGGATTGGCTGCTTGAAAATAACTTTCGTGCAGAAAAGCCAACACCGGGAAGATTCGGCCCACGCAAAGGGGAACCAGTTGGGATGCAGACCGCTGATGGTAAAACCGGATACCGCATTGAACATGATAGAAGTGGCGCCCATATAAATGTACGGTGCGCAAAGAAAAAAGGACCACACTATATCTTTGATGCCAGCCCGAAAACCGTATTTCAACCGACTAAAAGGTTCGCAAAAAAAATGAGCTATTTCGATGAAAAACTAACTACGGAGCTTAGATTCCACGGCATTCAGTTTACTACTCTACATCCAAGCGATCACACATCCATAGTCAGAGAAATCAATGAAAAGATACCATCTTCAGGAAGCAAAATTTCTTGGACAAAATTAAAAAAATCCATTAACTTCGGACACGAACTTCAAGATTTGGCATTTTCACGACTGTCCAATGAAATCCAAAAAGTAGCCGACGACACGATAATTATTTTGAGTGACTCGTTCTGTGACTAGGCTTACTGCACGAATACAGAACACCTAGAAAAAACACTCAGGATTTTCTCAGAAATACCGCAACACACCTATATAACTTCCAAATCATTGACATGGATTGCATGCATTTCATTTGAAGGCCAATTGGATTTCGCAAAACTTTTATCAGAATGAAAACTTGACCCATATTCACTTCGCACTTGAGAATGCGGCTTGAGTCATATAGAGCGTTCCCGTACCGCCACCAAGAACACACTAACTTCTGGATCTACTGCCGGTCTTTGCCGAGACCATACGCCACACCAGCCCGCCTATGAAAATACAAATAACCCATATACATGAACACCAGAACGCATTACACGTAACGTTTCATTCATTACTTGGCGATGGAATAGCTCAATGGGACGGTTTGGCTCCGAACATCGGAGAGGACCTGGATGTCGAACTGGATATGGATGAAGTTTTTTCCTGGCAAACAAACATCATGCTTTCATCAGACAGAACGCCTTCTATTTCCACACTAGACAGTGTCACTCGAATAATAGCCGAGCTCATTGAGAGCACAGACGATGAGTTCAAAGCGCTACGCCTCGGCAACTCAATAATCCTCATTGAACTTGATAAGCCGTTACCCAACAAATCCGGCTTTGTCGAAGTCAGCACAACAAAAATTCGGCTCTACCCTACAGCTATCTAAACGCAGCTCAACTCCACGCCACCACCAACAACCCCGCCCCCAACACCAGGCACAAAGGCGAATAAAACCACGTATCCAGCCGCGCAAACCGCGAGCCGCCGACCTTTTTGAAGAAACCCACCAACTCCGAATCCCCAATTGCCCTGGCAAACATCACCACGGCAATCGCGCTGATCCCCCACTGCAATGCCCGATGGGACACCGGCGGGAAGTACAGCCCGGCACGCAGGCACACCAGCAGCGCTATCGTCACCAGCCCCATCGCCACTAAAAAAGTGCCCAGAGCCGAAGGTTTGAACGCCGGGCGTGGCCCGCTGGCGAACTCACCGGGTAGTTGGGGGATGGCGGCGAGGCTGCCGAGTTTGCCGCCGGCGGCCCAGTACAGGTGGACCATGCTGATGCCGGTAAAAATGCCGACGATCCATCGTGCGATGACAAAGCTCATGGCAGGCTCTCCCTGGAAAAGTCCGAAATAGGATAGTCGCCAGGGGATTTTTTGCAGGCATTTCGTCGGCACACGGTGTATCACCCGCAGTTCCTAGCCTGAAAATGCGAACCACCTGTGGGAGATTGCTCACGCTAAAGGTAATCCGTAGCAATGCGTTCGAGCGCAAATCGAATCGTCGCGCCACTGCTCCCACAATTCGACCTGAGAGTAAGCCTGAGGTTACTTCAGACTCGCTTCAACCTTCACTGCCACATCCTCGGTTAACCACGCTTTCCACACCTCGGGATGCTCTTTCATGAACGCCTGGGCCACCTCTCGAGCCGGGGTATGGTTCTCGCTCATGGTCGCCAGGGCTTTGTTCAACGGTTCGATCGGAAACTCGACCTTTTCAAAGAATGCCGCGATCTGCGGGTGTTCTTTCTGGAACGGCGTGGACACGCCGATACTCAACTTGGACGCCAACGACCTTGTCGGCTTGGGATCAGGATTATCCGCATCCGTCAGGGTTTTCCAGGCTTCGGCATCAAAGGGTGGCTCTTGCAGTTGGATCAACTTGTAGCGTCCCATCAAGGGCGTTGGCGACCAATAGTAAAACAACACCGGCTTGCCGCGACGGATCGACGAGGCGATTTCGGCATCCAGCGCCGCCCCCGAACCGCTGCGGAAGTTCACGTAGCTGTCCTCCAGGCCATACGCCTTGAGTTTCTGTTTGTTGACCACTTCCGAGGTCCAGCCGATGGGGCTGTTGAGAAAGCGCCCTTTGCCCGGGGATTCAGGGTCCTTGAACACATCCTTGTAACGCGCCAGGTCTTTCACGCTCGCAAGGTCCGGCGCCAGCGGCTTGATGCCTTTGGCGGCATCGCCCTTGACCACGTACTCCGGCACCCACCAGCCTTCGGTTGCGCCTTTGACCGTATCGCCCAACCCCACCACCTTGCCTTCGGCCTCGGCCTTGACCCATACCGGGCTGCGGCCGGCCCATTCTTCGCCGATCACCTGGATGTCGTTCTTGGCCAGGGCGGTTTCCAGGGTGATGGTGGTGCCGGGCAAGGTGTCGGTGGGCAGGTCGTAGCCTTTCTCGACAATCACCCGCAGTATTTCAGTGATCAGGCTGCCGCTTTCCCAGTTCAAGTCGGCAAAATGCACCGGCGCTTGCGCCGCTGAAACCGGCAGTGAGGCGATTGACAGACTCAAAGCCGTCAAAGACGCAGCCAACAGCGTTTTCAATCCTTTCATGTCCCAGGCACCTCGCAGTATCGCAGCAAACAACGGACGGCTTTGCCGACAATGCGAAGCCTCTGAATAGTTAAGTCAACTCAACTGTAGTAGAGGTTCCGGGAGATAACGGATGTTCTGGGTATGGGTTGCTTATTCGCTGGCCTTGAACGTTACCAGCTCGCCCTTGCGCCACTTGGCGGCCTTGCCGGTCACAGCCTTGAGCGTCTTGGTCAGGCCTTCCTGCAACTGTTCGTTGGCGGCAAACACCAGCATCACACTGTGGCCTTCCTTGAACACGATGCCCTGGCCTTCGGCAGAAGAAACGAAGGCATAGTCGCCCAAGCCGTACACCGTCAACTTGATCTCGCGAAACTTGAGTTCGAACTTGCCACCTTCGCGACTGGGCAACACGGCCGCGCGAAAATGATCGCCCACCTTGAGTTCCAAGCGCGGTTTGTCATCCACCACCATCGCCGCTTCGGTATCGATTTCAGCGATGTAGATGCCTTCCGGCGTCTGCTCAGTGATGTAAACGAAACGGGACTGAAACTGCTTGACCAACTTTGCGCGCAAATCACCCAGCACGAACAATGCGTGCATATCCAGATTACTGACTGCCAAGGAAACGCCCCCACTTCTAAAAAAGCGCCGTCCGCCGGAGCGGGCAGCACAAAAAAACGGCCATCGCGGCACGCTTACGCAACACACATTGAAAAAACCGAAGAAGATTGCGCTGTTGCGCACTGCAGCCGGCACCGGCATTCAGGATAGGCCGCGTACCGGGTCATCAGGCGTCACAGGAAATCACAGGTTCACTAACCAGAGAATACCGGTCGACCCGCTTCAGAGAATAACCCCATTAAAAACGCAGTTTCCGACAGCCCGTACAAACGAAAACACCTTGGTGTGGAACCAGATGCCGGCCGCCGACGACCATACTAAAACAGCAACACGGGTTAAAACCACCTGTAACGCTGCTGGCGGTCAACAGGATCGATCAACAGGAGCTGACCATGCAACACGCCCAATACTACTGCTTGCACAGTCCCGACGGGTACTCCCCTGCCATTCTTTACCAAGTTGTACCTGCCGGCAGGAATTTTTTTCACATCCGTGAAGTGACCAGCGGGAGAATCAGAGGCTTTCGCAGCGACCATAGCCAAGCCTGCGAATTGGCCAAGCGACTGGAAGCCTCCCTGCACGACGGGATCGTTTCGTCACCTGGATAAGTTAACTGCGCCGCCACCCGTCAACAACTGCCATACTGGCCCGTCCATTGAAGTTTGCCCCGTGCGGGTCAGGTTTCATCAGTGCAGTTGGTTACCTCGAAGGGAAGGCGATACGTGACGGAATTTGATATTGGCGAATTTTTCATCCATGGCGACGCAAGGGAAGTAGACGGAGAGTTTCAAGCGGTGATCGTAATGCGCGCCAAGCCACCGCTGACAACTGTCACGACGCACCAGGTGGAAAAAGACCGTTGGTTCAAGACCCTGGACACCGCCGCTATCGCCGGAAGAGAATCCGCCCTTGCCCTCAAGACCGCCGTGGACGCGGGCGCGCTGACCTCCTGAGAATCCGATCGAACTCCCGCGTGCCAGAAGCCTCCCATGCATAACGATGAGCCGCCCGCATGGAGAAACCGATGGACACCACGACCCCAACACTGGAAACCCTCTTCGATCAACTGGGCCTGGATTCGAGCCAGGAAGGGATCGAACGCTTCACCGCAGAGCACCGTCTACCCGACGATATAAAGCTGAGCGACGCGCCATTCTGGAGTGAACAGCAGGCGAGTTTCCTCAGGGAGCAATTGCATGTTGATGCAGAATGGGCGCCGGCGGTCGACGACCTCAACGCCCTGCTGCACGAGCCTGCTCAGGCCTGACGCCCTTGGCGGCTTGCGGCTTGTACCCGAGGCGCAAACCGCCCCAGTGCCGGCCATTTACCATGATCGGCACCGACAAATCGTGCATCAACTCGCCCGTATCGCGGGTGTAGGTTTGTAACAAAACCGCTTGTTGATGGCTGCCGCAGCGAATCCCTGTACGGTCGTCGAACTTGCGTTTGGTACGGTTCTGTACGGCATCGACCTGGGCATCGCCGGTCAGCGCTTGGGAGAACGCCTGGTTGTGCGTCGGCACGTACCCTTGCGGCGTACAGGCAATGGCAAACACCAGGCCCTCGTGACGCGGTAGCAGCGCCTCCTGGATCGCCGGCAACACCTGGTCGGTGTAACCGTCAAAGCGCGTGTGGTATTTACTCGGGCTGGTATTGGGAATCGGCGTGTAGCTGCGGTCGAACAAGTCATCCAGGCTGATGCGGTTGTGCTGCACATCGGTTTCGAACTGTACGGCAATACGCTGCGCGCCCTCGCGCGCCAGGTCGTAGACCCGTTGGTGATAGTCATCCAGCCCAACCTGCGCCAGGCGTTCGCTGATGGTTTCGGCCTGGCCTTCCATTTGCACCGCGGCGTCGGCCAACTGCCGGGTTTGCTGGTCGCTCACGTCCAGGTCGCTGCGCATCTGTTCCACCGCATGGAACAGGCTGTCGAGTTGGGCGCGGTTGGTATCGGTGCCCTGGGCGATCTCGTTGACCTGCCCTTCCACATCCGCCGCCAGGCTGGCGATGCTGTGCAACTGCTCGCCGGCGTGCTCCACTTGTTCGACGCCGGTGTGCAAGTCCGCCGACAGCTGGCGAATCTGCTCTACCACCTGAGCCGTGCGTTGCTGGATATCCGCCACCATCACGCCGACTTCATCGGTGGCCGTGGCCGTACGACCGGCCAACCCGCGCACCTCGTCGGCGACCACCGCGAACCCTCGTCCATGCTCACCGGCGCGCGCCGCCTCGATCGCCGCGTTAAGCGCCAGCAGATTGGTCTGGCTGGCAATGGACTGGATAACCAGGGTCACGCGCTGGATTTCTTCACTGCGCAGGCTCAAGGCCTCGATCAGCTCACGGCTGGCATTCGCGCGCTGGCTGAGCTGGTGCATGCGTATGATGGATTGGGCCAACACTTCACGGCCTTCGGTGCTGCGCTGATTGGCCTGGCTGGCGGCGCCCAGGGCCTGGCGGCTCAACTGCGAAGTGACTTGCTCGGTGCTGATCATCACCTCGGCGCTGCTGACAATCTGCTTGGCCGCGCCCAATTGCGACTGCACACGGGCGGCCAGTTGCTTGACCGAATAGGCCACGCCAGCGGCAGAGAGCGCATTATGGCTGGTGGTATAGGACAGGTCGCGGGTCAGCTCGCCAATCGCATCGCTCGCCACCGACTCGGCTATCACCGGCCTGGACGTTTTCAGGCGAGGCAGCCAGATGACCAGCACAGCCAGTGGCAGGCAGAGGTAGAGCGGCAGGTTGGCGAATGCCAGGCCCAGAAGTACCAGCACCAGGGCGATGCTTTGCAAGAGTGGCACCCACCAGCCAGACATTGCGCGCGTCACCGTTCGCGGCGGCACGGCTGCGCCCATCAGCGTTGCGTCTCCAGCCATCGTCGTTACTCCGCTGTTTGTGATTATTGTCTCTGCATTAAACGCCACTATCAGGCCATTATCTATGGGCCTTTAGTGGGGTAGCGTGCGGCAGATCAATAATAGACGCAGGGTGTAACGCGTGCCTCTGCGGGGGATCGCATGGCAATCCCCCGGCTTCAGCGCATCAGGCTTGGCGCTGGTGCTTGTCGATCTGCTCGTGGCGCTCTTGCGCCTCGATGCAGTACTTGGTGGTAGGGCTGATCAGCAGGCGCTTGAGGCCGATAGGCTCGCCGCTGTCATCACACCAGCCAAAGGAATCTTCCTTGATGCGCTCCAGGGCGCGCTCAAGCTGCGGCAGCATGCGCTGGTCGCGATCGATAGCGTTTACCAGCCAGGTGCGCTCTTCTTCCACGGAAGCGGCGTCAGCCGGGTCAGCCGGGGTGTCCAGGCTTTCAATGGCGATACGGTTCTGTTCAATGCGCTCGTGGTGTTCCACTTTCATGTCTTGCAGCAACTTCTCGAAAAAAGCGTGCTGTTCGGCATTCATGTAGTCATCCGCCGGCATGGCCAGCAACTTTTCCTTTGTCATTGATTTCTCTATAAAAAATACGTGCATTAAGGCGAATAAGGGAGCGTTCCGGCCGACCTCTGCAGGTCTCGGAAGGGCGCCATCCATTCCAAGCGCCACCCGGCACTCAATTTACGAGGGGCGGCAGTCTAAGGCCGACTTGAGGGCGCAGCAACTGAAAAGACAGGCATTTTTTCCGATATAACCCCCAAAGGCACCAGGACGGGCTTGGCGAATGGCTATCGGAGTGCGTTTATAGCAGGAAAGTTCGTAGAGCAGCTATAAGCCGCAAGCTGCAAGCGACAAGCTGTAGAGCTAATCGGACTTGCAGCTTGCAGTTTGAGGTTCAGCGCTTGAGCTTGCGCTTGTTGCGGTATTGGTCGATCACCACCGCCACCACAATGATCAAACCCTTGATGATGTCCTGGATATACGCATCCACCCCGACAAAGGTAAACCCGCTGGCCATCACGCCCAGGATCAACGCACCGATCACGGTGCCGGTGATGCGCCCTACCCCGCCTGCCAGGCTGGTGCCGCCGATCACCGCCGCCGCAATCGCATCCAGCTCGTACGACATGCCCATGCCGGCCTGGCCGGTCGCAGCGCGTGCCGAGGCCACCACACCGGCCAGGCCGGCCAGAAGACCCGCGATGCTGTAGACGATGATCAGGTGGCGCTTGACGTTGATCCCCGACGTGCGCGCGGCCTGCATATTGCCGCCGATGGCATAGGTGTACTTGCCATACTTGGTGTAGCGCAGGGCGATATGGAAGATCACCGCCACTACCAGGAAGATGATCACCGGCATCGCACCATGGCCGATGGCGGTGTACGAATCCGAAAGCATGCTCACCGGCTGGCCTTCGGTGTAATAACGCGCCAGGCCACGGGCCGAGACCATCATGCCTAAGGTGGCAATAAAGGGCGGAATACCGGTGACGGCAATGATACTGCCATTGATCGCCCCCGCCAGCAGTCCCACACCCAGGCCCATGGCCACCGGAATCCACACAGGCAAGTCCGTCAGGCTGGGGAATACCGCCCGGGAAAAATCGGACGTCTGCGCCAGACTCGCAGCAATCATCGCCGACAGCGCCAGTACCGAGCCGGACGACAAGTCGATACCGGTGGTAATGATCACCTGGGTCACGCCAATCGCCAGCAGGCCGATGATCGACACTTGCAGGATCATCAGCACCAGGCGCTGGGAGTTCATCAAGAAGCTCTGGTCCCGCACGATCCAGCCGAACACCTCAAACACCAGGCCGATGCCGATCAGCACCAGGAAGATGCTCAGTTCGGTCGGCAGTCGCCGCCGGTGCTTGACCGGTGCCGTGGCAGGCTTGTTGTCTGTTATTGCGTTCATAGCCAATCACCTTCTTATTCTGTGGCACGGACCAACCGCAGGCCCGCGCGGCTGTTCGTCAGTGGACCGCGGTCATACCGGAGGCCAGTTGCATGACTTTTTCCTGGGTCGCATCCGCACGGTCCAGGGTGCCCATCAGTTCGCCTTCGTGCATCACCATCACTCGGTCGCTCATGCCCAGCACTTCAGGCAGCTCCGAGGAAATCATGATCACCGCCATGCCTTCGCTGGCGAGGAAGGAGATCAAGCGATAGATCTCGGCCTTGGCGCCCACATCGATGCCGCGAGTGGGCTCGTCCAGGATCAACAAGCGTGGGTTGGTCATCAACCAGCGGGCCAGCAAGGCTTTCTGCTGGTTCCCGCCGGACAAGGTGTCGATGCACTGCTCCAGGGACGGCGTTTTCACTCGCAGCTTCTTGCACATGTCTTCACACAGTGCGCGCAGGGCTTTCTGCTGGATGAAACCATTGCCCGAATAGTGCGGCAGTACGGCCATTTCCATGTTTTCCAGCACCGACAGGCACGGGAACAGGCCGCTGAGCTTGCGGTCCTCGGTCAATAGCGCGAAACCTTTCTCGATGGCCATGTGCGGGTCGCTGATGCGCACCGCCTCGCCATCCAGGATGATCTGCCCGCCGTCGCTTGGGGTGATGCCAAAAATGGTTTCCGCCACGTTGGTGCGGCCCGAGCCCATCAACCCGGCGATACCGAGGATCTCGCCGGCGTGCAGGTCGAACGACACGTCTTTGAACACCCCGTCCAGGCGCAGGTCGCGCACCGACAGCAACAGCTCGCCAATCGGCGTCTCGCGCACCGGAAACAGCTGGCTCAGCTCACGGCCCACCATCATCGAGATCAGGCTGTCACTGTTCATGCTGTCGGCGCGTTGCAGGCCGATGTAGTGACCGTCACGGAACACCGCCACTTCATCGGCGATGGCGAACACTTCGTTCATTTTGTGGGTGATGTAGACAATGCCTTTGCCCTGGGACTTGAGGTCGGCAATGATCGAAAACAGGTGGGCGACTTCCTTCTCGGTAATCGCCGACGTGGGTTCATCCATGATCAGGATGTCGGAGTCGTAGGACACCGCCTTGGCAATCTCGACCATCTGCCGCTCGGCGATGCTCAGGTTGCCAACCTGTTCTTCCGGGTCGAGGTTGATGCGCAGGCGCGCCAGCAACTCGGCGGTGCAGCGGTGCATTTCACGGTGGTTGACCATGTGCAGGCTGTTGAGCTGCTCGCGGCCGATCCAGATATTCTCGGCGATGCTCATGTGCGGCATCAGGTTGAGCTCCTGATGGATCATCGCGATCCCGGCCTTTTGCGCCGCCAGCGGCGTTTCAAACACGATGGGCTTGCCACGCAGGCGTATTTCGCCGGCGTCGGGCTGGTAGATGCCGGCGATGATTTTCATCAAGGTCGACTTGCCCGCACCGTTCTCGCCCATCAGTGCCAGCACGGTGCCGGGGCGCACGCGCAGTTGCACGTCGGCCAGGGCCACGACGCCCGGAAAGCCTTTGCTGATGTTGACGATTTCCAACAGGTAGGGTTCGTCCAGCGGCAACGGCTGGCTACCGGGAGGCGGTGAAACAGCGGCTTGAGCGAGCATAGAGAGGTACTCCATCGGCAGGGCGGGCACGACCGCCCTGCCGCTTATTGTTGTTATGTCGGGGCTATTTATGCCGGGACTATTTGAAATCTTTGACGTTGTCCGGCGTGATCAGTTGGAACGGGATCACCACGTTCTGCTCGACCGGTTCGTTCCTGGCCATCTTGCGCGCGGCGTCGACCGACTTGTCCGCCTGGCCCTTGGCATCCTGGAAAGCCGACACCGTCATATCGCCCTTGGTGATCGCGTTCAAGCCGTCCGGCGTACCATCGACACCGGCGATCAGTACGTCTTTCTTACCGGCCGATTTCAGCGCCATGGCCGCGCCGATCGCCATCTCATCGTTGTTGGCCAACACTGCGTTGAAGTCGCGGCCCTGGGTCAGCCAGTCGTTGACCAAGGTCATGCCCCTGTCGCGCAGCCAGATACCGGTCTGCTCCTGCTCGATCTTGATGTCGGGGTATTTGGCCAGGACTTCCTTGACGCCTTTGGTGCGGTTGGTGGTGGAGTTGTTCGCCAAGTCACCCAGCAGGATCACGATCTTGCCCTTGCCGCCGAGTTTTTCGGCGATGTACTGCATCTGCAGCTTGCCGGCCTCAACGTCATCGGAGACTACAGCGACAACGTCCTTGGGCAAGTCTTTCTGGTCAGGGCGACGGTTGACGAACACCAACGGGATTTTCGCCGCGGTGGCTGCCTTGATGATGTTCGCGGTCGACGCAGTGTCCACCGGGTTGACGATGATGGCGTCGACTTTCTGGCTGATAAAGTTCTCGACCTGGCTCAATTGCTTGACCACATCGGCGCGGGCGTCTTCGAACTGCAGCTGCACGCCGTCACCCTTGGGGTAGGACTTGGCTTGCCTGTCCATATCCTCGCGCAGGTAGGTGAGGAAGGTGTCATCGAAGGCGGACATGCTCACGCCTATCTTGAGGTCGGCCGCCGAGGCAACGCCGCTGGCCAGGAACATGGACAGGGCCAGCGCGGTAAAACGGATCGGGGTCTTCATGAACGGTCTGTCTCCACTTTCTTGTTGGTTTTTTGGACGTTGCGTTTATCAGAGGCTGCGTTTATCAGAGCTCAGCAGGCAGTCGGACGAGCGGTGCGCCGGGAATGCAGCAGACCAGCGCGCCCTGGTTTTCGACGCACAGCACATTAAGGAAGGAGAAGTAGAACGGCCGGGCGCGGGGCAGATCGCGGGGCGTGTGGGCGGGGCGTAAAACTCGCAGTACAGCGTTGAAGATTTTCATCTGACGGTACCTGGTTGTTTTTGATCTTGTTTTTGTTGAGTCGTCCGGATCGAGCCCGAGACGTACTTTATGCAACCTGGAAAAGACTTTATTGGAAAATAATTTCCATATCAACTTGTTTTAGAATTTTATTCTATTTTTGTTGAAACCACCTGCTGACGCTCGGCGCTAAGGCGTGCGGCGTCCAATATCCGCGTGGTTTCCAGCGCGTCATAGGCACTGACCGGCAATGCGCCCTGCCCCTGCACGGCGGCCTGCAACTGCTGATAGAACTGCATCCAGCAGCCTTTTTCCGACGGCACCCGTTCGCGCTCCGAACCTTGCTCGAACCAGCCCCAGCGGCGGTGTTCCTCGGCGCCCCAATGATCGCCTTCGGTCTTCGGCGACTTACCGGCCAGCAGCGCTTCCTCCTGGCCGTCGAGTCCCTCCACCGTGTAACAACCAGCGCTGCCACTGACACGAAACCGTGGCGCCTGGCTGTTTTGCAGGGCATTGCCCCAGAGATGAGAGATCACTCCGTTGGCGTGGGTCAGCGACACGAAAAAACCATGGTCGACGCTGGGATGTTCGGCCGTGTAATGCAATTGCGCAAACACCCGGTCCACCGGGCCGAACAACTGCAGCGCCTGGTCCACCAAGTGGCTGCCCAGGTCGCGCAACCAGCCGCCCCCGCTGGCATTGCCCACGGCTTGCGGGCTGTAGCGTTCCACACGGGATTCGAAGCGGGTGACAACGCCCAGTGCGCCCGCGTCGATCAGCTTGCGCAGGGTCAGGTAATCCGAATCCCAGCGCCGGTTCTGATAGACGCTCAGCAATACTTCATAGCGCTCGGCGGCGGTGATCAGCGCCTGGGCCTGTTCGGCGTTGGCGGCGAACGGTTTGTCGCTGACCACCGCCAGGCCATGTTCGATGGCTTCCAGCACCAGCGCCGGGCGACCCTTGAGGGTGGTGGAGATGACCAGGGCGTCGACCCCGGCTTCGACGATCTGGCCGATGCTGTCAAAAGCCTGGAGACCCGGATGATCGGTTGCCAGTTGCTGGCGACGTTCGGGTGATCGTGTGACGACCCCGACAAACGTCGCGCCCGGCAATGTGGCAATCAGCGGCGCATGAAAGAAGCGCCCTCCATGGCCGTAGCCGACTAGTCCGATTCGCATGAACTCACTCCTTCTTAGAAGTGGAAACCGAGTCAAATGTGGGAGAGGGCTTGCCCCCCGATGCCAGTGTGTCAGTCAAAAAAACTTTATCTGACCCACCGCCATCGGGATGCAAGCCCCCTCCCCACACCGACTGCATTCCACCTGTGGATTTGCGATCAGCCGTAGAAGTGCGGGCGATCCGGCAGGCTGACCTTGACGATCTGCTCACTGCCCTGCGCTTCAATACACGCATCCGCCGCCACCGCCGCCGCAAACCCATCCCATGCCGACGGCCCACCGACCTGGCCGGCCCGCACGCTGTCGATGAACGCCTGCAGCTCCACGTCATAGGCGCCGATAAACCGATCCTTCCAGTCCATCAGAATCGCATTCGACAACTTCGCGCCGCTGCGCAGTTGCACCTGCGAAGGCTCCGGCAGTTTGGCGATACCGGTCTCCCCCACCACTTCGCACTGGATGTCGTAGCCATACTGGCAGTTCACAAACACTTCCACGTCGATGCGCGTGCCCTTGGCGGTTTCCAGCAGCACGATCTGCGGGTCGCGCAGATGAGCCAGGGCCTTGCTGGTCTTGCGCGGGAACACTACCTGCACCGACACGTAGTCGTCATTGAGCAACCAGCGCAGCACGTCCAGCTCGTGGATCAGGGTGTCGGTGATCGCCATGTCGGTCTTGTAGTTCTCGCCCACCGTCGGGTTGCGGTGCGCGCAGTGCAGCATCAATGGCTCGCCGATCTGGCCACTGTCGATCACCGCCTTGAGGGCGCGATAGCCTTCGTCGTATGGGCGCATGAAGCCCACTTGCACCAGGCGCTTGCCATAAGCCACTTCGGCTTCGACGATGCGGCGGCAGCCTTCGGCAGTCACGGCCAGGGGTTTTTCACAGAACACCGGTTTGCCGGCGGCGATGGCGGCGAGCACGAACTCTTCGTGGCTCGGGCCCCAGGAGGTCACCAGGATGGCTTGCACCTGCGGCGAGTT